>CALVBW010000014.1 GCA_944325945.1 Candidatus Gastranaerophilales bacterium | reverse complement strand
CTTAGTATCATAGTATCTTAGTATCTTTTCCCAAAAGTCACATGATTGAGAGCAGGGGGAATGTGTCTTTGAGACTATAGCGGAGCCGGAGGCGGGAGCGTCGTCGAAAAGACACATTCCCCCTGCTTGACTCTCAAAACCCTTGCTATTTCTACTTAGAGGAGTCGCCCCCCCCCGATATTTTTAAACTTACTATTTTTCATGGCTTTCCTCCTTATTTTGGAATTATTATATCAAATTTCTTAAAATTTTACAATAATAGGCTTATTTTTTGGGAATAATCATAAAAGATTTAAGTAATCTGCCGCTGCCTTCATCAGATACTACTTCAAGCTCTTTTTTATAGTTCAAAGAAGTTGAACTGCCGCCATCAAATGCCATTGCTCTATCTAAGCCTAAATTTTTACACAATTTTTGAACCTCATACAAATCCATCGGATTTTTATCGGTAATAATTAAAATATGTGCATCACCGTCTTTAATTCCGATAATAGTTCTTGGCGTTTTATGCAAAACAGAAGCAGATTCCCTTACCACATTACCGTCTTTATCTTTAATAACAAAAAGTTCTTCTTCCAGACGTAATTGAGGGAGAATCATAGGTCCGCCCTGAGCCGAAGTTATAATATTACAGCCGAAATCCACACCGTTTTTATGTTCTGTTATCTGATATTCATATTTATTATTGCATTCAACAACACGAAATTCCGTACGATTTAACAACTTATCCAAATTTTTTCGCAAAATTGGATTTGTATATATATTTTCATTAAACATAGGATCCACAGCAGTATTTCTGTCAGTAACCACATAAGATATAGTTTTACCGTTTTCAGGATCAAAAAAACCTGCATTTATTGTAAGCTCTGATTTACCTTTAATATGAGCTTCTTTATTTGACATAAGACTTTCAGACGCAACAAATTTCACACGGCGCCTTATCTTTTCACCGGTCAAAACTATATGATAAATCCCGTTATCATAAGAGATTTCAATAGGCTTTGCCTCTACAAAGTTCACAGATAAACAGATTAACAATAAAATAATAATTCTTTTCATTACAGATCCTTTGATTTATAAAATGCAATAATAGCTGACATGAAGGCAACCGGAGGGAATATAGCCGTGATTAAAGGCGGCAAAACCCCTTTTTCTGCCAGAAGATCAAAAAACGGCAGAGTAATATAATAAACAAAAATACATCCTATTGCAATTGTAAACCCGATTAACCGCTGTTCTCTTGGTTTACTGAAACCTAACAAACATCCCATAATCGCAAGTAATATACATACAAACGGATGGAAAAATCTTTGCAGATATTTATTCAGCATATATCTGTATTCTTCATCCATTCCCTCTCTTTTCAAAAGTTTTATATAATTATGCAAATCTCTGTTATTAATTTCACGTTCTTTTTTAGTTGAATATGCCATAAGAGTATACGCTCTTTTAGCCGATTCCGGATCCAATACTGACATACGCTTAAATTTGCCAATATTAGTAAAAATGCCATCACTCGAAATCTTATATTGAACAATATTATTCAAAACCCATTTATCATCCTCCACAAGACCGGTTTTAGCATAATATATATTTGACAATTGATGAACATCAGAATAAACTTCACTAGAAAAGTCCAAAACAATTACATTAAATAAATTTTTGACTCTGGATTTTGATACAATAACCGCCTGAGTCGGATGTCCGCTCTTATCTTTCTGGGTATAAATAAACTGGGTAGACTGCGCATGCCCATGAATCATTCCCATTTTATATGCCGCATAAGGTATCAATTTATCTCCGGTAAAATAACAAAGATAAGTAACAATAATACTCAATACAATAACCGGTGCAATAATTCTGGAAAAAGACATTCCGACTGCACGAAAAATAGTCAATTCAGAATCTTTACTGAGTTTATCAAACGTAAATAAAGTTCCTAATAGCAACCCTACAGGAAAGGCCTTACCCAAAATTTTAGGCAATTCAAAAAACAGCACAAGAATTGCCGTTTTGACACCATACTCACCGGCTAAAGTTCTTTTTATTGTATTTAAAAGCATCTCCGGCGCTATCCAAACAATTGTAAACAGCAAAATTGCGACAAATGTTGCTAATAGTACCTGAGTAAAAATATACCTGTCATATATAGTAATTTTAGGTATTCTCATTAAAGCGCAAAGTCCTTTCCAAGATAAAACTCTTTGGCAACAGGGTCAACAGCGACATCTTCACTTCTGCCCTGAATTTTAATTTTGCCGTCAAAAATTACATATGCTCTGTCAGTAATAGATAACGTTGCCTTGGGGTTGTGATCCGTAATCAAAACACCAAGCCCCTTATCTTCGGAAATTTTTCTTATGTTATCTTTAATTTCACCGATAGCAATAGGGTCAATACCTGCAAATGGTTCATCCAAAAGCATAAAATCAGGACTTGCCGCCAATGCTCTTGCAATTTCAACCCTTCTTCTTTCACCGCCTGATAATGACACCGCAGCATAAGAACGCAATTTTAATATACCGAATTCGGACAAAAGTTCTTCCAGCTTGCGTTTTTTTTCATCTTGAGTCAATTTTTCATTCATCTGCAACACGAGCTTAATATTATCTTCAACACTAAGTTTTCTAAAAATTGAAGCTTCCTGAGGAAGATATCCAATTCCCGCCTTTGCTCTTATATTCATAGGCCAGGCGGAAATATCCTGATTGTCCAGCAAAATACATCCGCTGTTAGGCTTAATAAGTCCGACCACCATATAAAAAGTCGTTGTCTTACCTGCTCCGTTCGGGCCCAAAAGACAAACCACTTCTCCTTTGTTGACTTCAAAAGAAACGTCATTTACAACGCTTCTATCGCCATATATTTTAATAAGATTCTTAGCCTCAATTTTCATATTCCATATCCCCTTCAATATAAATATTTTACTTGAAAAATTTTTATATTGCAATTTTATATTAACGTTTTAAAGAATTATATGTTTAAAAAAACATTAACAAATGTAAAAAATACACAGTATATACGTTATATATCTTATAATGTGTGGCATACATAAAGTATAAACCATTTTCTTTTTCTTTATTTTCTCCTACACACTAACCTTTTACCAAATATGAGTTCGGCCGTTTAGCGACGGCTGTTTTTCTGTCAAAAATTATTCGGCTGCAAAGCCGCACCCTAACATTTTCATAGTCGATGTGAAGAAATCCGACAGGCGCACCACCTAAAGCCTGTCGGATTTGTTTATTCTAAAGGGTCACCGACATTATAAGGCGTGGTATATATCTAATGTGAATTAGGAGCCTGAATATTATGACTTATTTTGTTAATTTAAGCAATTATTATATAATAATCATATGGAAGCAAAAGAACTGATAAAATATCTGAAAAATCTCGGAATAGATGTCCACACAACAACCAAAGCACGTGGGCACCATGGATTTTTTTTAAAAAATCGTATTGATATATCCAAAAATCTTCCTGAATATAAAAAAGTTCCGACTCTGATACACGAATTTGCGCACTACGTTCATTCAAAAATTGAACCCGATATGCCAAAAACAGGCGGCAGTCTTGAGGTTCTTTTTAAGACTTCAAATCCGACCATACAAACAGAATTGTTAAAAGTTACACACTTTGTGGATGAAAATTCATTATGCAAAAATTTAGAACAACACAAAAGCTTAATCAAAACAAAAATCAAAGAACAAGAAAATATCATTAAAGTTGATTATCCTCAATTTATGCGTTCAAAACGCTTCAAAGAATTCGAAAAATATATTAAAAAATCCGATGCGAAATATCTTTTGAAATACGACAGGGTAAAATTAATCCGCGGATTTTGGAAAAAGAATTCACGAATTTATACAATAGATACCATAGAAAAAGATTTTCCCGATATGCCAAAAGCATTTGCCGCATATATAAGACTGCGATCTTATCAAAAAAAACAGTCACGAATTTCAGCCAAAATCAATAAAAACAAAAAATATTACACAAAGCCAACAGAACTTTTTGCACGTTTTATTGAAGGATTATACCTTGATAAAGAATATGCACAGGAACTTGCACCTACATCTATTAAAATATTCCGCGAATTATTAAATGAAGGTTATTACAAAGACTTAACTACGCTCTGCCGTACATATCTTCATATCTAATGATATCATCTTCCGACAGCACGTCGCCTTTTTGAACTTCAATAACCTCGACGTCTTCAGTAAAAGGATTCTGCAGAGAATGAATTGCTTTAACGGGAATATCAATACTGTGTCCCGGAGACAAAATGTAATCTCTGCTTTCCAGAACAACTTTTGCCGTACCGCTCAAAACAACCCAGTGTTCACTTCTGAAATTATGCGACTGCACAGACAGTTTCTGCCCCGGATTTACGTGGATAATTTTGGTCTGAAAACCTTTTCCCGCAGCAATAACGGTATAAAAACCCCATGGGCGGTAGACTGTTTTATGAACCATTTGTGTGTCATCATGCTGCTGTTTTAATGTTTCGTAAACCTCTTTTACTTCCTGAGCTCTGTCTTTTTTACACGCGAGAATTGCATCTTCAGTTTCAACAATTACGGTATCCTCAAGCCCTATAGTTGCAACGAGTTTTGACGAAGCATATACAAGTGAACCTATTGAATCTTTATCCAGAACATGCCCGACAAAAACATTTCCGTTTGCATCTTTTTTGCTAACATCATAAATAGACTGCCAAGAGCCTAAATCTTTCCAGTCACATTCAAGCTCTACCATCCTGATATTCCGGGATTTTTCCATAACAGCATAATCTATTGAAATATTCGGCATTTTTTCAAACTCTGTATACGGAACATTGTCAGTTTCTACAAAATTAAATCGTTCCAATATAGAAGTAATTTCAGGAGCAAATGCAGCTATTTCTTTTAAAATAACAGATGCTTTAAACATAAAAATACCGCTGTTCCAAAAATAACTGCCGTCTTTCAAGTAATCTTGTGCGGTAATTTGAGAAGGTTTTTCAACAAATTTTTCAACTTTACCTGCACTGTCTGCTTTAATATACCCGAAACCGGTTTCAGGATATAAAGGCTTAACCCCGAAAGTTACTACAAAATTTTCCTGTGCCAGCCGTACAGCCTTATTAACAGCATCCTGAAATTTTTCAACATCTTTTATTTCCAAATCAGACGGCATAACAAGCACTATCGGATCTGAATTTATTTTTTCCGTCAAATATTTTACTGAAAGCGCTATGGCAGGGGCAGTATTCTTTGAAACAGGTTCTGATAAAACCATACTTTTTTTATCTACCTGCATCTTAACATTAGCAACATGCTTTGTATTTGTGATACTCAAAATTTTATCAGCCGGCAAAAATGAGTTAAGCCTTTCAAATGTAGTCTGCAAAAGACTTTTATCCGAATTAAGGCTCAAAAGCTGTTTTGGATACAACTCTCTTGACAAAGGCCACAATCTGCTTCCTGAACCGCCTGCTAAAATTATTCCGTACATACTGTCTCCTTTTAAAAAGATTATACTATAAAACTTTCAAAAATTCCTGCGCTGCTTTTTCGGGGTTGTCAGAATTTATAATTGCCCTGACTACCGCAATCTTTTTGGCGCCAGCATTTACTACATCTTGAACATTATCTAAATCAATTCCGCCTATTGCAAAAGCCGGAATTTTAATATTTTCGCAGACCCATTTAACATATTCTAAGCCCACTGACTGCCTGCCGGGTTTTGTAGGTGTTGTAAATACAGGTCCCATACCTATATAATCAGCGCCATCCGCAACAGCTTTTTGAGCCTGTTCCGGAGCATGAGTTGAAATCCCGATAATTGCATTAGCCCCGAGAATTTTTCTTGCAGATTCAATATCCATATCATCCTGCCCCAGATGCACACCGTCAGCTTCCAGAACATATGCTATATCAACGCGATCATTTACAATAAATGTTGCACCATACTCCGCACAAAGAAGTTTAACCTTTTTACCCAGTTCAATAATTTTATTGGCAGGCATATGTTTTTCTCGCAATTGTAAAATATCAACCCCGCCTTTCAAAGCTGATGCAACAGCATCCAGGAATAAATCCTCGGATTCAAATTTATCTGAATTAGTTACAAGATAAAGTTTTTTGTCCTCAAGCATTAGTTTATTATATTTTTCTTTTAATTTATCCCACATATTTTTCTCCAGAGTGTATGATTTATAACGCAAATCTTCCAGCATCCCGAAATTTTCAGGACAATATTCAGCAAGAACTCTCAATGCCTGCTGCAAACGTTTTATATTAGCTTTAAAGATTGTTTCGCAACCGGAGCGTTTATCCGGATTTTTTATGCCGGCACCAATATCACCCTCCGTATCACGCGCCATAAGCAATGCCGCATAATCAGTATTCTGCACATGATTAATCGTATGCCGCATAATTTTTAACTCTTCAGATAAATCCTTATCATCCAGAATAAATCTTGTTATCTCTTCCAAAACCCTCAAAGCCTCGGAGGCTCTATTCAAATTTGCATCAATAATACGTTTCATAAAAATTATTATAGCTTAAACAAAAAGCTTTTGTTGTTACATATCTTTACAAAATTACCTCAAAAGTAAATTATTGTCCTCAAAAAAACTTTATATAAATAAGGTAATGTGTAATTGGAGAAATAGGTTATGGATTTTGAAAATATGATGACAACTCCTGTGATATATCAGGATATTCCAAGCAGTTTTATGATGAACCCTATGCCTATAATGCCAATGTACGGAGCATATCCAAGTTATGGAATTGCACCTATGCGACCTGTTTTACCGAACGATAAATTTGAAAAACTTGAAGAAAAAAATAAAGAGACAAAACGCGCCATAAGAAACACCGCTATTATCGGAACTCTTGCAACAATTGCATTAATATTTTTAGGTAAAAAAATTAAAGCTCCGAATATTTCGCTGCCCAAATTAGGTCCGCGAATTCAATCCGGCTGGAATACAATAAAAACCACGGGAGGCAATTTATTTAAGAACGCCAAAAATGTGGCAGTAAACGGCTGGAACAATTTAATGAATTTATTTAAAAAGAAAAATCCTTAATATACATTCCCCTTTAAAGGTAAGAATTCAATTCTTACCTTTTTTATGTTATAATTTTCAAAAAAGGGGGTTATTATGGCAAAAGATTGCAGTTTTGATGTAGTATCTGAATTTGATAGACAAGAGCTTGTTAATGCTGTTGATCAGGTAAAGCGAGAAGTTTCTTCAAGATTTGACCTTAAAGATTCAGGCTCAGATATAAATTTAGATGCAGACAAATCCATTACAATAACAACAAAAGACGAGACTAAATTACGAAATATTTATGACATTTTACAGTCAAAACTTGTAAAAAGAAATTTAAGTATAAGGATTTTAGATGCGCAGCCGGTTGAAAATGCTCTTGGTGGGAATGTACGACAGGTTTACAAACTAAAAAAAGGCTTGACACCTGAACTTGCCAAAAAAATTTCAGCCGACATAAAAGATATGAAAATGAAAGTCCAGCCGTCAATTCAAGGTGACAGCGTAAGAGTTTCCGGCAAAGACAAAGATGATTTGCAAAAGGTAATTCAAATGCTACGGCAAAATGAAGAAAAATACGATTATCCGCTGCAATTTACGAACTACAGATAAAAAAGCAGGTCATAAGACCTGCTTTTTTAATTAGAACATTTATGTTTACCATCCCATGATAAATCGTCACAGTGTAGATAATCCATGTTTTTATTATAAATAACCCAGGCAGTACAACCGTAGCCATTACCGCTTGTATTGCCATCCCTGTCACAAGCATCTTCAAATGTTCTTTCTGTTGCATCAGCAAGCCCCATAGGAATTATGGCATCTCTATATATAAAAAAGAAAAATTTATCTTTACCAAAAGTATTTGGCGGTGTTTTCCAACCATTTATATCTATTGCAATATCACCACAAACAGTCTTATTTCTACAGTTAGGATTATTTATCCAACCGCCTGTATATGTAGTTCCATCCGCAACATCCAACAAAGCGACCTGTTTACCGCCTGATTTGGTCCCATTCAACATGTATGCTTCATATCCGGCAATTTCCCCTTGATCATCGCCATTTCCTAAAATAAGTTTTGAGCTTTTCAAATATGGTCTAAGCATATTCCAAAAAGTACCTGCATTTTTAAAAGCTGCATCGTTATAAGTATTATTACCATCTTCATCCGGCACAAACCCGGCAGAACCGGCAAACCCCCAGGTATTTAAGTCTCCATTTTCTGCTTTTGCCATTGTATATGCATTAGTAATAGCTGCATATGCCTTAATAAGCTTTGATACAGTTTGTTTTTCCTGATAATTCGTGACGAGAGTCGGAATTGTCATTGCTGCTACAACGCCTATTATGCCGAGGGTGATTAACACTTCAGCGAGGGTAAAGGCGGCTTTTTGGGAAGATACTAAGTTACTAAGACAGTAAGGCACTAAGAATTTTCTGTGAGCTTCGCTCACGGGGCTTACCCCCACCCCTTGAGGGCGGGGGTTGAATTTCAACACAAGCTTGCGAGTGTTTGAAATTCGGTGGCGGGATCGCATCTTTTGAGATCCTGAATCAAGTTCAGGATGACATGGTAAGTCGCATTTACCATGCCAACACTTACCTCTTAGTGCCTTAGTGCCATAGTATCTTAGTAACTTTACACAACCAATACCGCCAAAACCCTTGTCCTGTCTATCTAGGAGAGTCGCCCCCCCCCGATATTTTTAAACTTACTATTTTTCATGGCTTTCCTCCTTATTTTGGAATTATTATATCAAATTTCTTAAAATTTTGCAACAAAAAAGCAGGTCATAAGACCTGCTTTTTTATAATTTACTCATTAAGCCATTGCTTTTTCAACAGCAACCGCAACAGCAACTGTAGCGCCTACCATCGGGTTGTTACCCATACCGATAACGCCCATCATTTCAACGTGAGCAGGAACGGAAGATGAACCTGCGAACTGAGCATCACCGTGCATTCTGCCCATAGTATCTGTCATACCGTAAGATGCAGGACCGGCTGCAACGTTATCAGGGTGAAGTGTACGGCCTGTACCGCCGCCTGATGCTACTGAGAAGTATTTTCTGCCGTTTTCCCAGCACCATTTTTTGTAAGTACCTGCAACAGGGTGTTGGAAACGTGTCGGGTTAGTTGAGTTACCTGTGATAGAAACATCAACGCCTTCTTTAATCATAATTGCAACACCTTCGTTTACGTCATCAGCGCCGTAGCATTTAACTTTAGCTCTTTCGCCGTCTGAGAACGGAATTTCTTTTTTAACTTTCAATTCACCTGTCTTATAATTATATTCGGTTTCAACAGCAGTAAAGCCGTTAATTCTTGCAATAATGTAAGCAGCATCCTTACCTAACCCGTTCAAGATAACTCTCAAAGGTTCTTTTCTGACTTTATTAGCGTTTCTTGCAATACCGATAGCACCTTCAGCAGCAGCAAAAGATTCATGACCTGCCAAGAAACAGAAACATTTTGTTTCTTCTCTCAAAAGCATAGCTGCTAAGTTACCATGCCCGATACCAACTTTTCTGCTGTCGCCTACAGAGCCTGGCACCGCAAATGCCTGCAAACCCAAACCGATTGCTTCAGCAGCTTCTGCGGCAGTTTTAATACCTTTTTTAATAGCGATAGCGCAACCGAGAGTATATGCCCATGAAGCGTTATCAAATGCGATAGGCTGAATGCCTTTTACAATAGCATCAACGTCGATGCCTTTAGATAAACATAAATCGCGGGCTTCTTCCAAAGATTTGAACCCGTATTCGGGCAAAACTTTTTTCAAAGTAGCTTCGCGTCTGTCTTGTCCTTCAAATTTAACTGTCATATATTTTTCCCTTTATTATTTAAGTATCATAATCAAACTGTCATTGCGAACTTGATTCGAAATCTCATTAACTTTTGAGATCCTGAAACAAGTTCAGGATGACACAAAAATTTATTCTTGTCTTGGATCGATATATTTTACGGCATCAGCAAATCTGCCATAAGTACCGATATTTTTTTCAAAGGCTTCTTTAGGATCAACGCCTTTTTTAATAGCGTCCATAACTTTGCCGAGATTAACAAACTGATAACCGATAACTTCGTTATTTTTATCAAGACCCATTTTTAAGATGTAACCTTCAGTCAATGAAAGATATCTAACGCCTTTTTGTTTGGTTGAGTGGATAGTACCAACCATAGAGCAAAGTCCTTTGCCTAAATCTTCAAGACCTGCACCTACCGGCAAACCGTTTTCAGAAAATGCTGATTGAGTTCTGCCGTATACGATTTGTAAGAATAATTCTCTCATTGCAACGTTAATAGCGTCGCAAACAAGGTCAGTATTCAATGCTTCAAGAATAGTTTTGCCCGGAAGGATTTCACCTGCCATAGCCGCAGAGTGAGTCATGCCTGAACACCCGATAGTTTCAACAAGAGCTTCCTGAATAACACCTTCTTTAACATTAAGTGTTAATTTACAGGTACCTTGCTGAGGTGCACAGCATCCGCAGCCGTGTGTAAGACCTGATATGTCTTTAATTTCTTTACATTTTGTCCATTCACCTTCTTGAGGGATTGGTGCAGGTACGCCTTTGACTCCTCGGCATACACAGCATTGATTTTCAATTTCGTGTGTAATTTCTATTTTGCCCATTTGGCCTCCTTTTTAATTAACAGTCTTTCCTAAAAAAATTATACTATAAACATAAATATCTTTAGATATTTTTTTAGTATAATATTTGTAAAGGTGCTATATGAATATTATAGAACAAATAATAAAAGAATTTAAAAATGACAAAGATATAAAAGCCATAGCACTTGGCGGTTCATCCGCAAGCGGTTATGACGATGAAAATTCCGATTATGATTTATATTTTTACGTAAAAAATCCATTAAATATTGAAAAAAGACGCGAAATTGCACAAAAATTTGCTGAAAAATACGAAATTGACAATAATTTTTTTGAAAACGGCGACGAATGGATTTTAAAAAATTCCGGATGCGGAATTGACATTATGTACCGTTCACCCGAATGGATTGAGGAACAAATCAACAGAATTTGGAAAAATTTTGGCGCCTCTGTCGGGTATTCAACATGCTTTATTTATAATATTAAAAATTCCAAAATCCTATATGATCCTGCCGGCTGGTACAAAAATTTGCAAGACAGAATTAACAGTGAATATCCCCAACAGCTTGCAAAAAATATTATCGCGAAAAATCTTCCGCTTTTATATGGCAAAATGGCGGCAACTTTTACGGATCAGATTCTGCTCGCCGTGAAAAGAGGCGACGTCAACAGCGTTAATCACCGCATAACCGCGTTTTTGGCAAGCTATTTTGACGTGATTTTTGCACTAAACAAACAGCTTCATCCGGGTGAAAAACGATTAATTAAATTTGCAAAAGAAAACTGCAAAATTTTACCCGAAAACTTTGAACAGAATATTGAAAATCTTATAACATCACCGATAAACGAAAAAGAAAAATATTTAAAAGAAATTATAAAAGAACTTAAAAAGGAGGTCATAATGACAGAAAACACAGCAGTTTTATCCCAAAATCTCGGGGTATCGGCAGAATTTACCGGAATAGATTTCGGCAAATACTCATCAAAAGTATCTGAATTCGTAAATGAATTCTCATCACGTGCAAACAAAAAAGGACAATTTCTAAACTGGGTAAACTTACCGCAGGAACAAATTAAACGCGTTAATGAAATTTATTCTTTAGCTGAAAGATTAAAAAATCAAACAGGCGCTGAAAAATTAAGCGTACTAGGCATCGGCGGCTCAAAACACACAGTTGAACACATGCTCAGCATAAACGGACTTAACGTAAATCAAGATAAAATCCTTTTCTATTCTGACGTTGATTCCGCAAGCTTAGAAAGATATTTATACAGATTGGGCGATATTACAAAATCAAATTATCTTATCGCCTCAAAATCAGGCTCGACTTTTGAAACAAAAGACGGATTTTTAAGAATTCAAACAATGCTTGAAAATGAATACAAAGCAAAAGGACATTCAAACTATGAAGAACTTGCTTCTAAACACTTTATAGCAGTAACTGACGGCAATGCTGAAAAAAGCGAGCTAAGAAGAACTTCAAATGAAAAAGGCTGGCTGGGAGATCTTTATATCCACGATGATGTAGGCGGAAGATTCTCTGCATTTGATGATCATGCTTTGTTTACACTGGCTTATGCAGGTATGGCAAAGGCTGATATGATTCAAATGCTTGAAGCAGCTCAGGAAATTTCATCCCGCGCTCTAACCGCTGATCTTGATAAAAATATTGCCTTAAAAGAAGGTATTTTCTGGGCAAATGCAACCCTCAACGGAATTTTGACATCAGTTCACCAGTATATGGGTTCAATCTTCGAAAACACCGTTTACTGGCACGCACAAATGCAAAATGAATCAGTTAAAAATACTCTCAAACAGGTTGCAAAAGTTCCTGATGCAATGCACCACAGTGCAGAAGCTCACTTTAACCCTGCAAACAAATTTGCATTCGCACTGACAACACCTAAAGACCACGGCGTTTGCAGAGAAAATGCAGAAAGCTACATTGATGCGTTGAAAAAATCTTACGAAAGCATGGGCGCTTTCTTCAACGAATCAGTTGAAACAAAAGGAATGGGATTAACCCCGGAAGCTGCAGGCGCTATGACTCAATTGAGAGCATTCGCAACTGTTTATCAGGAAATCGTTGAAAAAATTATGCAGGGTATTGAATTCCCTGAAGTTTTGGACAGCGTTCTCCAGCCGCACGTTGAATATTACAAAAAGAACCTTAAAGGCGGAGTCGTTGTTCCGGGAAGAATTTCCGAATAATTAATAACTTATCTGGAGGCGGCGGGCAATTTGCCCGCCGCCTTTTTAGCAAAAATATTTTTTACGTGATTTACTAATAATATGAGAATAACACCGGTACTTGGATTTTACACATATCCGAAAACACAACAAAAAACGCAGCAAAAGCCTTCAAAAGAGCTGAAGCATTTTCATTACGCCACACCGGTTTTCACCGGTTATTACGGCGATAATCAGCCGGTTAAAAAATTATATTGGATTACAAGTCGTAATAACATCCCGAAACATGATAACTGGTGTAAAAATCACATCTATGAATGCGGTTACAAAAAATGGATAAATGCATATCCGGATGAAGTGTTAAAAAGGACGCCAAATGAAACTATTGACACTATTATGACACTGACCGGCAAAAAAAGAATTCCTGATTATATTCCCTCCCCCTATATAAATGGGGACAATTGGGGACGCTCAGCAAATTATATTGAAATTAACCCAAGACTAATTGCAAAATACGAAAACGGACGGGTTTCGGACGGGCTTCTAAATACTATGAAAATTATGACAATGATTCCGCCGTCATCAGACAATGCTGCAAATTGTATAATTCTTTCCCAGCTTTATCCGTCATTTTACGGGGATGGTACAACTCATGACGAAACATTGTACCACGTCGATTTACACAAAGGTATAAGCAAAAATCTGACGGCAAGAGGCTTGGATTACAAAATGGGAGATGACGAGCAGGTAAAAGCATTCAATGATCTGGCACATCTTTTAGGATTTAAAACAGGTATCCGCATGCCGCTTTCCTCCGGTCAATTGAGAATAAAAGGCAGAAATTTTTCATGGCAAAAAGATGAAAAAGCATATATAGACGCCTGTGTCTGGGCAATTGAACTCGGGTTTGACGCAATATATTTTGACAGCGCAAAACATATTATTGATATGGAAGGTTATTGCGGGATAGGAGATGTTCCGAATAAAGAGCAAATGGCATACATTTTATACAAAATAAGAGAACAAACCGGACGCCACGATTTATCATTTATCGGTGAAAAATGCAGTGACAATCCAATATATCAACAAATGGGATTTACAGCAGGAACACACTGGGGAGATTCCATAAATATTGAACACGTTAAACACGAATCAAGAAAACAGGCTTATTCACGTAATTATGCTGCAGGTCCCGAAGTTTCCAACGACAATGATTACGGCGAAAAGAGTTTTGAGGAAAGGTTAGTACGGCTGAATTCATGTCTTTTCGGCTATGATAACCCCAAAGACAAACTGCCGGCGTTTATGCAAATAAATGATATACTGCCTTTATCACCGTATATTAACACCCATCAGGTAATGGAACACACCATACAACTGAACGGCTCCGATGCATGGACAGAATGTGAACGACATCTGGACGGAGTTTTTCGATGTGACAATGATGCAAGAAGTTATACTCAAAGAGTCTACAATATATTCAGTAATGCTATAATTTATAAATAATATTAAATTCTTATTTTCTCTTAAAATTTTTAGAGTAATATTTGTTTCCAAAAACTGCTTGGAAAAGTAATTTTAATTGAGGAATTGTATTTATTCTTTGAATACATAATTCCCTATCAATATTCTTTACATAAAAATTAAATTCATTATCTTCACCTGACTTTATCCCAAAAATACCACCCAATGCAGATTTTAATTCTTTTTTTGTTTTAGATAAACCGGACGAAGAAACTAAATCCCATTTCTTTAGCAATTCGCCTTTACCTAAAAATCTTATAACAACCGTTTCTACATTTATCGGTTTTGAAATAATCACAACAGGATTAGAATCATAATTGTGAAAATGCATCAGTTCATCAAAATTTGTCTCTATAGGAATCTCATCAATCTTCCAACATTTTTGAAGTTCTTTATATATTTCCCTTTTGTCATTTAATTCAATCTGTACATCATTGTCTGTGAATGCAATACGCTTATCATATTCGTAATGCTTTATTGCAAGTTTGATAACTTTTCCATTATTACCGCCAAACATATCTTCCTCTATTGTAATTCTAATCTTACATTTTTCTAAGTCCGCGACTAACAAATATTCAAAGAAAAATCTTAATAAAGCTCTTTCCCGATGCCCTTCCCCAGCTATATAAATACTTTTATAAGTTATACGTTTGGACATTTCTTCTTTCTAGGAATAGCACCATATTTCCCGGTTACATATTTTAATGAAAAATTTTCAACATTTCTTACATTTTTCAAATCTTCTAATCTGTAGATTTCAGAGTTTATACAATCCGTTTTTTCTACAAAAACAATCTGTGATTTATTTCTATTTTCAAGTAAAAGCGGTAAATGTGTAGAAAAAATCAACTGTGAATTTGAATTATTGTTAATAAATATAGATATTAATTCTTTTACAATTAAAGGATGTTTACTTCTTTCGATTTCATCAATAACAAACATACCGTCCTGACTAATTACTTGCAAAAGTGGAATTATAAATTCCATACTTTCAACCGTACCTTCAGATTCAAGAAGTAATGGAACATCAAATTTTTTTTCATCATTTCCATGTAATAAATTGATAATCTCATAATTTGCTAATTTTGAATGAATTTTGGTATTAGTTACAATAGACAAAGTATCTGCAATATCTAAAATACCCAAATCCATAGTCCTGAGAATTTTAATTATAATATCTTTTTCATCCTTATTTTTTGCTTCTATAAAATATTTAGATAAATTTTTACATGTATCGCCAAAATTCACCTCAGAAACCCCCATATTTCGTAAATTTGATCGATACAGCTCAGAAATACCCCTATTAATACCCAGTTTTTTTAATTTTCCCATAATACACAAATATGAAAACATTGAAGCATTTCTTTTCCCCTTTATATGAAGTCTTTCCGAATAATTTAATTTTTCCAAATATTCGCTATATGAGGTTTTAAATTCATCATTTTCTCTTGTGACTTTGTATACTTGTTTAAATGAGTCATTTTTCTTTTTTTTAATACTTAATTTTTCATAAATAATGTTTCTATAATCAAAAACAAATTTAAGTTTAAAAAGATTTTCAAAAGCCTGAAAAACCACTTCTATTTCACTTGGCAGATCTTCCATAAGAAAATGTTTATAATAACTTATTTCTGAACTCTCTTCTGTTATAGATGCATGTGCAAGCCAATGAAGAAATGTAAAAACACGTAAAAGATTGGTTTTTCCAGAAGCATTATTCCCAACAATACTAACAACTTTATTAACTTTTCCAAATTTCGTCTTTATAACACTTGCATCATCATCTTTTGGACTGGTGAAATCTAAAAATTGTTCATCACCAATACTATAAAAATTTTTTATTTTAATTGAATATAACATTTCTATTTTTATCTAATTTTTGCCAATTATTTGCAAAAATAGAACAAAAAAAGAAAAAAGTCAATAGTCAATAAGATAAAATATTACATAAGATATAAAACTAACATTAATACTAAAACACTACAACATTATTAAAAAAGGTACCCGAAGGTACCTTTTTTATCTGTTTTTCATTTATTACGGTTTAACATGAGGTTCAGCACCAAATTGCTCCATTAACTTGTTAGCTGCTGCTATAATCTTTTGTTCGCGTTCTTTTTCAGCAAGTTCACGGGTTTCTCTTTGAATTGCTCTTTTATCAAATAATTTGGTTAATTCAACCGCTTTATCAAAATCTGAAGTCATATTTTTTAATTTTCCATAAGCTTCCATTGCTGCAGCCTTATTTTCAAATTTTATGGCTGCAGTATGTTTCATACCTCTTTTAAAATCATAGACTTCTGTCCCATCCCAAATAGTTTCTATATTTAAAAATTCGTCACGAGGTTTTTGAACATTGAACGGAGCCACATAAGATGCGGCATATTTTGAATCAATACGCGGTGAAATATTTTTACCTATTTCCAAATGATAAAACTTAGTATCTTTTAATTCTTCACCTGCTTTTTGTAATTTTTCAATGGTTTCCATTGTAGTTTTTTGTAATGCTTCGCGGGCTGCAGGGGTAATTTTTAAAGCCATACCGAAAGATGCTGCATTGTTTGAAATCTTGTTTACTTGCATAAATATTTCCTTTCAAATTATAAATTCTTCAAACATATAAAGCACCTAAAAATAAAATTTGCTTATTTAAATATTGAATTTACAAAAATTTACTGAATCACAACAGATTCTTGCTTCTTAAATTGCATCTCATAAAGAGTCTTATACTGACCGTTTTCTATAGACATCAATTCATCATGATTTCCAAGCTCCACAAGTTTACCTTCGTTTATAACAGCAATTCTATCTGCATTTTTTATTGTGGATAATCGGTGAGCAATTACAAAAACTGTTTTATCCTGCATCAAATTATCTATTGCTTTTTGGACAATAGCTTCCGATTTGTTATCCAGTGCAGATGTTGCTTCATCCAGTATTACAATAGGAGCATCTTTTAAAAACGCCCGGGCAATTGCAACCCTCTGTTTTTGCCCGCCGGAAAGCAATATTCCGCGTTCACCTATCTGAGTATTTAATCCGTCTTTTAAAGTTGAGACAAACTCATCCAAATATGCCATCTTTAACGCCCTTTGAATTTCTTCGTCAGCGGCATTTTGTTTACCTAGTATAATATTCTCTCTTATTGTTCCCGAAAATAAAAAATTGTCCTGAAATACTATTGAAATATTATTTCTTAAAGACTCCTGGGTGTAATCTTTTATATTTATACCGTCAATCTTGATTTCACCCTTTGTTACTTCATAAAACCGGGGCAGCAGACTGACCAATGTGGATTTTCCTCCGCCGGAATTACCGACAAGTGCAATTGTTTCGCCATGTTTAACAACCAAATTAATATCTTTTAAAACAGGTTTGTTTTTTACATATTCAAACGTAACATGTTCAAATTCAATATCATGCTCAAAACATTTCAATTCTTTTGCTTCAGCTTTATCCACTATCTCCGGTTTTAGATTAAGCATTCCAAAAACTCTTTCAATAGCCATAAACGAAAATTGAACAGCATTAAAATTATTCCCCAGATTTTTTATCGGAGTATAAAGCATAATAAGTGCAGTTATAAATGAAACAAAGTTACCGCTCGTGATTTGGTGAGTCAATATCAAATGAGAGCCGTAACCTATAGCCAAACCTATTCCGACTGAAACAATTACATGCATCATTGGCGAAAGCCATGATGTCCTTTGTATTAATTTTATCTTTAAAGTAAAGATATTGGATAAAATATCTGAAAACTTAGTCTCCTGATAATTTTTTAAATTATAAGAAGAAATCGTTTTATTTCCGGCATATGTTTCATTGTAAGCGGTAATTACAGTAGAACTTGCTGCAACAGATTTATCCATTACATCTTTAATACGTTTTCTTACTTTCGCAAGCGGCATAAATGCACAACCCAATACCACACTTGCGATTATAGCAAGCTGCCATGAATTATAAAATAATACACAAACCAAAGATATTGAAGAAAATAATCTTGATACAAAAGTCTTTAAGTTCTCCAACAAACCGGTACACGCCGTATCTGCATCTGTATTAAATCTGAAAACAATATCACCTGATTTTCTTTTGTCAAAGAAAGACGGATTAAACGTCAAAAGTTTTTTGTATAAATCTTTTTTTAAATCATTTGTAATTTTTCCGCCAACCCATGTATTCAAATATGTAGCGGTATAATTTAAAAGTCCTTGTATTGTTGTAAAAGCGACAATACCAAAAGGGATATACCAGGGCGACTGAATGGTCTTTTCAACCATAACCAAATCCATATAAGGTTTTAATGCAAGTGCAATAACAGCATCCAATCCTCCTATCGGAATGCATATCAATACTGCCATTAATGCCCTGAACCAGTACGGTTTGACATATGGAAGTATTCTGGAGTAATTTATATATGCTTGGGTTTGTTTAAAATTATTTATAATATCCATCTGCTTTAACCTATAAACTATTAAGAAAATCAACTCTGGCTTTATACTTCATTTTCTTTGCCTTAATTGTCTTATTATTAATTAAATTCAATAATAATCTATAAAATTCATATTTAAATTTATAATAACCTGCCTTTTTCTGTAATTTTATATAATCTTTTAAAAATCTTATTTCTTTAGAAAGACTATTACACTTATTATCCATAAGAACATCATACGTAGATATCGGCTTTATTTTTCTTTCACTAAGTATCTTTTTTAAGTAATTTAAAGAATCTTGTTTATGATATTCAATTTTTTCATTAACTTTTTTATAATCAATTTGCGATTGTAAAATTCTATCTATATCTTTAACAGAGTCTACTTGCCTTCCAGATACATCAAAAATTTCTTCAAGTGTTGTAAATCTTGATGCACCCCGTAATTTATTACTAAAATACATAAATTGTTTATTAAAAATTAACGCCATGCACATACCATGAAAAGAATCTGTAATAACAAAATCAGCATTTTGATAATACTTCAACCAATCTTCGATCAGAATATCCATTTTGCCTGATAAAAACAAAGGAACAGGGTCTTCTATACTCTCTAAATCCAATCCCATTTTTTCTTTTACAGCATTGATTACATCCGTTTTTTCAGGAGTTCTGTCTAATATATAAGACAAAATATATTTATTCTTCGTTTCAATTTTACTTCTATCAATAAACCTATTAATGTATTTTTTATTTAAAAGAAAAACAGGATCAACACAAACTTTTGCATCAAGATTAAAATTATCTTTCAAAAGTTTTATCGCGCTATTTTCACGGACTGTAATATCATCGAATTTGTTCAAAAGATAATGCATATTAGCTCTGGTATATTCATCACCTTCAAAATAATCTACAGCAAAAGAAATTGCATAACCATATTTTTGTTTAAAATCATAGACCCAATCAAGTGCCACATATTCACCCATTCTTTTATAAATTGATGGCCTAAAATACTGATCGGAACCCGCAATAAATCTATCCGCAAGATTATTCAATCTACGCATGGCTTCTTTATTAGCAAAATCTTCTGCACGATCTTGAGGTCTATACGGATCAACCTGGAACATCTCCATTTTTCTTCTTGGATATACGGACGCATTCAAAGGATTATTTATCATAAGAACACTGTATCCCAAATCATTAATTGTTTGATAAAGACTATAATATTGCAATTGAGTTCCATAATTAATCCCGGAATAGAATCCAACCAACCCCACATCATGAGTTTGTTTTACCCAACGAGCCACAACATCATTAAAATTTTTGCCTTCTCGCAAATCTTTCAAGAAAAATGGCTTGTGTTTATGCTCTATCGCACGTCTTGCCATATGATGATTGTTATAATAAGAATAATCATAAATATCTATATCCATTTTTTTAAATAATTTAAATTCTTTTTTTAAATTTTTGAAAAGTTTTTGAGCTTTTGATGTATTCATCATCAAAAAAGACGTTCCTTTTTTATCATCCAAACCTTTTTCATATTTGGATATATACCAAAAATCACAAACAGTTATATCAGCGCACCGTTCCACTTTTGTATAATTGCAGTTACAACACGCACTTCTTGTTGATAATGAAGTACAATAAGCTTGCATATATGTTTTAAAAACATTATTAGCATTTCTGGTATATATAGATGTATTAATAGTACCTAAATACGGATCCCAACCGTTTTCTTTTTTATCTCTGAATTTTATATCGATAATCTCATCTTTATTCACATTATCCGACAAGAATTTCTGCCAAATTTTAGCATTTGGAGTACCATGGCAAACCAAATCCATTGTAATTAAATTGTTATAATCTTTATTAAGAAAACAATTTAAGGCAGCAACCTGACATGGAGTACCAACAAACAACAAAAATTTACCGTTTTTCAATAATTTTTTTATTTCTTTGAATGTATCTTTTAAATCACTTTGCACATATTTACTGCGTCTTAACTTATCCAAATCTTTTATATCATCAATAATAATATGTTCAACATTCCAATCTTTATTAAAAACAGCACCACATACATAACCCTTATGTCTCAAAACATATTCTGCCACGACAGAAAAAATTCCCCCTGATGAGCTAGACATCCTGATTTTATCATTAGCCATAACAGCATAACAAGCCTTTTGAGCTTTATTGAATTTTGCATTTAAAATATGACACGTTTTTTTACACAAACCACAATTTGTACATTTCGCCTCATCCAAAACCGGAAAAACATATCCATCAACATCTTCTAACATCGTTATTGCCCCAAAAGGACAAACTTGTTTACAAGCCCCACAGCCTGTGCATTTATCTTTTTCAATAATATTCAAATAATTTGACATTTTAATCTCCTATTCTTTGATTTCCACCAATTCGATAAGTGTCCGATTTTTTAACAATAAAAACGCAACTTTTTTATAGTAAGTAGCAATTTTAACTGGTGATACTACAATTGCTCCTGCTACCTTTTCCAAACGTGATATATCTTCTTCAATATTCTGACTTTCATAAGCCAAATGGTAAAATTTTATTCCTTTTTTAAGTAAATTATTTAACGGTCCGCCATCATTCAAATTTTCCAACAACTCAAGTGTTGGCTGTCCTGCTGCAGATATAAAAATTCCCTTTATTCCCTGATTTTCATCTATAAAAATTTCAGATTCTTTTTTATATCCCAATATCTCAAAAATTTTTAATTCTTCATTAATATTTTTTGTCGCAACACCAATATGATTAAACTTTAGATTTTTCATTATTTACCTCTATTATTAAACCAGCTGTATCTATATTTTTAGGGATTACATATTCCACTGTACCAAAATCTTTTAAGCCGCAACCGATTAATGTATTAAGCCATTTAAGAGCCGGCATATTACGT
The DNA here is from genome assembly GCA_944325945.1 of Candidatus Gastranaerophilales bacterium. GTDB lineage: Bacteria > Cyanobacteriota > Vampirovibrionia > Gastranaerophilales > Gastranaerophilaceae > SIG32. Next base: position 79,233 of record CALVBW010000014.1, on the reverse strand, counting down.
TCACCTTTTTTATAATTTATTATTATATTAGAAGAGCTCTTAAATAGATCACGTGCGATTAAAAACATATATGGTATCATTATATTTTCAAGATTTCTACCCAAAGCTCTACAACTTACGGTCAAATCATCTGCAACAAGTACCCCATCATTAAAATGTACTGCCAGCAATGCTATTATTCCGCTATCTGATAACTTATCTGACATCTGAATAGTTATAATTGCACTATCTGATGCTTGCATTAAAGCAAAGACCTCTTCCTGATTATATCGTTTATAGTTTAAAATAAATTGGTTAGTTTTGTTAAATAATTCACTAACACGGGGAATTTGTTCATAATCATTTATTGAGTATATAAGTTTTATTCCCAATTTTTCAAAATATTCTTTTGGGGATAATGTTTTTGCATATTCAGATCGAATAAGATTTGCCTGGACATCTTGTGTTCTTATATCATCTTCTTTTAAATGACTAAATTTTAACAGACCCGGATATAATTTCAAAATTTTTAAAGCATCCTTTGGAGATTCAGCGAGTATTGTTTTTAAAGAATATCCTGAATATTGTACATTTTGAATTTCTGCAGGATTATCGTCTACAAACAAAATTGAATCCATTCCTATATTCATAATTTTAGATAATTCATAAATATTCTGGGCTTTATTTTCCCAATTTATCTTAACTGCCGTAAAATCTTCCCACTTTAATATAAAATCTTTTCTGCACTGAAAAAGTTCAAAAACGTCTTTTTCTTCATTTTTTGAAGCCAAACAAACAAAAAATCCCTGATTTTTAAGCTCCTTAATATATTGCTGTAATTCTTTGTAATCCTCATTTAATTCAATATTATCAATCCCATCTTCGCCAAGTATACCTTTGTATAAAGTATTATCCAAATCTAAAACTAAAGCTTTTATGCCAGGTTTTAAAATAGATGGAATATACTTTAATCCTAAAACTTGAGCTATCAAAATACAAGCCTTGCTTGAAAGACGTGTTCCTGAAATAACTTCTTTCTCAGTATCATAGCTTTCATTTCCAAGTTGTTGAATTATATTATTAATACACAAATAAAAACAATCAGGAATATTAATTCCGGTGAAGTCCTGTTCTTCACCAAGATATACTAAAAATATCGGTTTATTTGACAGAGAACGCAAATAAACAAAACGTTCAATTAAAAATTCCTTAATATTATGTGTTTTATAACGTTCAAGATCAACCCAAAGAATATTTAAATCACTTTCTTTAACCTGAAAATTCAAACTGTCATCATAATCACTATAAGTATATTCTGCTGTAATATCCGAAAAATCTAAAAATGCATTTAAAACACTTGCAACATTTTCAAATGCATGATTTCTGTATATTGCAATTTTTATGATTTTGTTATCATTTTTTGGTTTAATTTTCAGAAGATTTAACCGTTTTAATTCATCCTTAAATAATTCATACATTATTCATCCACCTCAGCTAATAATATCGTATCAGCACATATAGGCTGATCAAATGGTTTCCTTACTTTAAATTTATAGCCAAGATTAAGATCTTCAATCATTGGCTTAATCCCGAAGAAATCTTCAAAAGAATGATAAATACTTATCAAAAGAGTCGGTCTTTGTGTTTTAATAGTATTTATTGCGCCTTCAAGCAGTTCCTTTTCTAAACCTTCCACATCTGTTTTTATAAGTCCGATTGATAAATTATTCGTTAAAACAAAATTGTCAATCGTGTTAATCTTTATAACATCCTTTTTTTTAGCAGTATTACACTTGTCATCAACTATAGAATAAAGTCCATCTTCAATCATAATACCTTCACCGATTTTATTGCCAAGTGCTTCTTCTATTAATTTAACATTTTTAATATTATTTAACTCCATAGTTTTAGTAAACATCACAGCTAAATTATTTAATGGTTCAAAACTATAAACCGTCTCATTTGTATATTTAGACAAAACTAATGCCGAATCTCCTATATAAGCGCCTGCATCAATCATTGATTTGTTTTTTAATTTGTCTTTATGCTTCAAGAATGGTATAAAATGTTCATAATAAAGCGAAGAACACGGAATAACATCCGTCGGCAGGAAATATTTTTTATACACCCATAATTCTTTGTCCAGCTTTACCATATTTGCCCAAAATAATTTTGTATTTATTATTTTTTCTTTAACTTCATTTGACACACTATACGCTCTTTTGCCATTAGCATATTTTTGGGCGCGTGAGATTATTTCGTTCACAAGGTCTATACTCTCATCATCAAGATTTTTAACAAGTTTTAAGTACTCTTCTTTAAAATTTCTATTATTTAATTTAATTGCAAAATTATTATAGAAATTAGAATTTTCCATATAAAACAAAATATCATTATAACGAATCATATCCTGGGTATAAGAAATTTCATTTAAAAGATTACTTATTTCCTGAGATTTAGCCATTAACTTCATTTTTTAAGATCCTTTATAGCTTGTACTATCTGACTTTTAGAGTGCAAGTTCACGGCAATATCATGAGGAATTTTTATTCCGAATTCTTCTTCCAATGTTACAATTAATTCCAAATGATTTATTGAATCCCATTCTTCAACACTATCAATATTTATTTCTTCATCCAAAATAAATTCATGTTGAAATATTGTTGACATAATATCAACCACTTTATCTTCTATATTCATAACTGCCTCCTTTTTTTAATTATTCTTACAATATCTCTGGGGATATCACAAAGATCTAAAAAAATCCTTGGGAAAATATAACGTTTAAAATCTTTAAATGAAGATATATAATATAAACTTCTCAAAATTTGCATATCTCTTAAAATTGGAATACTGCTTACAATTTTATCCTTATCTAAAAAATTAGCAATAAATAAAAAATAACCCATATAATTTTGTAAATGTTCATATATAATATCTTCAACCTGGTAATTAGTCTGTTTGTTGACTTCTACCAAAACATTTATTAACATACGTATTTTTTTAATTGCATTTACACTTGAAAATACTCCTCTACCAGTCATTCTTCGAACCGAAACGACTCTATTCAGCATATATATTGGACCTTTAGTCAAAAGATAAAAAAATTGAGCATTGTCATAACAAAAGGATTCTTGATCTTTGATTTCATTTAAATCTACTAAACTCATATTAATCATCCTTGAAGATAAATGGTTTATAAAACCGCAATATTTTTTCCTTAAAAATTCATGGTTAAATATATTATTTTCTTTAATTAATTTTTCACTAACCATCAATTCGCCACTTTCAACAACGTCATTTTTATCACCTATATTTTGAATAAGTGTATTTGCAGCACAACTTGAACAATTCTGATGTTCTTCCAATGCAATAATTTGAGCCTCTAATTTTTCAGCATCACACCAATAGTCATCACCCTCTAAAATTGCACAATATTTTGTATCAACAGATTTATATGCAGCCCAAAAATTATCAGACGAACCTCTGTTTTTACTAGCAATAAATGGTATTATAATATCAGGATATTTCTTATGATATTCCATTATAATTTCATCAGTTCCATCTGTTGAGCAATCATCAAATATATGAATCTTATACTTATAGTTTGTTTTTTGAGCAAGTACTGATTGTAAGGCTTTTTCTATTGAATCTTTTTGATTATAAGTAATTAATAATACTGTACATATAAAATGATTATCCATTTTTAACCTCATCTAACAATTTGACTTCCAAATCCAAAACATGTTTCTGTCTATCTGCAATCGGTCTCGCAGGAATTCCAAAATAAAGTTTCCACGGCTGAGTTGATTTTAAAACTAAACTCATAGCACCTATAGATGTACCTTCTCCTATTTCCACACCAGGCATTACTTTAGAACCTGCACCAATAAGACAATGTTTATTCAATTTTATTGACCCCTCTGTGATCTTTCTGTATTTATCAGGTATAGTGGGATTTGTCATATAATCACCATAATAATCATCCGCACATGTAATAAGCATTGTTTGATAAGCAAGACCTGAAAAATCGCACATTTCAATCAACGAATTTGGACCAGATAACAAATATGAACCCATTGCTATATGGATATAATTATGCAATTTTATATTATTAGCTAAAACACAAAAATCATCTATTCTAACGTTATTTCCAATACTTATTCTTTCAGGTCTGTAAAATACGGCCTTATCACTAATTAAAACATTTTCACCAACTGACTTAAATCCTATTTTTTCTATATCCTTTTCTGATAAAAACACTAAACACTCTCCATATTTGTTATTAAAGCATACTTATTTAACATATTATTAACATCTTCAACAGAATTAAACATCAAAACATCAATTATTGACAAATTAGGAACGAAATTATTTTTAAATTGTTTATAACTAATTTCGTCCATTTTTATGAATTTCAAAACTAAATTATTATTCATAAAATCATCATTGCTGTATAATGCTTGCCCGCCTATCGCGTTAATATATATATTGGCATTTTCTTTTTTACAAATATCAATTATTTTATCCTGAGCTTTCAAGGAATTATCTTTTTGGATATCAGATGAGCATCTAATAAACCTTTTTATACCTAAATAACTCAAAACATTAATAATACTATATTTTATATATTTACTGAGATTAATTTCATCGTAGTTAGCAACTTTTTCCAATAAAGGATAAACAAACTCAAAATAAGGTGCCTTTTTATATGCACATTGCAACATTTTCAAGAATTTATTCTTTTCATATTCATCAAATTTTAAACTAACCTCATTAATTAATTTATTTTGGGACGGCTTATCAAGTGGAATAGTAAATAAATGAGCCTGTCCATTCAATAAAATATTATTTCTGTTTATATACCCACGCATGATAAAATTCACATCATCAAACAATACAAATTCATCAACTGCATTAATTAACTGCCAATAACCAATATACGGGAAAAGATATGGCTGCATTATGGCTATTTTTTTCATAACGCCTCCTTTATTTCTTTTGAGATAAAATAGACCTCTTCAACATTTAAATCAACAAATAACGGCAAACAGGTAATCCTTGAACTAATATTCTCAGATATTGGACAAAATTGTTGATTTTTCAAATATGATAAAGTGTTCAAGCTCGGATAAAAATATCTCCTCGGATATATACCATGTTTATTCAAATTTTCAAAGACCTTTAATAATTCATTTTCCGATTTAAATAAAACAGGATAATAAGCATAGTTATATATCAAATCTTTTTGTGCATGTGGTCTGACAACATATTTATTCAACTGCTCATCATAAAGTTCAATAATCTCTTTTCTTTTGGCTAAAATTTCCGGTATATGTACAAAATTTGCCAATCCCATAGCTGCATGAAATTCCGACTGTTTCCCGTTAATTCCAAGGCAATAATGCTCATCTCCAATATGTCCAAATTTTTTAATAAGTGCTAACTTATTTGCTACTTCTTTATCTTTAACAATACATGCCCCACCTTCTATAGTATGAAATAATTTTGTAGCATGAAAACTCAAAGTTGAAACATCACCGTATGAAAGAAGAGATTTCCCTTTATATTGAGAGCCAAACGCATGTGCAGCATCATATATTACTTTAAGATTATATTTATCTGCTATTTTTTGTATTCCTTCAACGTCACATGCATAACCGAATACATGAACAGGCATTATTGCTTTTGTTTTTTCAGTAATTGCAGCCTCGATTTTAGTAACGTCAATTGTAAAATTATCCGGTTCAATATCAACAAATACGGGAGTACATCTTTCCCACAAAATTGATGATGCGGTTGCGACATAAGAAAACGGCGTTGTGATAATTTCACCATCTTCAATACCGAACGCTTTTAGGGCAAACTGAAGCGCTATAGTGCCGTTTGTTACGTACTGAAAATTCTCAACCTCCAAATAATCCGCAAGTTTCTTTTCAAGCTCTTTTACCAGCGGACCTTCATTAGTCAGGTGTCCGGTTTCGTATATCTTATCAACATATGCATAGTATTCTTCTTTTGGCGGAAGATACGGCTTAGTTACAAAAATTTTTTCTTTTATATCAGTTGTCATTTTACCAGCTTTCTTACATAATCGTAATATTCATTGTTTTTAACATTTTTTATACTCTCTAAAATTCTTGCCTTTGACATAAATTTCATTCTAAAGGCAACTTCTTCAAGGCAGGCAATTTTAATCCCCTGATTTTCTTCAATTGTCTGAACATACTGCCCGGCCTGCAATAAAGACTGATGCGTCCCTGTATCCAGCCATGAAAAACCTCTCCCGAGTTTTTCCATGCTTAATTCATTATTTTTTAAATAAATATTGTTGATATCGGTAATTTCTAATTCACCGCGCTCAGACGGCTTCAAATTTTTTGCATACTCAACAACTTTATTATCGTAAATATAAAGACCTGTTACGGCATAATTTGATTTTGGCACCTTTGGTTTTTCTACAATTGACAAAATTGTATCATTTTCGTCAAATTCAACAATCCCAAATCTTTCGGGATGTTTTACAGGATATGCAAAAATACAAGCACCGCCGTGTTTTTCAATACATTTAGTACGATATTTTAACGTTCCGGAAAATCTTGGACCAAAGAAAATATTATCGCCAAGAATCAGTGTTACACAATCTTTTCCAATAAAATCCTCACCTACTATAAACGCCTCAGCCAAACCGTTCGGTGCATTTTGAACTTTATAAGATAATCTTACACCGAATCTTGAACCGTCGCCTAAAAGTTCACGAAAATTATGCTGATCCTGCGGGGTTGTGATTATAAGTATATCACGAATTCCGGCAAGCATAAGAACAGACAGCGGATAGTAAATCATCGGTTTATCAAAAACGGGCAAAAGCTGTTTTGAAGAAACTATTGTCGTCGGATATAATCTTGTCCCTGAACCTCCGGCTAAAATTATCCCTTTCATACAAGCACCCCGTTTCTTTTATCTTCAAGATGTTTTATCCATTGCTGATTATTCAAATACCAGTCAATAGTAAGCTTAATTCCTTCTTCAAAAGTCAAAGACGGCTTCCATCCGAGTTCACCGGTAATTTTATCATTAGATATTGCATAACGCCTGTCATGCCCGAGCCTATCCTGAACAAATTCAATTGATGACTCATCTTTTCCCATAGCGTCAAGAATTATTTTTGTAATTTCAAGGTTTGTTTTTTCGTTATGACCGCCTATATTATAGACCTCACCAACACGCCCTTTATGTAAAACAACATCAATAGCTTCACAGTGGTCATATACGTAAAGCCAGTCACGTACGTTCAATCCGTCACCATAAACCGGTACTTTTTCTCCTCTCAGAAGTTTTGAAATAAAAAACGGTATAAGTTTTTCGGGATACTGATAGGGTCCGTAATTATTTGAACATCTTGTATTTAAAACAGGCAGACCATAGGTTTCATGATATGCTCTGACCAATAAATCCGCACTTGCTTTAGATGCTGAATAAGGACTATTCGGCGAAAGCGGTGTTGTTTCATAAAAATATCCGTTTTTGCCCAACGATCCGTAAACCTCATCTGTAGACACCTGCAAAAATCTATCCACACCGATTTCTTTTGATGCCTGCAGCAAATTCAAAGTGCCCTGAACATTTGTTTCAATAAAAATTTCAGGAGTTTTAATTGAATTATCCACATGCGATTCCGCCGCAAAATTTATAACACAATCCACCTCTGAAATAAGTTCACGAACAAGTTTTTTATCACAAATATTCCCGTGTACAAATTTATAATTCGGTTTACTCTCAATATCAGACAGATTTTCCAAATTCCCGCAATATGTCAATGCATCAAGATTTATTACCTTATAATCAGGATATTTATTTAGAATATGTCTTACAAAACAGCTGCCAATAAACCCGCAGCCGCCGGTTACCAACATTTTCATACTCTGTCTTTCTCCCTTCTGATTTCAAACACTAAAGAACTTTTACGATTCAATGGAAAATTCAATTGATATATAGGTTTTTTCTCTCTTGAATTCAGATATTTTGCCGAATAATCAGTCAGAATTTTATTGTACATTTTATCCAATTTATAAGAATTTTTTGTAATTTTAAGTTTCAAATAAACAAAATAATTAAGAAATAATCTTCTTGAGAAAAATCTTGCGAGAAGATTATTATATTTAAACTTATATGCGGCATTCAATTTATAGATTACATCTGCACTTTTATACCGCTGCATATATGACGAAACTCCGGAAAAAACGCCTTTGTTGGTATAATTATAAACAGACATAATCTTATCTATATAATACAAATTTCCTTTGGTTAAGAAATAAAAATTAGTTGCAATATCATAAGTCGCAATAAGAGGCTCTTTTATATTTTCCAAATCCAGGCATTCTGTTCTGTAGACTCTTGAAGATGTATGCGGCTCTATATAATTTTTACCGGTAAGTTTTTTCTCCGGCAAACAAAATTTTCCGGACGGAACACTGAGATAAGCTTTTGTTTTTCCAAATTCAGGATAATTAACCAGAGTATTATGTGCACAAAAAGAACAATCCGGATTATTTTCCAGAATATCAACCTGCATTTGCAGCTTATTTTCATCAGACCAGTAATCATCAGTCTCCAAAACAGTATAATATTTTGTATTGACCAGTTTAAGACCTTCAATTACATTTAATCTGCCGCCGATATTTTCATCACGAATTATACAGGTTACATCGGGCATAGAAGAATATTTCCTTACCAAATCGGAGGTGCCGTCTGTTGACGCATCATCCAAAACAAATATCCGAAAAGGAAAACTTGTTTTTTGAGACAGAACACTATTAATTGCCTTTTCAAAAGTATCAACATGATTATAAGTAATTAATAATACAGTTAATAATGGATTTTCCGTCATTCTATGCCTCTTAAATATGTCGTATTCATTAAACCGCGATGTATTAAATAATCTCTTCAATATATTTTTACATTTTATTAATTATGTAAAATAAGTTTAATAAAACACAAGAACATGTTAGCATAAATAACTTTTATTAATATTAAATGTTAAAAATTATTTACTCTTATTCACAAAGCAACAATAGCGCATATTAACTTATACTGCGACATTTCATATATTACATCATTAATAAAAAGTATAAAAAACATTTCCTAAAACGCAAAATAAAAGTCCCCTTCGGCAATATACCTCCGGGGACTTCATATATATAAATCTGGGGCGGAAGGATTCGAACCTCCGGATGGCTGGACCAAAACCAGCTGCCTTACCACTTGGCGACGCCCCAATATGGTCACATTTTTTATTTTATCCGGTAAAATTTCATTGTCAATATTTCAGACCGATTTAAAAGGACTCCTTTCATTTGCAAAAACCGTCTGAACCTCACTAAACAAAAGCTTTGCAAAAACACCCAGAACAGGAATTTCACTTTCAAAATGTCCTATATCAAATAAAACAATCGGACATTCTATCGCTGTATGGAATTTTATATCTCCTGTCACAAAAGCATCCGCGCCATTTTCAACCGCTTCTTGAATAAATTCCGCACCGCTTCCAGAACAAAATGCTATTTTATGTATTTGAGAGGCATTTTTGTTATTTACCACACGAATATTTTTAGAAATTCTGCATAACATTCCGGTAAAATTTCTAATCTCAAACGGATATTCAACATATCTTACAAATCCGCCATCATTCAACTTCACCACATAGTTATTCAACTCTAATATTTTAATAAGCTCATCAGTTGTCCCGCCCTGAGCGCGGTCAAGATTTGTGTGCGCGCAGTAAATATTAATATCTTTGTATTTTAAGGGCACAAAAAACAACGGATGATGCGAAACTATCATATCGCAATTTTGATTTTTTGCCTGAAGAACCACATCATCTGTAACAGTCAAGCAAATCATAACTTTCTGCACCTGCTGCTTTTCAGGTACATCAACAATCCAGCCTGAGGCATCCCACTCTTCAGCGAGACTGAGCGGTGCAAAGTTCTCTATTTTTTCCGTCAAATAGTTCTTGTCCATAAATTACCTCTAAAATCTGTCCGGCAATTTTGGTCTTTTCAGCTCTCTCAAGCCTTTTTACCATACCGTTTTTATCAAAAATTACAACTTCATTGTAATCACTTGAAAAACCTATATCGCTTCTTGAAATATCATTCGCAATCAAAAAATCGCAGCCTTTTTTTTGAATTTTTTCTTTTGCATTCTGGATTAAATTTTCGCTTTCCGCACAAAAACCAATGACTTTTTGCGTTGTTTTGCGGGCTGAAATCTCTTTTAAAATATCAGGATTTTTGACCAGCTCCAGAGTAATTTCATCTGCGGAAGTTTTTTTCATTTTTTGATTTGAAATATTTTTGGCTCTGTAATCCGCAACAGCCGCCGCCATAATAACACTATCCGCCGTATCAAATTCACTATTAACAGCCTGCTGCATATCAAGTGCGGATTTAACCTTTATCACTTTATATCCTCGTGTTACATCAACGGTTGTAATCAAAACAACCTCGGCACCCTGACTAAATGCCGCATCCGCAAGCGCAAGTCCCATTTTGCCGGATGAATAATTTGAAATATAGCGGACAGGATCAATATTTTCAATTGTGCCGCCTGCTGTTATAACTATTTTTTTACCGGACAGTTTTTTTTTAGAATTAAGTATTTCAACCGTTCTTTCAAAAATTTTCTCAAGACTGCAAAGCCGCCCGACACCGTCCGTACCGCAGGCGAGAAAACCCGTTTCCGGCTCTAAAATTTCATAACCGTATTTACGTAATTTTCCAATATTTTCCTGAATAATCCCGTTTTGCCACATGTTACAATTCATAGCCGGCGCAATCAAAATCGGTTTTTTGAAAGCACTTACAACCGATGTCAAAAGGTTATCACAAATCCCGTTTGCAATTTTGCCTATAGTATTTGCGGTAGCAGGTGCAATAACCATAATATCAGCTTCATCCGCATAAGAAATATGTTCGGGTTTAAAATCGGGAATTTCAAATTCTTCAATACCTACTTCATTTTGACTAAGATTTTGCAAAGTAAGTTTTGTCACAAAATTCAAAGCGTTAGGAGTGCAAATTACGCGTACATTAGCGTTTTGACGCTTAAACATACGGATTAATTCACAAATTTTATATGCGGCGATTCCGCCGGTAATTCCTATCAAAACAGTTTTTCCGCTAAGCATTTTCACGCTCCTTTTTAATCACTTTTTCAAGCTCTGAAATTGCCTTATCCAAATTATCATTTACGATTTTATAATCAAAATTTTCCGCCCGTTCAAGTTCAATTTTCGCTTCATTAAGCCGTTTTTGAATAGTGGCTTCATCTTCGGTATGACGTCCGCGCAAGCGGTTTTCCAAAACTTCATAAGATGGAGGACAAATAAAAATCAAAACCGCCTCAGGCATTCTTTTTTTAACCTGCAAGGCGCCTTGAGTGTCAATTTCAAGAATTATATCTTTACCATCTTCAAGGCACTGATTAATATACTTTTTCTTAGTGCCGTAAAAATTTCCGGCAAATTCAGCCCATTCAAGGAATTTGTCATTTTCAATACAATCTTTAAACTCATCGGGCGAGAGGAAAAAATAATTTACCCCGTCAATTTCACCGGGTCTCGGATTTCTTGTAGTACAGGAAATCGACAGCATAAATTCAGGATTCTTTTCCAAAAATCCTTTTAAAACAGTGCCCTTTCCGACACCTGACGAACCTGATATCACATATAATTTCTTGTTCATTAAAATTATTATACAATGAAAAAATTTTTATGTGCAAAAAAGCGGTCTAACAAGACCGCTTTTTGTTAAGCCTTATGAGGATCTTTTTTATATTCATCAATAGCGAGAATTGTACAAAGAATCAGACAAATTATACCGGACACAAGCCAGAAATAAATTGCGCCGTCCCAGTTTTGCTGACCGTTTGAGCCGAGCTTATCAACGAGAAAACCCGTTCCTGTAGCGGACAAAAACGCGCCTACATACCCGAAAGTTCCGGTAAATCCTGATGCGGCGGATGCAACTTTTTTGGAGCTGCTTTCAACAGCACAAAGTCCGCCTATCATCATCTGCGGTCCGTAAGTAAATGCACCCAAAAGCCCGATAATTACATAATTCAACGAATTAATCGTGTTAAATTTCAAAGCAATTATCGCAAAAATAACACCGACGAGATAAATCAAATTCACCGGCGCTCTTTTGCCTTTGAACAATTTATCGGAAATCAACCCCGCACAAACAGTTCCGCAAATTCCAACCAGAGGCAGCGACGCAATCATATTTGTTGCCTGATCAAGACCGATATTTTTAGCATTTTTCAAATACATAATCATCCAGTCCTCAGCACCAAATCTGATTATATAAACAAACACATAAGCAATTGCCAGAAGCCAGATTGTTTTATTACACAAAACATATTTTTTGAAAATTTGGACATAAGTCATACTGTCTTCGGCATTTTTTTCGTCGGAAGATTTAACTTTTACCGGCTCATTTCTGTATTCTTCAACATCCGGCAAACCGAGTGATTGCGGTCTGTCGCGTAATCTTTCATACAGCCATAAGGCAGTTATGACAGCAAGAGTACCCGGAACCAGAAAGGCCGCACGCCAGCCGAAATGCGCCGCAATATGACCTGCAATTATAAAACTCAAAAAAGTTCCGGTCTGGTGAGAGCATGACCACAATGACCATTTAGTTCCGCGCTCGGAATTTGAATACCAGTAGGTTAAACTTTTAGCAACAGCAGGGAATCCGGCAGACTGGAACCATCCGCTTACACCCCACAAAAATGCCAGAACCCACAATAAAACCATTGCGGTCAGCTTTGTGCTTAAACCCAAAAGTTCAACCGCATTAGGCGCCAGTGCAAACAAAATATTTGCAATTGCAGTCATCAATAACGCCGTCGGGAAAAACTTTCTGACATCAGATCCGTCAGCCAGAACACCGTTTACAAATTTGCCGATACCGTATGTCAGATAAAGCGAACTTCCCAAAAGCCCGAGCTCAGTCGCCGAATACCCGAATTCATCCATAATACCCGGCAACGCCACCGCAATATTTTTCTTACACAGGTAAAATACCGTATATCCGATAAAACATGCATAAAAAATCCTTAACCGCCAATGCGAATACATCGACTTTACTTTCGCCTCATCCTCAATAACCGGTATTGCGGGAGGTTCCTTAAAAAATTCTTTCAATCCCATACTACTTATTCCTTATTATTTGTATATTTCTGGTTTCCGTGAGTTCCTGACGCGCATTTTTAATAATCTCACGCTTTTCATCATCAATGCTGTGACCGCAAACCAGACGGTCTATAAATCCTGTATTCAATTTAACGGCTTTTTCAAAAGCGCCAATTTCATCCAGAACTTCCTTAATCTCTGACAGGTCATATCCGAAAGATTGTTTTGAATTATAAGTCAAAATATCGCCTGATTGCGACGTAATAGGTGTTCCCCCCTGTTCAAAATAAAGTTTAAACACGGATTTCAAATCCTGCAATTCGGACTGCAAAGTATTAACAGTCTGCTGAATTCTCAAAAATCTTTCAAATAAATATTCAACATTATCAAGCTGTTTAACTTCCCAGTCATATTTTTGCAGATATAATTTTTTCAATTTCGGATAAGCAAGCGCAAGCCCCATGGCATCAGCCATAGCTCTATGATGATTGTTAAGCTCAACGTTAAATTTATTTGTCAAAGCCTCAAGCCCGTGTGATTCGAGTTCCGGATAAACCTCTTTAAACATCTGTTGAGTATCAATTCTCGGGTTTTCAAGAGCTTTTCCCGTAACCCTCAAACTTGCCTCATTCAAAAATGTATAATCAAAAATAGCATTATGCGCAACAATCGGATAATCTCCTATAAATTCAAGGATTTCCGGCATAACGTCATTTTCCGTCGGGGCATCTTCAACCATATCAGGTGTTATACCGTGAATGGCGATGCTTGATTTTCTAATATGCTGTTCGGGGTTAATAAGAGTCTGGAATGTATCTTTCACCTTGCCGTTTTCAAGTCTTACGCCGGCAAATTCAACCATCTTCTCTTTCGTATAGTCCAAACCTGTAGTTTCAGTATCCAGAACTATTTCAATTACTTTTTTCCTTACCATTTTGTTATCCTATTGCAATCTATTAAGATAATAGCACAAAAAAAAAATCTGTGATAAAATAACGGATATAAAAAAGAAAGGGAAATGTCATGTCAAACGCAATAGAAATCAATGATTCGTCATTTGAGCAGGAAGTTTTGAATTCCGAAAAACCTGTAGTAGTAGATTTTTGGGCACCCTGGTGCGGACCTTGCAGAAAACTCGGACCGATTTTGGACGAAGTTGCACAGGAATTGGGTGATAAAGTAAAAATTGTAAAAGTTAATACCGATGAAAATTTAAAAACCGCACAGGATTATTCAATCAGCGGACTGCCGAGCTTGCTGGTATTCAAAAGCGGCAAAGCAGTTGGAAGACTTGTCGGCTTAATGCCTAAGTCAACCATACTTTCAAACGTAGAAAAACATTTGTAAAAAGCAGTGAGCAATCACTGCTTTTTATTATTCAGCAAGCCTGCAAAAGCAAGTGCCGCAAAATTCATATAAGGCATTAAAAAGTATTGCTCGGACACCGCCTGCACAAGAGTTACAATAAGGAGTATTAAAAGCGGCAGATTTTTTTTGAAATATGTTTTTCTGATTAAAAGCGCAAAGCCCGTAATAAATAACAAGAAAACTATTACCCCGTAACGTATAAACAAAATTCCGTACAAATTGGCCATAATCTGCATATCGCACCAAATACGGAAAAGGTTTCCAAAGAGCGTAACCGGATATTCAGTCATGCAAAAACACACATTGCGCAGCCTGTACGACATAAATCCGTCAAGTGAAAGCGCAAAAGGTACTCCGAGACAATAGAGTTTTGCCATAATAAACGAAAGCAATGGACACAAAACAAGCATCGAATTTGCAAGGACAAAGTTTATTTTCAGTTTATTTTTAAGCAGAAATTTTGTAAGATTTACAAGGACAATCAACAAAACCACCAGTATTGCACTTGTGCGCGAATTTGCAAAAAAAGTTACCAGACAAAACACAGCGAACAAGAACAAATTATCTTTAGTACCGAAATCTTTCCACCTTAAATAAACAAGAGCCATACAAATCTGCAGAATATACGCCGAAAAAAGATTAGGATCTTTAAACCCGAACGAATAACGGTCTAACCACCCCAGCCTTTCAAAAACAATATTCGGGCAAACTCCTGCCGCCGTGAGGGTTAATATTATGGCAAGCACAGCGGAATTAAATACCAGAACCGTTTTGGATATATCTTTAAAACTTATCGGCGGCACCGCAAGCAAAATCAGCCAGCAATAAAAAACCTCCGCCCTGTGCGTATGCTCTGCAGAAATCCATATCAAAGCAGTAATTGCAATATGCAAAAGAGCTTTTTTAAAAGAATAAGTTTTGTATAAAAAGATGTTACATACCATACAAATGACAAATAACATCAAGAATAATAAAGAATTAATTTTAAAATCCAAAACAGTCCAGGTAGACAGTCCCATCATCCCGATGACCGTATATAACGGGATAAATAAATAATAAGGATTTGCTTTTAGACTGTCGGTCTCAAACATATTGACTAACTGCACTCATTAGGATTATTATTAGGATTATCAGAGTCGTACTTGCCATCAACGTACGTACAACTGCAGCTGGTGCCACTGCAGATAGAACATGAAGTTCCGTCCCATTTCATTTCCGGTTTACTATATTCAGGCCAAAGAACCCACGGGTCAAGTGCCCAGCATTCTTCAGCAGTTACACAGCCTCCAAGATTGTTAATACTGCATTCGCCACGATTCACGGTCAGCAATTCATAACTTACATCATTTATTAAATTCCCGTTTGAGCTCACTCTGTATTTTCTGAGATCCTTTTGTACAGTATTTGGCTTTGCATTGCTATTTATATCTACTACTATGTCTATTATTGATTTATTCTCTGCCGGTATTAATCCGTATATTGCTCCGTCACCTGTCGCAAATGCATATTTCACATCCGCCCATCTGAACGGTGCAAATTCTTCACTATCGGTTATTGCATATTCTTCCGGCAAATTCGCTAGCTCCAAACTGCCTGCAGAATCTTCTATTATTTTAAAAACTTTTCTATGCTCTGACGACATGCAATTTAAATCCGTAAATTCACGGCAATGAGTTATTAACGGAAGACTTGATATCTGATAGGTTCCGCCTTCATTCGCTACCATACGTCTATATCCGTTTAAGAGGACTGATGATGCTTTCTTTGCCTGCGTTTCTATTCTTTTGTCACTTACGTTGCTTAACAATGTAGGAATCGTCGTTGCAGCAACCACACCGATTATTGCAAGTGTTATCAACACCTCGGCTAAAGTAAATCCGAAACACTTCAATTCATAATATCCGATAGACTCTTGAAGGATATTTTCTACCTTACCTGAATTTATCCGCCTCATGAACCCCCCTTTTATTGGTTTAATCTTATCATATTTTTAACACTAAGGCAACATAATATAAAAATTTGAAAATTTAATATATTAATATTGTAACAATCTGTAACAAATCGGTCATGAACCTAAAGTTTATATACATTTTTACCGATATTCAAATTAAAGGAAAGGTACACATGGTTCTTAAAATCACAGATTTAAGAAAACAATACGGTCTTGATCCGACGTTTGAAACAGAGGAAGAGGCTTTGGCATACCAACAGGAACGCCAGGCAGCTTACCAAGAACGTGTTGCTGCAAAAGTTCAAGAACTCAAAGACAGGTACAATTCCGATAAAGAAAAATACGCACAATTCAGCAAATTTAAAGAAGAAGACTGGGTAGAATATGCTAAAATTTGTCTTGCTTCAGCTAATGCAAGACAAACAAAATTTTCCTTTAACAGCCTTCCGTCTGTAGATAAAAATCCTGAAGTGGCAAAATGGGCAGGATACACTTATGAAGAAATTTTACAGATGGAATCTGACGGTGTACTTATTCCTAATGAAGTGCTTACATGGGCACATTCTATGCAAGACAGTGATGTGACTGCTTATGAAATTAACGACGACGCTGAAGCCGTTGAAGAAACCACAACCACAGGTACCAATTCCGAAAATTCAGAGTTGAAAGAACTTCAAAAGAAAACTCAAACTCTGAGCAACAAATCTGAAAACACTCAAGTACAAATTGAGCAAAATTTTGATTCTTTCAAAGAACTTGCCGACAAAGCAGAACAAATCAAAAAAGAACAAGAAACTACCAAAAAAGATTCTTTAAAACAGATTGAAGAATTAACAAAAGAATGGGAAGAAATTTCAGCAAAAATTAAAAAAGGCGACAAATTAACAGAATCCGAACAAAAACGTTACAAAGAATTAGGTTCTATGCTTAACGGCAAAGACGGAAGTCTTGTAACTGATATTCAAGCTTCAAGCGATGATTTGCAGGCATTGATGAATTCAATGGACGGATTAAACGAAGAAATAACCACAAGCATTGAACTTGGTGATAATACAGTTGAACTTGCAAAACAACTTTCACGTTATGAAAAAGGTTATACAAGAAAAGAAACAATTTCCAACGAAGTTATTGACGTAACAACCGGCGATATCAAAAATGCATTACAGAGCAGCGAAGGTAAAGACATTGCAGAAAATGCTCTTAATATCGGTACTAACCTTATAGAATTTTCTAACACTTTAAGCACTCAATTAATGATGAACCAATACGCATCATTATATGATTTTGCAGAAATATTCACACAAACTTCTACAGAAACATTAACAAATACAAAAGAAGTTTTGGGCGATGACTTCAATAAAACAACCGAAGAATTAAATGAACAAATCGACGAATTACCTGATATGACAAACGCCGAAAATGATCAGGCTCGTCTTGAAGAAAAAGGCGTTGGTATAGTCGGTCAAGCTTTATTCTTTACTGGAAAAAGCCAGGGTGAAACTTTAAAATCACTTGTTTCAATGCTTGCACTCGTTCTTATTCAAAGACAATCAGAAAAAGAAACCGAAAAAAGTCAGGATTTGACCGATGTCGTTGTCGAAAAAATGACTTCTAAAAAAGAAGAAGCCGACAAATTAACCGAAAAGAAAGAAAAAGCTGAAGAAAACAAAAATGAAAGCGAAAAAGCTATTGAAAATGCTGCAATAGAAGACGAGACAAATTTAGAAGAAGCTCAAAAAACAGCACAAAATTCTGACGAAGAAGAATTTACGGAAGAAGATAAAAAAACACTTGATAAATTAAATAACGAACTTCAAAAAACCGGTAATTTGGGTCAGCAAAAACTTTACCAATCATTGTCAAAAGTTGATTCTCTCGGACAAACGATGAACAGCAAAAAACTTGATGGTGCAAATGCAGTTGACTACGGTACCGTAACTCAAGAAGTCGGACAACGCTTGATTGATCAAATGTCACCGTTATTTATACTGAAAGCATTCTTCTATTTAATCGGTGCAATGGCTGTTACTGCAGGTAAAGTTTCTGAAAATATCGGTAATGAAAATAACGAATTATTTGAAGAAACAAGCAATACTACTAAATCAGGAAAATCTTCAATTGGGCAAAACCAGCTTTCAATTCAAGAAACAACAGCCGTTGAAGCAATAAACCTTGTATCAACATCTCAAGGTGAAAACAATTCCGCTCAGGCTGAAACAACCGATGACACAAATGCTGCGGCACAAACATCCGATGCTGCTGAAAATACAACTTCAACAGATACAACTGTTGAAGCTGCTGACGTTAATGAATCTGCTGCAGAAGATACAAGAAAAGCTGCAACTAATATTCCAACAGCCGGTGAAACAACTCTGAAAGATGCGACTGACTTAGCTTCTACAATAGAAGATAAAACCGAAAACACCAAAACTTCTAAAACTTCTAAAAACAATACATCAAGCAGCAGCTCTAAATCTAAAGATGCTGAAGATATGTCTAAAGATGAAGCTCTTTCTCAAAGCAAAACCCAAATGAGTGAAGCCGATAAAAGTAATAAACAAGTTAAAGACGCAAATACAGAAGCAAAAGACGCACAAAAAGAATCACAAAAAGTTAATAAAGACAGCGCCAAAACAGAAAAAGAAATTGAGCGCCAAATGAAAAACCTTGATAAACAAAATGAAAAAGATACAAAAGATATAGAAAAATTAGCTAAAGATTCAGAAAAGGCACAACAGGAACAAATTGCTCTTGCTGCAGAATTTGAAGTCTTAAATACACAAAATGAAGAAATTATTGCTAATCAACAATCAAAACAAAATCAGGCAGCTGCACCTGCTGCAGCACCTACCAATGCTGAACAAGGCGGACTTTTAAGCAATCAACAAATAACTTCAAGCACTGATAATGGTGATCAAGCTACTCTTGATGCAAACAATACAAGAATTCAAAGCATTGCTTCAAGATTTACAGTTTTAGATGCCAAAATTACCACTAACAGAACTAAAATAACTCAAAAAACAAGTTCTATAAACACCCGTACAAGAAAATTCCAAAAACTTGCAAAACAAAAACTTAAACTGCAAAAAGCAGCCGAGAAAAAAGAAAAACAAAAACAAAGAAAAATGGCGGTAGCTAACGCTACACTTGATATGTGTAACAGTGTATTTTCAGTTGTTACAGCTGTAGGTACAATAATCTCAATGGTTGCTAAAATTATGGGTATAGTAGCTAAAACCTTACAAACTAACCCTTATACACTTGCAGCAGGTATTGCCCTTGAAATTACAAGTAACATACTGAAACCTATAGGAAAATTAGTTAATAAAATTGGTACAATCGGTACAGCAGCTTGCGGAATTGCAAAAGCAGTCGTAGCAGCAGCTACCGGAGATATTAAAGGTGCATTAGTTACACTTGGTACTACAATCATTTCTATTGCCACATCAATGGCCGGCGGTGGCGGTGGCGATGGCGGAAGCATCGCACAAGCAGCTTTACAAATTACTTCCGCAACATCAAGTATGGTTAGCTCAACGGCAAATGCTGTTGGCGCCGGTCAAACTCTGGCAGGTAAAGAAAAAAGTAAAAGCCTGACTGCGATTTCTCAGATAGCAGGATTAGTATCAACTGCTACAAGTGTTGCCAGCGGCTTTGTAAACGGCGGTCCGACATTTGAAAAAGATTCAGCTAGCGGTCTGATGAAAATGACTGCTTCCAAAACACCTTCAGCATTTGCTTCTGCAAATACTTTCGGAAAAGTTATGCAAGTTGCACAGGCTACAGGTACCGGTCTTTCTATGTCTGCACAAATCAGCACTATTATCAAACAGGCAAACGGAAAAGATCCCGGACAATTAGAAAAAATCTTGAATACTGCAGGATTTTCTATTTCAACAGCTGCATCATTAGGTCAAATAGGTCTAAAAATTCAAGAAAGCGCAAGCAAAGGTAAAGAAAATACTGATAGCAACAATACAGCTGAAAAAGAACAAGAAAATAAAAATGAAAAAGTTGACAAGAAAGATAAAGATAACATAGAAAAAACAGATAAAACAGACAAAAAAGTAAAAGAAGAAGATAAAAAATCTAATACCGAAGCCGATGAAATTGCATCACAACCTGCAGATGCAAACGCTTCTGATACTCTCGGAACAGAAAACACTAAAACCGAAGCCGAACAAAAAACAGAAGAAATAATAGAAACAATCGACGAAACAGACGCAAAAATTGATTCTGAAACAAAACAAGAACTGAAAAATGCACAAACAACTGAAACAAATGATGAAATCAACAACGAAAATAAACTTGCAAAATGGCAAGAAAGAATAATCGGAAAGACAATAGCAAAAACTGAGGGCTTAAAAGTTGGTAAACCTCAAGTTATTGGTGAAAATTCATTTGAAATCACTTCTGACGGACAATATCTTGTAAACGGCAAAAGAGTCGGTATGGATAACTTCATGACTGAAATTAAAACAGCAAAAAATACCGATAACCTTGAAGCAGTTACAGAACAACCGGAAGGTGTTGTTGAAGCACAGGACGCAAATGATGCAGCATCTGAAAATAATGAAAATAACTCTCAAGAAACAGCATCCGCCAATCCTGAAAATATACCTGCCACAGAAACACCGGGCGCAGAAGAAAATTCTGATTTAGCAGCTGTTGATGAAATTGTAACCGAATTAGACGAAAATACTGAGGCAGCTAATCTTGATCAAGCAGCAGCTGAAATAGAAGCAGCAGCTTCTCAAGATCCGCAAGAAACTGTTTTGGCTAATCAGGATTCCGAAAATGAAAGCATCGAAAAACTTGAAAGACCTGAAAATAATCTTAATGAAGTACTTGATGAAGAAGTACAAAGAGCACTCTCTGCTGATGAAGGTGACATCATTAAACCTGAACAAGCTGAAACTATGGCAGAAGCTTCAGAAGATCCGCAAGAGGTAATCTTGAATGACCAGGATGCTGAACAAGCAGCAACTGAAGATGAGCCGAAAGACCTCCAAGATATTCTTGACGAAGAAATGCAAAGAGCACTCACTGCTGATAATGGCGAAATTATTCAACCGGAACGTCAGAAAAGTGAAGCTCAAATTAAATTCGAAAGACAACAAAAAATGGATAAAGCAATGGACATCGGAAGTACAGTTCTTGAAGCCGGCAGCCAGGGCTTACAGGCATATTCAGCAATCAAAAGTCTTGGTGAACAACCGGAACAGGAAGCTTCAAGAAACGTTCTTCACTTATCCAATATGAAAAAAGGCAAATCCTTAATAAGAAAAATTAAAAAACGCAGAGCCGCTTTATACGGATATGCAATAAAATAAAAAAAAAACGGGTTAAAAACCCGTTTCTTTTTTTAATAATCACTTATTTGAACATCATCGTCATCTTTTAACGCCGATAAATCATCATGGCTTGTTACATCAAAATCTTCCGGCAGCAACTCATCATCCGGCCAAATAGTATCTGAGTCGTATCTTGATGCGTTCAAATTATATGATGCGGTAAAATCAGAATTACTCAAGTCAGATTCTGAAAATATACATCCTGCGAGATCACAATCCGTAAAATTACAATAAGTCATTTCCGCATAACTGCAATCCGCACCGGTCATTAAACTTTCTGAAAAATCACATTCCAATACCCGCGCTCTTGTGAAATCAACAGATGTCAAATCAGCATTCGTAAAATTCACAAAAGATAAACTGCAATCCGCAAATGAGCTTGAATTTAAATCCACATCGGAAAAATCAATTTCTCTTAAAACAATACCCGAAAAATCCGTTTCACTTAAATCAATTTCCTCCTGATCAAGTTTCCATTCATTGAATTTTTCAGGATTTCTTCTCAACAAATCAACTAATTCTTCCTTTGTATAATCTATCATTCTATTCTCCTTAATTTTCTATTAAATTCATTTGAATTGCCAGTAAAACCGCTTGAGTTCTGTTAGTCACCTTTAGTTTCTTAAAGATACTATTCATATGACTTTTGACAGTCACTTCACTTAACACCAATCTTTCAGCTATTTCTTTATTATTAGCGCCTTTAGCAGCCATTGTCAAGACATCTTTTTCTCTTGATGTTAAAGACTTTAACGTTTTGTCACCGGAATTAAAAGGTAACTCTTTGGGTAAATTTTCCTGGCGTCTAGTACGTCTTAAAACAGCCTCCATACGGGCTAAAAGGTTTTGCAGTATAAATGGTTTTATTATATAATCATCAGCACCGTTGCGAAGTCCTGATACCATTTTTTCTTCTTCATTTACCGCTGTAATCATTATAACAGGAACATTTTTGGTTTCAAGATTTTTTCTTATTTCTCTTAACGTATCCCACCCGTTCATATTAGGCATCATAACATCCAGTAGTATAATATCAAATTTATTCTCTGCCAGAATTTTCAGTGCCTGAATACCGTCCGCAGCAGTAAATACATCATACCCGTAATGCGGAAGAGCATCTTTAAGATATTTAGGGTTGTCGTCAACTAATAATACAGTTGTCATATAATCCTTTTATACAATTTTATTTTTTAGTGCCTTTAAAGCTGCCTGAAGTCTGTCGTCAACTTCAAGTTTCTGCAAAATATTTGCGACATGAGCTTTTGTAGTATTGATACTTATAACAAGCATTTGAGCTATTTCCATATTACTGTAACCTTCTGTCATAAGTTTAAGTATCTGAGCTTCACGTGTTGTCAAATCATAATCTTTACGGTTATTATCGGTATCAAAACTCGGCGAATTCGCACTTGCTTTCAAAACAATATGTGCAACACTCGGATCAAACCAGGCGGCTCCGTCAGCAACCGATTGAACCACCTGAACAAGTCTTTGAGGATTGATCTCTTTTGAACAATATGCATTAGCTCCGGCTTTTAAACTGTTCAGAACCTCTTTTTCATCATTATGAGATGTAAGCATTATGACTTTTACATCTTTATTAGATGCCTTAATTTGTTTAGTTGCATCAATACCGTTCATCTTTGGCAAGCCAAGATCCATAATAATCATGTCAACATGATTATTATTAAAAATATCTATAGCCGCTTCTGCAGAATCAGCTTCAAAAATCTTGTCTACATAATCAACGCCTTCAAACGTTGTTTTTAAACCAAATCTTGTAAGTTCATGATCTTCTACAATAAGTATGTTTTGCTTCATATACTCAATTCCTCTTTTGCAGGTGCATAATCGGGATTCAACATAATACTTTTTCTAAAACTTCTTTTGGCATCGCCTGCCAAACCTTTATTTTTATAAACAAGTCCTTGATAATAATAATATCTAAAATCATTTTCGTCAATATATTTTGCAATTGCAAGATAATTAGAAGCCTGATTAAGTTTGTTATTACCAATTGCGACTCTCGCCAGATCGATCCAACCGTCTTTGAATTGTAAATTAATTGCAACGGATTTTTTAAGATATGACGTCTCACGGCTTTTATCAAGCAATGCCATATTATAATAAGCTTCATAACAATCTGAACGTGTACGTAATATTTTAGAATATATATCAACCGCTTTTTTATCTTTACCCAATTTCAAATAAACATCAGCCACACGGATTTGAGGAATATAAGAATGTTTTTCATTTGAAGCAGCATTTTCATAATATTTTAATGCGGTTTCATAATTATTCTCTCTATACGCGAGATCTCCCAATACCAGCAAAGCTATTGCATTTGATTTATCGAGCTTATAAGCCTTTGTTGCGTTATCTTCAGCTTTTTCAAATTCTTTTAAATCATAATAAACGCGTGCCAGTAATGCATAAACATTTTTGTTATTGCTTTTTTTGGTGTTAAATGCTGTTTGCAAAGTACGCATAGACTTATTCAATTCATTCTCATAATAAAAGTAATATGCAAGATGGTATTTCTTTTCAAACTCATTTTTCTTAGTTTTATAAAGGGTATATTCTTCAATAGAATTAACTTTTCGCTGAAACTCTGTTGTTAAAAGATTTTGTTTCTTAATCTCTTCAACTACTTTAAGGGCATTTTGAGGTTTTTTAGATTGAGCAAGGATTTCGGCTTTTAATTTTTTATAATTCAAATTCTTAGGATTTTTAACAATCGCAATATCTATATATTTTTCCGCATCCAAAATATTATTTGATTTCAAAAAACCCAATGCGGCAATATAATTTGCATAATCATATTTTCCGAGAAGAGCCGTATTTTTGACTAATTCATTTGTAACTTCCCTGCTTTGATCATTATAAACTATATTTGAATACATTTCTGCAAGATATATTTCATCATTTTCAGAAAGTTTTACTGCCGGAAAATAAAAATGTCTTACATCCTCAGATAACATATACGAAATATCTTCATCGGAAAGTTTTGACATAGAAAGCTCCGACAAATTAAAAAAGCCAAGGTCTGCCATTTTTTCAGCCATTTGAAGATAAACATAATCAAGCGGAGAGACACTCTCTATTAAAACCTGAAAATCCGAATAAGAAGATTTCGCATTGCTTTGAATATACTTATTCAAAGCAATTGCATATTGATTATGAATATCATTTTTTGTCAGCGTTGCTTTCTGTGGTACTGATATGATATCTTGATCTACAGGAAATCTGGTTTCAAGAGGATTTACCGGTTTAATCAGATCGTTAATATTTATAGCAAAAGCATTTAATGCACATGCCGAAAATATTAATATTAAGCTGACTAATTTTTTTATCATTGAACCCCGCTGCCTGAATAGTAATAATTAAACAACTCAACAATATGTTTGTTATTTGAATTCTCATCATTAATAAAATTATATATATCCAAAAGATTATAATGACTCAATAGCTCTCTGTCATCATCTTTAAAAATACTATGACTTTCAGTCAAAAATACGTTAATTATCTTATCGACCGAAATTGACAAGAACACATCGACAATATTTTTATCAAAATGAGTACCGGAATCATTAATCAAAATTCTGATAACATTTTCGATAGGCATCTTGTCACGGTAATGACGTTTTGAAGTAATGGCGTCAAAAACATCGGATACCGCAAGAATTCGTCCGCCGTATGGAATTTCTTCACCTTTCAAATGTCTGTAATAACCGGAGCCATCCCATTTTTCATGGTGTGAGCATGCAATATCCGTTATAAGCTTAAAATCGTCGGACATATGAATTTTTTCTAAGATGTCGTGTGTAATTTTAACATGCTGCTGAATATGTGCATATTCATCCGGTGTCAATTTCCCTTCTTTTTGCAAAACCGCATCACGAATACCAATTTTACCGATGTCATGTAAAATTGCGGCTTTTTCAATAATTTCTTTATCATGCGGTGCCATATTCAAAGCATCCACAATAAGCATAGCATATAATTTAACTCTGCTTGAATGACCTGATGTAATCTTATCACGCGCATCAATAGAGGTTGCAAGCGTATCAATAAAACTTTCAAAAAGTTCTTTTTGTTCTTTATAAAGTTCTTTTTGCTGTTCAAATAGTTGTGCATTTTCTAAAGCTATGCTTGCACTGCCGCCGATTGCAACAAGAAGATCTTCATCATTTTTTGTAAACACACCGTCCAGTTTATTCAAAACCTGGAAAGCGCCTATAATTTCCTGATTATTATTTTTAATCGGCATACAGAGAATGGATTTTGTGTGATAGCCGGATTTGCTGTCCACATCTTTGTTAAATCTCGGATCACTGTAAGCATCAGCGATATTTACACTCTCGCCGGTCTGAACGACATAACCCGCAAGCCCTTTATCCGCAGGAAACCGAATTTCCTGACTTTCCATCCCGAGAGCCACCTTTGACCAGAGTTCATTTTTTTCTTTATCAAAAAGAAAAACCGTGCATCTGTCAGCCTGAATTGCATTTTTTGTTTCCTCAGCGATAACTTTTAACAAAACATTTATGTCAGTCAAAGCAGTGATGGAGCGCCCGATTTTTACCAATGATACAAGCGGGTCGCTTTTCATCGGAAGCGAAAATTCCATACCGCTTTGCAACTGATTGATTCTTGCGTTAATGTAGTCAAGCATTAAAAATTCATCGTTTTCTTGAGCAAATTCTTTTGCGTTATTGTAATGCAAAAGCGCAACATCGTTATTTTTTTCATCGAAATTTATATTACCTAAAACCATTTCAGCAATAAGTTTTGCGGTATTACTTTTTGAATATTGAGCCATATAAACAGCATCATTAATCGTTTCTAAAACCTTTTTATATGAATTTTTATCCAAAAAATAGGTTGTTATAGCCGCCAGACTCATGCAAACAGAAATATATTCGGGCGATTTCATTGCCGTGAACTTTTTCTGAGCTTCCAAAAATCTGTATTTTGCGCCCTCATAATTCTTATCATTAAGCTCGCTTATACCTTTTCTGATAAGATCTTTTCCTTCTAATTGAGTATCTAAAACTTCTGTCATCTAATAACCTCTCTTTAATCATTGTACAATATTTCCATAAATTTTTCAAAAATAGTTACATTTTTTCAAAAAAATAATTTAATTATATGAGGAAAATTCCGCAAAATATGATAATCTTGAAGGGTAAATATAAGGAGAAAATATGTCAGATAACTTCAAAACATTAAAATGTCCTGCATGTCAGAAAGAAATGACAAAAGTTTTTGTGCCGTCAGAAGGTGTAAATGTTGACATCTGTTTGGACGGATGCGGCGGAATATATTTTGACACAAGAGAATTCAAATACTTTGACGAACAGGATGAAAATATAGAAGAAATAGTAAAAGCAGCTGAAGGTAAAACCTTTCAGCCGGTGAACGAAAATCTTCCAAGAACCTGTCCCGTTTGCGGCGCCAGAATGGTAAAAAATTACGCAAGCGTCAAAAAAGAAATTAAAATAGACGAATGCTATGCCTGCGGCGGGAAATTTTTAGACCACGGCGAATTGGAAAAAATCAGAGCGCAATATGCAACGGAAGAAGACAGAAGCGCCGACATAATGAAAGAAGTATACAGCACTGTCGGTGTGGAAATCAAACGGCTTGAGGCAGAAAACGAACAGCTCCGTGCAAACCGCTCCTGGATGAAAAAACTGTTTGACAAAATGATTTACGGATAAAACTTAATTTTAAACTTGATTAAGAGAATGCTATTTAATAACATGGCATTTTTAATCATTATGGTCTAATTGACTTTTATATTAACCCATGATATAAATTACACAAAAGGGGTAAGTCATGGAATGTCCTAATTGTAAAAAAGAATTAGCGGATAATGCTAATATCTGTCCGGAATGCGGATATAGTTTTATCGAACAAAAGCTCGGTAAAAATTTTTTAGGTGGTTGTGGCTGCTTATTAGTTATCTGCATTATTTTATTTATAATTTTATGGAATATTTTTTAGAAAGGGTTAAAAATGGAATTTTCAGAAAAGATTGAACAGTTAAAAGAACGTGTTTTAAATTTAAAAGATAATGTGCAAACGGAAGAAGCGACAAAAAATGCTCTTGTAATGCCGTTTTTAAACACACTCGGTTATGACGTTTTTAACCCGCTTGAAGTTGTTCCTGAATTTGTCGCCGACAGCAGACTCAAGAAAGATGAAAAAGTTGATTATGCGATAATGAAAGACGGTAAACCAATTATTTTAATCGAATGTAAAAAGGTTGAAAATGACAAACTCGATATCAAAAAACACGCCGGTCAGCTTTTCAAATATTTTACTGCAAGTAAAGCAAAATTTATTATTCTCACAAATGGCATTGTTTACAAATTCTTTTCTGATATTGAAGAAACAAATATTCTTGATAAAGATCCATACTTTACTTTTAATTTACTTGAATATAAAGAAAATCAACTTGAAACCCTTTCAGAATTTTGCAAAGAAAACTTTGATCTTGAAAAAGCCTATTCAAATGCAGGAGATTTGAAGTATATCAAACAATTTGAAGAAGTAATTGAAAATGAATACCGTACTCCGTCTGATGATTTTGTACGGTATTTAATCAGCAAATCAGGGGTATGTGACGGCAGAATAACAGATAAAGTTATCGAAAAACACAAAAGCACAACCGTTGAAGCATTCAACCTTTTTATGTCAAAAGTTATGAAAACATCGCTTGATTTTAGTTTGACGGCAAAACAAGAAGAAAAATCAAGCAAAAATGAAGTTGTAACAACTCTTGAAGAACTTGAGGGATATGCCATTGTAAAAAGCATCTTGAACGATATAATTGACATTTCAAGAGTTACATACAGAGATAATGCAAGCTATTTTAATGTATTGCTTGATGACAATATCAGAAAAACCGTTTGCCGATTATATTTTAATCGTTCACAAAAATATATTGCTTTTCTTGTGGGCACAAAAGAGAATAAACAACCGATTAATTCTGTTAATGATATTTTCGGATTTGCGGAACAAATAAAACATAAAGTTGATGAAATTTTAACTACCAAAGTTTAATTTTGAAAACGATATCCAGTTTGTTGAAAAAAATTACTTTTTAAACTTTTCAATTTTATCCAAACTGTCGCTTTCAAAATAAATTCTCAATAACGGTTCTGTTCCGCTCGGACGGACAAGCACCCAGCTTGCGTTATCGTCAAGATAGAGCTTAACTCCGTCTTTAAAATCTTTTCGCAAAACTTTCATGCCTGCAAATTCATCGGTTGTTTTGAATTTATCAAGAACTTTTTCGATTTCTTCACGGGTTTCAAGCTTCAAATCAACCCTGTCATTATAGAATTTACATCCGGCAAGCTGCTGTATTTCCTCTTGCAATTCAATAAGAGTTTTATTTTCATAAGCCATTGCTTCTAACACAAGAAGATTAGCAAGAATTCCGTCTTTTTCGGGAATATGCCCTCTGATACTCAAACCGCCTGATTCTTCCCCGCCAATAATCGGGTTGAATTTTCGCATGGCATCGCCTACATGTTTGAACCCGACAGCAGTTTCAATAACTTCCACCCCGCATTTTTCGGCAATTTTGTCCAGCATAAGGCTTGCACCGACTGTTTTTACAAGACTGCCTTCCATATTTTTATGTTTTTTCAAATGTAAAAGCAATATCGCAATAATCTCATTGGGCGTAACATATTCGCCGTTTTCATTAATAACCCCGAATCTGTCGCCGTCACCGTCATTTGCAAACCCGACAGCATTAGGCGTTTTTTTAACCATTTCTATTAAATCCTGCATATATTGAGGTTTCGGTTCAGGCATTCCGCCACCAAATTGAGGATCATGACGCATATTTATTGCGTCAAATTTTATATCTTCATTTGAAAGTATTTTGTCGAAATACCCTATCGTCGCAGAATACAACCCGTCAAAAATAATATTTTTATTAAGTTCGCGGATTTTATCAAAATTTATTAATGATTTTATATGCTCAAAATATTTCGGCGCAAAATCAACCTCTTTAACGCTTCCTTTTATTTTCGGCTCAAATTCCGCCTCAAGATTTGCCACAATTTCATCAGTAATATCACTTGTCGCAGGACCGGCATAATCGGGAATAAATTTTATTCCCAAATACTCGGGCGGGTTATGTGATGCCGTAAACATAACCGCACATGCGTCTTTAATTCTGGCATTATAAGCAAGAACCGGCGTCGGAATAACTTTATTACTTAATAAAACTCTAAAGCCAAATCCGGCAAGACTATCCGCGCATTGTTTTGCAAATTCTTTTGCCATGTTTCTCGGATCATACCCGACAAGAATTTTTTTATATATCCCGAAATTTTCAAAAACATACTTTGCAATCGCTTTTGTAACAATTTCCACATTTCCTGCGGTAAAATCTTTTCCCACAACAGCTCTCCAGCCGTCTGTTCCAAATTTAATATTAGCCATTTGTCTTGCCCTTTTTCTTTATTATGTTATAATTTTAACTGAAATACGGAGTTTAGTAAATATGGAATTTAAAAACGTATTAAATATTGCATACCTTGGTCCGGAAGCATCATTTTCAGAGATGGCGCGTGACGTTTTCTGCCAAAAATACAATATAAATACATTTTCAACTCCGTTAAAAACTATTCCGGATGTAGTTGAATTTGTGGACAAAAATCCGTTTACACTCGGGGTTATCCCTGCCGAAAACTCAATAGACGGTACGCTCAGAGCATCACTTGACAGTCTTATGATGACAAAAAACTCAAATATAAAAATTCTATCCGAAGTTGTTTTGCCTATTGAATACTGCCTTTTGTCAAGAACAACAGAATTTTACAGCATAACCGGAATAATCGGAACGCCTTATCTTCTCGGCAAATGTCAGGAGTTCATAAAACACGAGCTTCCGCTGCATTTGAATATTATTGAAAACACCACAATGTCTGAATGCGCAAGAAATCTTGCGAACTACAACCTTACATACGGCTCCATAGGAAACCGGAAAACCGCCGAAACCTACAGGCTGAATATCTTAAAAGAAAACATAAATGACGATAAAACAAACCGGACAAGATATATTTTAATAGGAAACTATGATACACCTGTTACCGGAAATGACAAAACCACAATAGCTTTTGCAACCAACAATACCCCCGGTGCATTACTGGAAGTTTTGAAAATATTTTTGGAAAATGACATAAATTTAACCTACATTTCTTCTCAGCCTTCAAAAGATGACATGGAAGAATACATTTTTGTAGTGAATTTTAACGGTCATATAAAAGAAAGAAATATAGCCGACGTCTTAAATTCAATCAAATCCAGAACAATATTTTACAGATTTTTAGGTTCTTATGAAAAAAGTCAGGCATAATTTTCGATTTTTTTGTTATAATTAAACAAGAGGGAAAATTATGGAAATAAGAGAAGAATTTATAGAACAGGCAAAAAAATTATCACGCGGGGCAGAGATTTTACCCGGCGGAATTGAAGAATTAGCTGTAAAATTACAGCATGCAAAAGATACAAATACACCTTTGAGGGTAAAACTCGGTATGGATCCGACAAGACCTGATTTGCATCTCGGGCATACCGTTGTAATGCGGAAATTAAGAGAGTTTCAAAAACTCGGTCACAAAGTTGTTTTAGTCGTTGGCGGTGCAACGGCAATGGTCGGAGACCCTTCAGGAAAATCCGAAACAAGACCTTCATTGACAAAAGAACAGGTTGAAGAGAATGCCAAATCTTATTTTGAACAGATGTCAAAAGTTGTTGACGTTGAAAAAGCCGAAGTTGTAAATAATGCTGACTGGCTCCACAAAATGAGTTTTACGGATCTTTTGAAACTCGCTGCCCAAATGACGGTTGCGCAGATGATGACCCGCGACGATTTTGCAAAACGTTATGCGGAAGGCAGACCGATTTCAGTTCATGAATTTTTCTATCCGCTTATGCAGGCATACGATTCCGTTGTAATTGACGCGGATATTGAGCTCGGCGGAACAGACCAGAGATTCAATACCCTTTTGGGACGCCAGATTCAAGAAGCTTACGGCAAAAAATACCCACAAATGGTTATGCTTTTGCCTTTAATTGAAGGTACTGACGGACTGGTTAAGATGTCAAAAACATATCCGGAACATTGTATTTCACTGACTGACAGTGCAAAAGATATGTTCGGCAAATTAATGAGTATTCCTGATACATTAATACTTAAATACTTTACGCTTTTAACAGACGTTTCCGATACTGAGCTTAAAAATATTGAAGAAAGCCTGAAAAATCCTGAGGTCAACCCGCGTGATCTAAAACTTAAACTCGCCTATATGATTACGGAAGAATACCACGGCAAAGAAGGCGCAGACCATGCTCAGACAGAATTTATAAATGTGGTTTCCAATAAAGGAATTCCGGAAGACATCCCCGAAGTTAAAACAGAAAACGGCAAAGGGATTTTGGACTTGTTGGTTGAGCTTAACTTTGTACAGTCAAAAGGTGAAGCAAAACGCTTAATTCAAGGCGGCGGGGTAAAAATTAACGGTGAAAAGATTACCGATATGGCTTATACCCTGAACTTTGATGAAAGTGTAATATTGCAGGCAGGTAAAAGAAAATTTGCCAAACTGGTTAAATAAAATGTTCAAACTCTTAAAACGCGGAATAATAAAAGTAAAAGAAGATATACAGGTAATTTACGACAAAGACCCTGCAGCAAGAAATATTTTGGAAGTTTTGTTGTGCTATCCGGGGCTTCATGCGCTTATTGCCTACAGATTTGCACACAGATTATACAAATGGCATATTCCTTTAATACCGAGAATAATCTCTTATATCACAAGAATTATAACAGGTATTGAAATCCATCCAGGAGCAAAAATCGGCAGAAGATTTTTTATAGACCACGGAGAAGGTGTTGTAATCGGCGAAACAACCACCATAGGCGATGACGTATTAATTTACCAGCAGGTAACACTTGGCGGCACGGGTAAAGAACACGGCAAGCGCCATCCGAGTTTGGGAAATAACGTTATAGTCGGCGCAGGCGCAAAAATTTTAGGCAACATTTCCATCGGAGATTATGTAAGAGTCGGAGCAGGTTCCGTTGTTGTGGAAGATGTTCCGGAATATTCAACGGTCGTAGGTATCCCTGGAAGAATTGTGCATCGCAAAATCCGTGACAAAAACGGTGTTTTAATGCACAACAGAATTCCAGACCCCGTCAGATGCGAACTTAACAGGCTTAAATATGAAGTTCAGGAACTTAAAGAAAAGCTTCAAAAACTCTGCATTGACTAACCCTGAATAAATTGATATAATAACAGATATAGAATTATTGGAGATTAAAATGGACGCAAACACGCATCACGACTACTTTTCACGCAGGGGGGGGGGCAGTAGCTTAACCTCCGGTCATGCTGAACTAGTTTCAGCATCTCATAATAAAGAGATTCCGAAACTAGTTCGGAATGACAAATATGTGAACGAAGATGACAAATTAATAGTAGGTCGGCTTTACCAAGCCGACAGAAAAATTTACAGTCGGGTTAGTAAACATGACCTACAAGTTGCTAAAATAATTGACACAATACATAAAACAAATTATAATTCTAATATGAAGAATTATAGTTCGGAAAATAAAAACGTGATCGAAGCTCACAGTAAATTCTTAATGCCTTACTGCCTTAGTAACTTAGTATCTTCTAAAAAAGTCGCGTTTACTCTGGCAGAAGTCTTAATCACCCTCGGCATAATCGGCGTTGTTGCCGCTATGACAATCCCGACATTGATTAGTAATTATCAGGAAAAAGAACTCGTTACACGCGCTAAAAAGGCGTTAGCTCAAGTTAATAACGCTATAGATCTTGCACGGGCTGAAAATGGCTACGGAGATACTTCTGTTTTGTTTAATACTAATAACACCAGCGAAGAATCCATGAGAGCTTTTGCTAAATATTTTAAAGTTCAGGAAATTTGCGTCAATACTGCCAGCGGCAGTTGTAAGAACTATACATACAAAACGACAAAACCTATGTCTTCTGACGGCGAAACTTATTCAGGTGCTGGTATGTACACCTGGCCAAGATTTTTGACTATGGACGGGATTTTAATAGGTGTTAAACAATATGACAACTGCGATAGAATAGATACATATACCAAATACGAAAATGGTGTTGTAGTAAAAGACGAAGAAGGTAATCCTGTAACTTATCAATCACACAGAATACATTGTGCATCTATATTGATAGATACAAACGGCAAAAACAAACCAAATCAGGTTGGCAGAGATATTTTTCAACTTGAAGTTCGCAAAGATAATACCTACTCACATAATTCCGCCTGGGAAGGTGACTTGCATAGTGTAGTCAGAACCGGAAAGCTTAATACCGTAGTAGACTATAATATTGGTGATCCGGTTGATTAATAGATATAAATCGGGTCAGATGTTTTAATTTACTACAACAGCATAACATCACCGGAGGTAAATATCATTTTTTTGTGTTAAGATTTACTCTATAAGGAGTAAAAATTATGAAAGCTGTAGTATTTGATAAAGAATTAAAGTTAGTAAAAGATTACAAAAAACCCGTGCCGCAAAAAGGTGAAGCCCTAATCCGCGTTACTTTAGGCGGAATTTGCAATACGGATTACGAAATCACAAAAGGGTATATGGGTTATGTAGGCGTTTTAGGGCATGAAGCCGTCGGGATTGTTGAAGAAATTAATGATCCTGATCAATCACTTTTAGGCAAACGCGTTGTGTCAGAAATAAGCTACGGCTGCAAAGAGCCTGACTGCCCGTATTGTGCGGAAAAACTTTACCGCCACTGCCCCGGTCGCCACACTCTCGGAATATGGAGAAAAGACGGCTGCTTTGCGGAATATTTCACCATGCCTTTGGAAGTTCTCTTTGAAGTACCTGATAATGTTCCGGATGAGCAGGCTGTATTTGTGGAACCCCTTGCTGCAGCATGCGAGATTACAGAGCAATTACATATAAAACCTTTTGAAAAAGTTGTAGTTCTAGGCGACGGCAAATTGGGACTTATTACAGCACTTACTTTGAATGCCCAAAATATTGACGTAATTCTGGTCGGCAAACACCAGAATAAACTTGATATTGCAAAAGCTCAAGGGGTTGAAACACATTTGCTGAATGATTTTGCGATAGAGAAGAAATATGACGTTGTAGTTGAGGCAACAGGATCAATTTCAGGTTTTGAAACAGCACTTGCGCTCACCAAACCCCGCGGAACTCTTGTTTTGAAAAGCACTGTTGCCGCCTCTAAAGAATTCAATCTTGCACCGATTGTAATTGATGAGATTACCGTTTTAGGCTCACGGTGCGGTCAATTCGGAGCGGCATTAAGACTTTTGAAATCTGAAAAAATTGATTTTTCTCCGCTTATTTCCGCAACATATCCTGTTGATGACGCAATTGAAGCGTTTGAAAAAAATAAAGAAAAAGATACTTTAAAAGTTTTAATTAAATTCTGATTTGCTTAAATCAATTTTTTAGAATAAAATAAATATATGTTTGATAATCTGATAATTAAATTAAAAAGTATAACACTGCTTGACAAATATATTCTCAAACAGGTTATTGAAATGTTTTTGATGGGAGTTTGCGTATTCACATCAATCATATTTGCATCAGATACATTCATCACGCTTATCAAACAAATATCATTATTCGGAATTCCGTTTAAAGTCGCATTAATGATGATTATCCTGAATCTTCCGTCAGTTGTTGTTATGACAATACCTATGGGTGTACTTCTGGCAACGGTTATGACGCTTAATGATTTAAGTTTAAAATCAGAAATCACAGTTATGCGGGCTTGCGGAATTGGTTTGAACAGAATAGCAAAACCGATTTTTATATTTGCGATTGTTATGGCAATTTTCAGTTTCTTTATCAATGAAAGTATCGTGCCCGTTATGACAAAACAATCAAAAGATCTGGCGCTTTGGGCTCTCGGTCAAAAAAATATTCCCAACGGTAAACAAAACTTTGTTTTTAAAGAATTAAACGACAAGGGATTTTTGAAAAGATTATTTTATGTAGGTTATTGTGAAGATAAAACACTCCACAACATAACAGTTTTAGACACCTCAAAAGAAGGGACTATTCAAGTTTTACAGGCAAGAGAAGGTAAAACATCTCCCAAAGGCTGGGAATTCGAAAAAGGCGCGATATATACAGTAGACAGAGAAGGAAAAGTTTTAAATACAACTCTTTTTGATGATTTGAACGCACAATTCGGCGTTGATATGTCAAAAGAATTAAACAAAAATGTTGCGAAAGAAATGAATTTCCCAAAACTTGTTAAATATCTGGCAACTACCAAAGTGGAAGCCAGACAAAAACGTGAACTTGTTATTGAACTTTTTGATAAAATTGCTCTGCCCGTGACAACAGTTGTACTTGTCTTAATCGGTGTACCGCTTGCAATTACACCGCCAAGAGTAAGATATAACCGCGGATTCTTATTTAGTATTTTAATAATTTTCATATACTATCTAATCAGGGCGCTTTCAATATCATTCGGAGAATCCGGCAAACTTGAGCCTTTTTTGGCAGCGTGGATGCCGAATATTGTCCTCACAATATGGGGCGTGATTTTATATTACAAAAAAGTGTTCACGATTGAATAAAATTCCTCTTTTTGCAGGTAAAAATATCGTTTTTTTTATCGTAAAATAAGATTATGGACAATAATCTTAACTTTTTTAATGTAAGCCCTATAAATTCGGTTAAACAAAATCCGTTTAACGGTTCTGATAATCTTATGGAAGAACCGAAATCAGCAGCGTCTAATCCTATCAGACTTAACGGTTACGATTCCGCAATTTTAAATGATAAAACTCTCCCTCAAGGTGACAGCGAAAAGCTTAAACTTGAATATAAAATTTCCGAGAAACAAAAAGCAATAACCGAGCTTAACGGCAAAATAAAAAATGCAGAGCTTTACGGCACACAAACAGAAATGTTAAGCCTGAGAGTCCGTAAACAACGGCTTGAACAGGAACTATTCGAGCTTAACCGCGAATATGCTAATAAAAAAATTCAAACCCCTGCAGGCGAACTAATTAAATTTCCATGGATAAAAAAAGCTCAGACATTTTTTTCCAGAAAAGTGCTGGCAAAAGTCTCCAAAAAATTCAATTCTATTGTATTTTTAGGCGATTCTCTGGAAAAATTATCAGCTATAAACAAAAGCGTTGATGAGCTGATTGAGATGAAAGTTCCGTATGGAGAAAAAAACGATAATTACGAAAAACTTACAGAATATCTATATCAGGCAAATCAGCTTCACTCCCGGATTTCAAAAACTATAGAGAATATGAATGCTCCACAAAAACACAGATGAACAAAATCGCAAAATATGAAAATTATCTGTTATTTATCTTAAAATCCTTACCCAATTCTTTTTCCAGAGCTATAATAACATCAGATAATTTAACGCCCATAGCTTCTGTAACACGCCATATATTAGAAATTCTGCTGTCAATGATACCATTTTCCATTCTGCAAAGATTACCTTTGTCCAAATTATAATCATCAGCAAATTGTGCAGCAGTACAATTGGTATTCTCACGTCTGAAAGTTTTAAGAATCGCACCTAATTTTTTGTTAAGATATCTGGATTTTTCTGTCTTTTGTTCCATAACTAAATTATATAAAAAAGTTCATAATAACGCAAGAAATAGCAAAAAAATTTTAAGAATATTTACATTAATTAATCTATTTTAGCTTATACATCACGGCGCTTATAAATCTTTTGCAAAAAATTCCACAGCCTTATAAATTCGAGGTCCTGGTCTGTTAATTATATCTTTCTGGCTGTCGGATAATACAACTATTTTTGTATGCGGGAATATTTTCTTCAAACTTAAAATATCTGATGCCATCCCTGTAATAACTATATCAGG
This sequence comes from Candidatus Gastranaerophilales bacterium, assembly GCA_944325945.1. GTDB lineage: Bacteria > Cyanobacteriota > Vampirovibrionia > Gastranaerophilales > Gastranaerophilaceae > SIG32. The sequence goes on along the minus strand of CALVBW010000014.1, from coordinate 41,435 downwards.
TTTCAATTTTACAGCATATTCAGATGATATAACAGGATATTGTAAAGTTAAATTTTCAGTAACCGAATGATTGCCGGATTTATTTATTACATCTGTTATAAAACTTTTTTTGCCTATTGTAATCATTGGTTCTGCCTGCAAAACATAAAGTATTCTCTTAGGGGTTGAAGTCCGCAATAGAGCTATCTTATTTTTGATATCCGAAACAACCTTTTTGGCACCGGCTTCTTTTTGTGTTAATTGCCCTATCAATATCGTGTTTTGATAAATATCATTTATTGATTCAAATCTGAAAAATACAGGCTTGATTTTTGTCTGCCTAAACTCGCTCATCAAAACATCTGAATTATCAGCTGCAAAAACATAATCAGGATTAAGCCTTATAATTTTTTCTTTGTTAATGAAGTAACTATCTCCGACTTTTTCTTTATTTTTAGCCGCTTGCGGATAGTCACACATTGTAGATACAGCTATCAGTTCACTATCTGCACCAATTGCATAAACAATCTCTGTTATTGACGGCATAAGACTAATAATTCTCGGATTTTCATTTGCGTGAACATATGCCTGATTCAAAAACACTATTATCAACAATAATCTAATTAAGAATTTGTACATGAATATCCTCTTTGTTTTTTATAACCTTAAACGGCATATTATAAATATTTTTCAAAACCTGCTCATCAAAAAAATTCAATTTGTCCGCACAAAAAATCTTTCTGGTTTTGTCTATACCGATAAAATAATCACCATAACAAGATGCTAAATTCAAATCATGCAAAATAATTAAACTTGTCACATTCTCCATAGTTAATTTTTTTATAATATTAAGTGTTTTAACCTGATTAATTAAATCCATATTAGATGTAGGTTCATCTAACAAAAATAACCTGGCACCGGACAAAAGCCCCAGACCGATATTAGCTTTTTGCAGTTCTCCCGCGCTTAAATTCTCTATCAAAATATCTTTTTTATCAAATATTTCCAAACAATTTAAAATATTATTGATTTGTTCTTTTTCGCTATTTTCCAGAAACCATTTCCATGAATTTCTAAAAAATATTGATGCAAGATATTCGTATAAAGTTATACCCGATATATAATTAATTCTTTGCGGGAGATAAAAAGTCGTCAAATTATTAAGTCCTATAAATCCTTTATCCGGTAAAAAAGCTTTTGTTAAAAGTTTTAATAAAGTCGTTTTTCCGGCGCCATTAGGACCTACGATTACATTAATTTTATTTTCCGGCAAATTAAAACTTACATTATCAAAAAATTTATTATTATCAAAAGAAAAGGATAAATTTCTAACTTCTATCATTGTTGAAAATATCTCCTTTCTTTGTCAGGAAAAATATAAATACCGGTGCGCCTATAAACGCAATTACAAGCCCTAATGGAATTTGCAAAGGATAAACAACCGTTCTTGCTATATAGTCTGCAAATAATATAAATGCTGAACCTAATAAAATATTTGTAATAAATAAATATCTATAGTCGTTACCTACAAGCATTTTGGATATCTGCGGAACAATTATCCCTATAAATCCCAGAATTCCTGCCGCAAATACACTGACTGATGTTAAAAACGCTGAAATCAATATCATTAATATATTATAAATATCTTTTTCTTTTTTAAATGATGAAATAATATTACTATCCAAACGTAAAAAATTCAATTTTGGTATAAGCAGTCCGCAGATTATAACTCCGGCTAAAAACAAAATAATTAAATTTCTGTTTGAAATCACATCACTAAAACCGCCTGATAAAATAAACATCATAGATTGAGCCTTATCCGCATTAGTTAATATAAATAAAGAAATCAAAGATCCGACAAACAAATTCACGGATAACCCCGTAAGAATAAGCTTTGCAATTGAGAACCTGCTAAGTCCTGCAAAAGATATAACAAGTAACGATGAAACAAGTGCACCTGCAAATCCGAACACTGAATACGCAGCACCGTTAAAATATAATATTGATAAAACAATACCTAATCCGGCGCCGGAAGACACACCCGTTAAATAAGGCTCTGCAAGAGAATTTTTTGAAACCGCCTGCATAATAAGCCCTGCAAGAGCAAGACAACTGCCGGCAACAATGGCTTTTACAACCCTTGGAAACCTTAACACTTCTAAAATAATACTATCCGCATCATCCGTCAGATGAAAAGTTTTAAAAAACAATCCTGTTCCAGCATCATTATATCCAGCAAATAAAGCCAGATAAAAGGTTACAAAAAATATTATGCATAAAATTAAAATCACATAAATTTTTCTTGATTTTGTCATATATTTTCTTTCTCCGGCAGATTATATTTAACAAATATACCTGCCATAAATTGTATTCCCGGTGCGTAATATTGAACATCACCGCTTCTGTACATAGAAATTCTCTGATCTAATAAGTTATAAATCATCGCTTTTAAGTAAACATGAGCATCTTTTATGCTGAACAATTCCACATTTGCACCTATTCTGACATCAACATATCCGGGAGTTCTGACGGCATTCGCTGCAGAACTCATTGCCCTGCTTGAGGCTGCCTCAACACTAACAAAAGTATTAAATTTTGCATGCGGAGTCCAATAAAGAGTTGTATTTAACCTGTTTTGCGGACAAGCTGCAAGATCCATGCCTGTTGTTTTGTCTTCAGAATCCGTATATGTATAGTTTACCACAGTTTTAAATTTTTCATTAGGAGTCCAGGTCATACGGGCTTCATAACCCTGAATACGTGCGCTGTCAATGTTTGTGTACATATAACTTGCAACACCGTATTCAAAATTTATATAATCTCTGTAATCGTTATTGAAATATCCGAAATCAAATTTCAATTTGTCATCAAAAAAGCTTTGTTCAATACCGACATCCCAACCTGTCATTTTTTCCGCCTCAAGATTTGGATTAGGAATCATATCATATCCCATAAGACGCATCCTTGCAAATCTTTGATACAAAGTAGGCGTATTCACACTCTGTCCCCATGAACCCCTGAACTTCGTTTTTGCACCTGCGATTTTAAAAGTCGGTAGAACCAATGCAGCAGAAGCATTCGGAAGAACGTATGTTCCATATGCCGAATTATTTACCAATCTGGCACCGCCTCTGATAAACAGTTTATCTTTAATATTTATAGAGTCATTAACAAAAACATCATTTTGAATAGTACTTCCGGTAAAATTATTTATATCTTGCATACCAAAATTTATTGTTGAGGATTTACTGTCAATAAATTCCGTCTCCAAATTATAACCAACAGAAAAAGTATTCCAGTCATGATAATTTAAATTATGCTGTGTCATAAAGTTCAATCTGGTGCTGCCAATTCTGGAAAAAGATTCCATGGTGGGATCAGAATTGATATGGTCAGGGAAAATATAATTATTCGACTGATTGTGATATATGCCAAACTTTGTATTGTAATTGTAAACTTCATTCGGGGTATGGTCAAAAGACAAAACATTCATTACATCAGTATTTGTCCCGTAATTACCGTCCGGAGCCTGATAAATACCATACGGCCAATCATTATGAAAACCAATACCTATATCTTTTCTTGCGCGTGAAAATCTGAAAATATCTCTGATTTCAGCTTTTCCACCCAAAACTCTGACACCTGTATTTGTAACGACACTCAAATTATTATAACCATTGTTATAAATACGTCCAAGATTAGATGTATCCATACCTCCGGCGGATTTTAACCAGGTTAAGCCCATATAAAAATCTTTTTTTTCATCACCGCCCATAACGGCAAATCTTTCTTTAAAAGTACTATAACTTCCCATTTCAGAGCCCATCTCAATAGACAAAGGTCCCCTGCCGCGTCTTGTTTGCAGAGCAATAAGTCCGCCGGATGCATTAACACCGCCGACATTACCTTGAGGACCGCGTATTACTTCAATTCTCTCCAGATCATCACTTAAAAGATACTGCAAATCCATGCCCGGGCTTGTCATGGAAGGTCTGTCCATTCTTATGCCGTCAAGAGTAAATCTTACTCTGTCAGTACCGCGCATTCTGATTGACGAAGGTGATCCGATTGAAGATTCAGTTTGAACAGTCAAACCCGCTGCCTGATTTAATAATTGTGAAAGAACCGGAGACCCTTGATTTTTTATATCATCCAAAGTTATTACATCAACACTTGCCCCTGCAGTTTGTATATCTTCAGCATAATTTCCGAGTGAATATACTTCTTTTTCCGTCAATCCGCCGTATAATAACGGACTGCTGCTATCCTGTATTGCAAACACAACTGCCGGATTAAATACAAATAAAGCAAGTAAAATAAGATTTTTTAATTTCATCTCTTTCCCTTCACTAAAATTTGAACATTTTATAATTATCGAAGGGAATATTCCTGCTAATAAATTTTATCATCACAATACTCCTGTCTCGAGGCTAACAATATTAAGCATTCCGACTGTAACGGCCGCGGACCGGTGAGGGATTTTCACCCAGCTTTCCTTAATTCTTTTTTTATTCTAACCAAAGCAAATCGGGGTGTCAAATAAAACTAAAACTTTATAACTGCACTATGCCTGCTCGTTGTAGCATTTTCTTTTCTGTAAGAAAAAAACATGTCATTATCGCAATATGTACAATACGGGCAAACATCAATTTCTTTAACTCCAAATTCTTTGAGCTGCTGTGCATTAATACCTTTTAAATCAACAAAAATTTCATTATTTTTCAATTTATATAACCCGTCAAAATTTTCTACGGTTGACCTTAGACCGTCAAAAACCTCTTGTCCGACATTATAACAGCACATTGAAATTGCAGGACCTATTACAGCCTGAATATTTTCAGGATTTGATTTCATGATTTCAATTGTTTTAACCGCAATTTTTTGAACTGTTCCGCGCCAGCCTGCGTGTGCAACAGAGGCAATATGCTGTTTTTTATCATACAAAATAACAGGCGTACAATCCGCAAAATTCAAGAACACCGCCTGTTTGTTATTTGTCAAAATTAACGCATCTGTATCAGGGTATTCTGTTTTTCCGATTTCTGCATATTGAACATTGCTGCTATGCGTTTGAACAGGAGAAATAAGCTCATCAACTCCTAAATATTCACAAATTAACTCCTTATTCGTTTTGACCGCTTCTTCCATATCGGGTTCTGATGATTTTATAACACTTTCACGTGTCGTAAAAAAATTTTTTATATCCGATATAAGATCGGATTTTAAAATACTTTTGCCGGAAATTTTATCAAAATAAAACATAACAATAATATACAACAAAAATTTGAGTTCTAATATAAAATATGTGCTAAAATAATATCTATGGATATACGTTCAAAACTTTACCAGATGTTTATACTCGGAACCTCAGGCGAAGGTTATAAAAAAGCGCTTGAAAATAATTTAGGCGGCATAATCTTTTTTACGCCGGATATTCAAAACGAAGAACAATTCAAATCACTAATTAAAAAATGTAAATCATTAGCCGCTACCCCGCCGTTTTTATCAATTGATCAAGAAGGCGGAAGGGTCGAGAGAACTGAAAATATTCATAACGGAAAAAAATATTTATCTGCTAAATACGCTTTTGAAAAAGGATTGGATTTTCTGGAAAAACAAACTTATGAAATTGCAAAAGAATTAAAAAATTACGGAATAAATTTAAATTTTGCACCCTGTATTGACGTAAACACAAACCCCGACAACCCGATAATAGGGGAACGTTCATTTTCACCAAATCCTGACGAGGTTATAGCTGCTGAAAAAATTGTATCGGCAGTATACCGCGCAAACGGAATAATACCATGCGCCAAACATTTTCCGGGTCATGGTGATGCAAATACGGACAGCCACCTGACATTACCCGAAATTAATTTATCAATTGAAGAAATGGAAAAAACACATATTAAACCTTTCAAAACCTGCGCAAAAGATATTGAAATGATAATGGCTGCACATCTTCACTGCACATGCTTTGAAAAAAAACAAATTCCGACAAGTTTAAGCAAAAACGCACTGGACTACCTAAGGAATAGACTCGGATTTAAAGGCGTAATAATTTCCGATGACATGATAATGAAAGGAGTTGCAAAATTCGGAACGACTGACGCTATAGAGATGGGCATACGTGCCGGATTAAATATGTTTATTTACAGGAATTCAAATCCTGAAACAATTGACGCAATTGAACTTGTAGCCATAAAAGCCAATAAAGACAAAGAACTTTCCGAAAATATCGAAAAATCCTTTGAAAAAATTATGCAATTAAAAAATACTTACCAGGGATAATCCTCTTTAATCTGCCAGCCGTCAAATTGGATTAATGCTCCGCAAGCGTAATATTGATATCGTGGAGTTGCGCAGGTCTGATTTGTACAACACGCCGTATCTTCACCTTCATTAATCAAAACACCGTTAATTAGATCATCCCGTGTTACAGAATTTATTTCATCCGAAACAGAAACCCGTCCAACCCACACAATACCGTTATTAGGGAAAATATCCAAATAAAATATATCTCTGCCATCCCTGTTTGGTCCTTTGTTTCCATTTATATCAAGAATTAAATAAACGTATTTCCCTTCATAATCATTATCAGCAGCATTTGGTATAAATACAAACTGCATTCCGTTTTTTAAAGTATATACAGGACTAGTTCTTGCATTTGTAAATTTTTCCTGAATACTATCTTCATCACTGCACTCATTCAAAACATGCAAATATGGACTAAAATATTTGTCAAAAAATTGCTTTGCCTGTTCTTTATCAGATTTATTTAACGGAAAACTCCACGTTTCCATATTACCATTCTCCACCATAGAGAGCTGATATGCCTGTGCCATAAGTGAATGAAAATTTCTCACTCCAGTTGATGTAAATTTTTTCTCATAATTACTAATCAATGTCGGAATTGTCATTGCTGCCACAACGCCGATTATGCCAAGGGTTATCAAGACTTCAGCGAGGGTGAAGGCGGCTTTTTTAGAAGATACTAAGTTACTAAGACAGTAAGGCACTAAGTGTTTACTGTGAGCTTCGTTCACTAATTCTTCCCTCCCGCCCTTGAGGAACAAAGGGAGCCAACGAGGTACGAGTTGTGCGACCCTGTTTCCGGAACGTAGTGAAGGTGGGAGGGTTAGGGTGCGGGGAATTTTTTTGAGATTCTGAAACAAGTTCAGAATGACATCGTAAGTCCCACCAATGTTCAGTGTGTTGTCCTGCCTCAGGCAGTTCAGGATGACATATTGTAGGTCGGATTTACTAATCCGACTGTTACCTCTTACTGCCTTAGTATCATAGTATCTTAGTATCTTTTCCAAAAAGTCACATGATTGAGAGCAAGGGGAATGTGTCTTTGAGACTATAGCGGAGCCGGAGGTGAGAGCGTCGTCGAAAAGACACATTCCCCCTGCTTGACTATCAAAACCCTTGCTACAACTACCTAGAGGAGTCGCCCCCCCCCGACATTTCTAAGCTTACTTTTTTTCATGGCATTTCTCCTTCTTTTGGAAATATTATATCAATTTTTATAATTTTTAGCAAGCTGAATCTCATCTTCAAAAGTAATTTGAGGATTTTCCAATTTTGCTTTTAAAACATAATCAAAAATTTCCTGATATACAGGCGACGGTTCAATGCCTAAACGCTTCAAATCTTCACCGGTTATGGAAATTTTTATATTAACGAGCGCATCAAGATACCTGACAACAGCCGTCATATCCTTTGAAATTCCGTAAAGCAAAATGCTTTCCACAGCAAGCCCGTCAAAGGCTTTGTAAATCTCGAAATCATTTTTCAAGTCGCCAATTGCACGAAAGTCTTCAATAATCTTTTTCTCTTCTTTTGTAAATTCAAACCGCGATAAATCAGGCATAAGCCCGATATAAACAAGCCAGATATTGTTTACCGGATATTTTTTTATAAGCTCTTCAATATTAATCTTTGGCAGTTCAAAATTTTCAGGCGAAACAAGCTTATAAATTCTTTCATTTACAAAAATCTCAAACGCACGCTGTGAATTAAGATTAAAAGTTTCAATAAGCTCTTTTTTAACTCGCTTATAAGACATATCATAATTTATATGTGCCAGATAGTCCTCTTGAAGGCGTCTTGTATGTTCTTCCAATTCAAACCCGAACCGCACGCGAAATTTCAAAGCGCGGATAATTCTTGTGGGGTCATCAATAAAACTTTCATCATGCAAAACCCTGAGAAGTTTATTTTTCAAATCCTCACGCCCGCCGACATAATCCACGATTTCACCAGTAGAAACATTCATTGCAAGGGCGTTCACGGTAAAATCGCGACGCAAAACATCTTCTTTTAAAGAACAACCGATTTTAGTTACAACCGGCAGATGCCCTTTTTTCTCATAAACTTCCGCACGCGTAGATGCAAAATCGACTGCACGCCCGCCGACATTTACACGCACCGTACCGAAATCAGGATTTTCCTGAATAACTTCGCCGAATTTTGAGCAGTAATCAATAGCATTGCCAACATACGTAATATCAACATCCAAACTTTGGACGCCAAGAAGTTTATCGCGGACAATGCCCCCGATATAATACAATTTATCTGAATTATCATTTATTCTGATGATGTCCATCTTCCATATTTTAGCGTAAAATGATATAATAAACAAGCAGGAGAAAGTATGTTACAAGAAGCAACCAAAGCCATCAATTCGGCATTCAATAACAGTTTTATTAAGAAATTAAGCCAGTATCTTCACGATTGCGTAAGAGAAGAGGTTAAAAGCTCCACCTTCCGCAACCTTAAAGCGGATAAAGATAACAAATGGATTTTTCTTCCGGGGGAAGAAAAATTATTCACAACCGGCGAAGAATACCTTAAACTTGACGGTTCTGACAGCAAACTGACGGAACTCATGATTCAAAGTGAATTAAGCACTAAAGATAAATACCTTATCTATGGCTACTTGTTTCTTGTAGGTAAAAACAATAAATCCAAAAAACAAAACGAATTTTTGACTCCGCTTTTGTACGTCCCATGCCGGCTTGAAAGAAACGGGGTAAACATAAACTGTATACCGCAGGATGAAATGCTTTCTCTGAATACAGGCGCGCTTGCAGCTTTAATGAAAAAAAACGATGACGAAGATGAAGTCGATCTGCTTTTGGAAGGCATTCTTGATGTAGTGCCGGATTTGCCTATTACACAGGAAAAGTTAGACATATTTCTGACAACCTTACAGTCAGTTGTTCCTGAAATTGAAATCAGCCAAACCTCAAATGACAACGAAACAGAAGATAATATTTCCAAAGACGAAGCAAAAGATTTTTACAAAGAAAAAATAGATTCTGAAAATATTGACGAATTAATCGAAGAAGAAGAACGCGAAACAGCGCAAAAATCCTCAATAAAAGTTGATAAAGTTGTTGTAACCTATCAAAGCGCAATAATTTTGACAAAACGTCCGTCAGTCACCGCAGGTGTGCTGCACGAATTAACCCAGATTGCGGAAAAACCGAGCGGAATTTACCGCGAAACAGCTTTGAGCATAATTAACGACGAATATATTCAGGCAAAAGAAAAATCCGTACCGATAAAGGATTTGAATGAAATTACTGATTTTTACCCGATAACTCCTTTATCATTAAGCGATTCACAGGAAAAAGTTATCAAAAATATTGATAACAGCAAATTCATAGCCGTACAAGGTCCTCCGGGAACAGGGAAATCTCAAACAATCGTAAACCTTGTCGCACACTTAATTGCAAACGGAAAAACAGTTCTTGTGGCTTCCCGCATGGACAAAGCCGTCGACGTTGTTGCGGAACGTTTGAATGAACTCGGCGCGCCGTTTTTGGCTCTGCGTGCAGGACGTTTGAATTATCAAAAACAATTGAGCTACCAACTGCAGGATTTGTTGTCAGGCAAGGTTGACATTGACAGCGACTATGAAGACAGCCTCCTTGTAGATACAAAAGATATGAAAGAGCATTTGAATTTGCTTAACCAGACAGAAAAAAAATGCGAACAAATTATAAAGCTTGAACGTGAATGGCATGACCTGTCTTTAGAAACAACCGAACACGAAAAATCAATCGGACAAATGCAATTCATAACAACCCAGCTCAAAAAAAGCGAAATTGATATGGTGTCAGGAATCATAAAAATTCTGCATAACAATATGGAAAAAGCCGGATTTTTCGCCAATATCGCGAATTTTACAAGCCTTAGACATCTTAAAAAAATTCTCAAACTGAACGAATTCGACGTAAATTACGAAAATCTTTCAAGACTGAGCGCAGAGCTTGAAGTTGCGCTTATGAACTGTAATTTAAGAAAAATCGAAGCTGATATTCAAAAAACAGGCAACCTCCATGTGCTTATGGAACAAATCCGCCAGATGAAGAAAAAACAAAAAAATCTTGCGGTAAATATCTTGAAAAACAAACGCCGCGAAGCTTTGAAAGGGCTTTTGCGCGACCAGATAAAATGCCAGAGATTAAAAGTTCACGCAAAATCACTTGTTGAACGCAAAAAAAATCTCCAAAACCGCATTTTGGAAGAAGAAGATTTCAGACCGCTTCTGGAGGCATTCCCCTGCTGGTGCGTAACAACTTATGCGGTTTCAGGATCATTGCCTATGAAACCCGGAATGTTTGACGTTGCAATTATTGATGAAGCGTCACAATGCGATATTGCAAGCTGCTTCCCGATAATGTTCCGCGCAAAACGCGCAGTAATTGTGGGCGACGACAAACAATTACCGCATTTGTCATTCTTAGAAAAAGCAAAAGAACAGTCTTTCTTAAATCAATACGGAATTCCTGACAAATACCAGTTAATGTGGCGTTTCAGAACAAATTCCATGTTCGACCTTGCGGATTACTATTCAATGAATTCCGTAATGCTTGACGAACATTTCAGAAGCCTGCCGCCGATTATAGAATTTTCAAACCATGAATTTTACGGCGACAGAATAAGGGTTATGAGAAAAGACTTTGGCGGTCAAAAGGTTCTTGAGCTTGTCGAAGTGCCGGAAGGAAAAGTTGATTATGACGCAACACGCAACCTTCCCGAAGTCGAAGCCGTAATCAAAAAGTTACACGAAATAATTATAGAAGATGAACGCAAAAACCCCGATTACCCTGTATCTATCGGTATAATTTCACCGTTCAGAGCGCAGGTGGAACAGTTGAAAACCTCTGTTTCAAAAGTTCTGTCAGATCATATGCTCAGAAAACATCAGGTGGAAATCGGTACAGCTCATACATTCCAGGGAGATGAACGCGACATAATCCTTATGTCATGGGCTTTTGCAAACAACAGCCACGCACAAAGCGCAACATTTTTACAAAAACCAAACCTCTTTAACGTTGCGATTACCCGTGCGAGATACAAGGTTGTAAACTTTGTTTCGCGCGACATAACAAACCTTCCGGAAGGTCATTTCAGAAACTATATTTCATACATAAAAGAATATCAGAATAAACAAGCAGCGCTTGAAAACTTACAAATCGACGAAAACGAATACAAAAACAATCTTGAACGCGAAATAGCATCTGAAATGCGCGAACTCGGACATGAAGTTCTTGCGGGAAGCGAAATTGCAGGCTTGAAAGCTGACTTATTGGTTGATAAAAAATTCATAGTGGAAATCGACGGGGTTGAAGACAACGTAAAACAAACCGTTTCCAATATGAAAAAACAGGCAATCCTTGAACGCTGCGGGTTTAAGGTCAAACGTATAACCTACCGCGAATGGAAATACTCGCCAAAAGTCTGCCTCGACAGAGTTTTGATTGAAAATTAAATATTAAAAAAGCCCTGTTCAGGGCTTTTTTAATATATTTTATAATAACTACTTAAACTTCTTTAAATATCAAAGAAGCGTTTTGCCCGCCAAATCCAAAAGAATTTGAAAGGGCGGCATGCACCTCAGCTTTTTGGGCTTTATGAGGAACATAATTCAAATCACCGACGTTTTCGTCCTGATTATCAAGGTTAATTGTCGGAGGAACAATGTTTTCATTAATTGTTTTTATGCAGGCAATAGCCTCAATAGCACCCGTTGCACCCAAAACGTGCCCGTGCATTGATTTGGTTGAACTTACGCGAAGGTTGGGATTTTGCTGCTTGTCGCCGAACAATTTTGCGATAGCATTGGATTCCGCAACATCGCCGAGCCCGGTGCTTGTACCGTGTGCGTTAATATACTGGATATCGCCGGTTTTTAAACCTGCATCCTGCAATGCAAATTCCATTGATTTAGTTGCACCTTTACCGTCAGGGCACGGGGCAACAACATCATAAGCGTCAGCTGTTTGACCGTAACCAACGATTTCAGCGTAAATTTTTGCACCGCGTTTTTTGGCATGCTCATATTCTTCCAAAACTAAAACGCCTGCGCCTTCTGACATTACAAATCCGTCTCTGTCTTTGTCAAACGGACGTGAAGCTTTTTCAGGCTCGTCGTTTCTGTGTGAAAGGGTTCTTGCGCTTGCAAATGCACCGATACCGACATCACAAATCGTTGCTTCCGTACCGCCTGCAATTACTATATCAGCGTCGCCGTATTGGATTGTTCTGAACGCGTCGCCGATTGTGTGGGTACCTGTTGCACATGCGGAAACCACAACTTTATTTACGCCTTTGTAACCGTATTTTATGGAAATTCTGCCGGAGGGCATGTTTACAATCATCATCGGAATAGTAAACGGTGAACATTTGTTCGGTCCTTTTTCCAAAATACGTTTGTGGTTTTCTTCAAAAGTTCTGAAACCGCCGGCGGCAGAACTTACCATAACACCTATTCTATAAGGATCTACGTCATGTACTTCCTCTAATTTTGCATCGCAGATAGCTTCATCAGCAGCCACCATTGCAAATTGAATAAATCTATCCATTCTTTTGGATTCTTTAGGATCCAAATATTGTTCGGGGTCAAAGTCTTTGACTTCACCTGAAATTTTTACAACGTGTTTTGATATATCAATGGATTCGGAAATACTGATTCCGCTTTTTCCTTCTACAAGGCTGTTCCATAACTTATCAACGCCGACACCAAACGGCGATACTGCACCCAACCCTGTAATTACTACTCTTCTTTTTGTCATCTCCTATTCCTTTACAATAAATATGCGAGAATGAGAGAATATTTCTCACTCTCGCAAACTTTTTCAACGAATAAATTTATTATTCAGATTATGAATGTGAGTCAATATAGTTTACAGCGTCTTGAACTGTTTGAATTTTTTCAGCTTCTTCATCAGGGATTTCACAGCCGAATTCTTCTTCAAATGCCATAACCAATTCAACTGTATCTAATGAATCAGCACCCAAATCAGCTGTGAAGCTTGCTTGCGGAGTAACCAATGCTTCATCTACGCTTAACTGATCTACTACAACTTTTTTAACTTTTTCAAATGTACTCATTTCTTCTTCCTCATAAATTAGTGTATCACTATATGTCATAAACATTATACTATTTAAAGATAAATTTGCAACTGATTTAAAAAATTGTTACATTCTTTAAGTGAAGTTACGATTTTGTCCAAAACCTTATAATTACATAAAAAGGCGGGCAAAGCCCGCCTTAATATTTATAAAATTTATTATAACATCAAACCGCCTGCAACTTCGATAGCCTGACCTGTTACGTAATCAGTATCAAGTGCAAGGAATTTAACAACTTTTGCAATATCTTCCGGAGTACCGAGTCTTTTCATCGGAATAGCTTTCAAGTACTCATCAATATTTGCCAAATCGTGAGTCATAGCTGTTTGGATAAACCCTGGGCAAACAGCATTAACTCTGATGTTTCTTGAGCCAAATTCTTTTGCAAGAGTTTGAGTCAAACCAATCAAACCTGCTTTAGAAGCTGAATAGTTTGCCTGACCTGCATTACCATGACGGCCGACAATACTTGACATATTGATAATAGAACCCTGACGTGCTTTCATCATGTGTTTGATTACGGCATGGGTTACACAATAAGCGCTTGTGAGGTTAATCTTGATAACTCTTTCCCACTGTTCCATATCCATTCTTATGAACAAACCGTCTTTTGTAATACCTGCATTGTTCAACAAAATATCAATTTTTCCGTGTTCAGCAATCATTTTATCAACATTTTCCTGAACAGCCTGATCATTTGAAACATCAAAGCTATAAAAATATGCATTCACACCGCAAGCTTTAATTTCATCCAAAGCCGGCTGAGCTTTTTCAGCATCACAAATATCATTAATAATAATGTCGCAGCCTGCTTTTGCAAGTTCAATAGCACAAGCCAAACCAATACCGCGGGATCCGCCTGTTACCAAAGCAATTTTTCTTTCTGTCATTAACTTTCTCCTTATTTAATGTCCCTGTATAATTGTACCATAAACAAGAATTTAATGCCAATTTTGTAACTTTTTAGAATTTAAAAGTATAATCTTCCGGCACTTTCCAGTTGTTTTGCTGGATTAATGCCGTGCAATATCTACCCGAATTTTCAGTTTCAGTGGAATCATTACAACCGAATGTCGAATCCGTTTTTAATGTTTCAATCTCGCCATCCCAATTGTACATATAGGGTGCAAAAGGCGTATTTACATGATACTTCCAACCTTCATTACCAGCCTGAACATCATTCATTCTAAACAAAAAATAAAATCCGCAAGATCCTGCATAATTTTCTTTTTTAAGACATTTTTCCGGATCTCCTATAAAATATATCCATTCTCTGTTTGAGCCGTAATCAATTCCAAACTTATCACCGTTATTCATTGTACAAATAAGAAACTCCCTGCCGCCACTGCCGCCGGATATAGTATCTTCATTGCACGTAGCTTTCAAATGAGGTGCAAGATATGTATTAAACCAGTTTACAGTATCCTGAGACGTATTAACAACCGGATCATCAGGAGCTGCAAAAACATATGTATCTTTAGCCCAAGCATGTGAGCCCTGTTCAACATCCGCAAGTTGAATTGCTTGATTAATTATTGAATTAAATCTTACTAACTTTGTTTCTACTTCTTTCTTTTTAAACGACTGCACAAGCGTGGGAATCGTCATGGCAGCCACCACGCCTATAATGCCGAGTGTAATCAAAACTTCGGCAAGCGTAAAACCCTTGTCCTGTCTACCTAGAGGAGTCGCCCCCCCCCGAATTTCAAACTACTTAACATAAAATACCTCCTTTTTGTTTTTTAAACATTACTAACAAGCATATCATTAATCGCCGAAACCGTTGCATCCAGAGATGCTTTGTCATAAACATTATATACAACCGCATCAGGTGCGATTTTTTTGTTCAAACCTGCAAGAACCTTGCCCGGCCCGATTTCTATAAAAATTTCGACGCCATCAGACACCATTTTTTCAATAGTTTGTGTCCAGTGTACTGATGAATAAATCTGTTTAGGCATTTTTTCTCTAAAATCAGCGCTGTTTACGGTAGGTTCCGCGTCAACGTTTGTAATTACGGGAATTGAAGCGTCATTTAATTCAACATTTGAAATAAATGATGCAAATTCATGCCCTGCATTTTCCATAAATTTAGAATGGAAAGCGCCGGAAACCGCAAGAGGAACAACACGTCTTACGCCGTTTGCAAGCATATAATCGCCTGCGGCTTTAACCGCATTTTCGTCACCCGTAATAACCACCTGCGCAGGTGAATTATAGTTTGCGACATCAACATAGCCGACTTTTGAACCTTCAGCCAAGCCCGCTTTCAACTGCTCTTCAGATGCATTCAAAACAGCAGCCATACTTCCGCCTTTGGTCGCACCCATAAGGTCAGCTCTTTTTTGGATAGATTTTAAAGTATTTTCCAAGGACATAACACCTGCAGTATACATAGCGCAATATTCGCCCAAGCTGTGACCGGCAACGTAATCCGGTTTGATATCAATTTGAGAGGTCAAAGCCTTCATTGCCGCAATTGACATCGTAACAATTGCGGGCTGGGTGTTAATTGTTTGTTTTAAATCTTCTTCAGGCCCTTCAAAACAAATTGTTGAAATGCTTTTGTTTAAAACACTGTCTGCAGTGTCAAAAACCGTTTTTGCACTTTCAAAATTTTCGTACAAATCTTTTCCCATACCAACAGATTGAGAACCCTGTCCCGGAAATAAAAACGCTATCTTTTTTGCCATATTCATATCCCTCTCACTTCCATTAAACTTATTATACAGTAAACACGCCAAAAGTAAACCTTTATGTTAAATTTATTGCAGGATAAAATATCTTGTTGGGCTGAAAGCTCAACCTACAGGCTACGTCATCCCGCAATTGTTACGGGATCTAATATAAAAAAGATACCGGAACAAGTCCGGTATGACGGAAACCCTCACCCGAATTTCTAAACTCGCGATGCCCGTTAAAAAATTCTACCCTCTCCCAATATGAGAGGGTGACACGCAAAATTACAAACCTAAATGATTGTTTTAATACGGATAATTCTCTGGATATTCCCAGCCGCTTTTCATAATAGTGTCCGCGCAAAACTCCGAAGATGTCCAACAATCTTTGCCCGGAGCCGAAAACGGTACAATTCCCTTGTCTGTTCTTGCAAACAAAAATACATCTTTTCCGCATTCATTTGGCGAAGCTGCGCCATTAACATCAATATACACTTCAACAGCCTACATTGGTCTACCATCAGCGTCGTTTGTATTTTTAGGTAAAAATACTACTGTACCATTTTTCAACATGAAGAGCAATCTTGTTTCACTCGTCTTTACATCCCAATGGCTGCCGCAGCTCCATTTCACGTTATCAAAGCTGTTATCATAACCACAATCGCTTGCGTTTTTACATAATATTGGATTTGAAAAATACGGCTTTAAATACTTTAACCAATATGCATTAATATCCATCTCCTTACCTGTTGGCCATATTGACATTGGACCGTTGTCAACTTCCGAAAGTCGTATTGCATTTGACACTACAGAATACGAATTTTTTAATTGTACAAGAATTTGTTTCTTGTGATAATTCGCGACGAGCGTCGGAATGGTCATTGCCGCTACAACGCCGATTATGCCAAGGGTTATTAAGACTTCAGCGAGAGTGAAGGCGGCTTTTTTTAAAGATACTAAGTTACTAAGGCAGTATGGCACTAAGAAAGTATTTTTGTAATTCTGAGCTCCGGCGAAGAATCTCTTGAGTTTCTTGTAGGTCGGGTTTAATAACCCGACGGTATATTTTCTGTCGGCATAGTAATACCGACCTACTTTTCTGTTACTTCTTACTGCCTTAGTATCATAGTATCTTAGTATCTTTACTAAACCAATACCGTCAAAACCCTTACTAATTTCATGCCCCGATATATTTTCTCCAACTTCCTGTTGGACGGGTCCAGCAGCACGCTGGCCTAGAGGAGTCGCCCCCCCCCGACATTTCTAAGCTTACTTTTTTTCATGGCATTTCTCCTTCTTTTTTATAAAATTATATAATATACAAGCACACAATAATGGTGCTTGTATATTATACGAATAAACTAGCAAATACCTTCACGAAGTCTTACGATTGCGGCGCCCCAAGTCATGCCTGCACCAAAACCGCAAAGAATTGCTGTTTTATCTCTGCCTAATTTAACAGTACCTTTTTCAACACCTTCTGCCAGTGCAATCGGAACTGATGCGGCTGATGTGTTGCCGTAATATTTGATATTTGTTATAACTTTTTCGTCCGAATATTGAAGTCTTTCCTGAACCGCCTGAATAATTCTCAAGTTTGCCTGGTGCGGAATTAAATAGTCAATATCTTCGGCTTTCAAACCGGATTTTTCAATAACTTCATCAATATAAGGCGGCAAAATTCTTACAACAAATTTGTAAACTTCTTTTCCGTTCATATGGATAAAGCCGTCTTTTTCTGTACAAGGCGCAACAAGCGGACAGTTTTTGCCAACATTGTCTTTGTAAATCAATTCACCAATTGAACCTTTTGCCTTAATATCAATTGACAAAATATCATCCAAACCGTCATCGGACGCTGTCATTACCATGGCACCGGCGCCGTCACCGAACAGAATTGATGTTCCTCTGTCTGACCAGTCCAAATATCTTGAGTTGTTGTCAGTTGCAACTATCAAAATATTTTTGTAAATTCCTGAATTAATAAAGCCTTTGGCAACCTGCATGCCATAGATTAAACCTGAGCATGCCGCGGTAATATCAAATGCCGGAATATCTGTTTCAATTCCCAATCTTGATTGAATATGGCATGCAATGGCCGGATACAACTGCGGAGGAGCAGATGATGCAGCAATAATCAAATCTAATTCTTCCGGTTTAACACCTGATTTTTCCAGTGCTTTTTTTGCAGCATCAAACCCGAGATCAATCGCATCTTCATCGCCTGAAACAAGACGTCTTTCCTTAATCCCCGTACGTGTATAAATCCATTCATCGGATGTTTCGTATAATTTTGTCAAATCATCGTTTGTAACAACCGCTTCCGGTAAACTGTAACCAACACCTGCAATTTTAACAGGGATATATTTATCTGCCATATTATTATTCCTCATAAAATTTTGCTATTTTCTCATTAACGCCGGTTTCTACCGCTTCTTTTGCGACTCTTACGGCGTTTTTAATCGCATAGGCTTTACTTCTGCCATGTGAGATTACGGTAATGCCTTTGACGCCTAAAAGTAATGCGCCGCCGAATTCTTCATAGTTGATTTTGGTGTAAATTCTCTTCATAAACGGTTTTGCAAGAAGTCCGATAACTTTACCCAATAAATCCGCTTTGAATTCCTGCTTCAACATTCTGAATAACATTTGAGAAGTGCCTTCAGTTACTTTCAACGCAACGTTTCCGACAAAACCATCGCACACAACAACATCACAAACGCTCAAGAAAATTTCTTTGCCTTCAATATTTCCTACAAAGTTAATTCTTTCCTGATGTTCTTCCAATAATTTATAAGTATGTTGTGCAAGTTCATTACCTTTTCCGGCTTCTTCCCCGATATTCAAAACACCTACACGCGGATGTTCAATGCCCAAAACGTTTTTAGAAAAAGTTGTTCCCATAACCGCAAACTGATACAACATTTCAGGAGTACAATTACTGTTTGCACCGGCATCAATTACAACAATAGGTTTTTTAATGGTCGGTAAAGTTACGGCAATTGCAGGTCTGTCAATTCCTGCTATTCTACCCAGACCAAATAAGCTTGAGGCCATAGCCGCACCTGTAGAACCGGCAGCAACAACCGCATCGGAACTGCCTGTTGCAACAGCATCAACAGCTAAAACTATTGAAGATTTTTTCTTCTTTCTGATAGCTTGCCCCGGAGCCTCGCCCATTTCAATAATTTCAGAGGCATGAGTAATTTTTATATCCAGCTTAGAAGTGTCAATTTTTATTCGATGCTGCTTACCGGCCTTTCCGCAATCGGAATAAAAACCTTCATGAGAAATTCTGTCGAGTTCCTGTTCAATTCTATCCTGTTTCCCGACCAATTCAAGTGCTACGCCGTAGTCTTGTGCAGCCCAAACAGCACCCGCTACTATTTCGTGCGGGGCATGATCGCCGCCCATTGCATCTATTGCTATTCTAGTCATTTTCCCTCTCCTAAGCCAACTATCTTCCCTTTTTACGTCAATCCCCTAATCGGGGATGACGTTTCAAGGCTATAAACTTATTCAGCTTCTTTTTCTTCGATTACTTTTTCTTCATCGACGACTTCAGCTTTAGCTTCTTCAGCTTCCAAAGTTTTTTCAGCTTTTACTTCTTCTACAACTTCTTCAACTTTTTCTGCTTTTTTAGCTTTCGGTGCTGCTTTTTTTGCAGGTTTTTTCTTTTCTGCAACGGTTTCTACATAATCAGGTGATTTGATGCTTACTGCTTTACCTTTGTAGTAACCGCATGCTGTGCAAACTGTATGAGTTAATTTTGTTTCACCGCAATTCGGGCATTTTGTAGTTTCCGGCTTTGTAGCCTTCCAGTTGCTTCTTCTGTGTCCCTGTGCGGAATGTCCTGTTCTTTTCTTTGGTACTGCCATTTTTCTTTTTCCTTTTTATTTTTACTACTTATATTTCTACCTATCAATTTTGATGTTTTTAAAAACATCCATTCTCGGATCAGACATTTGTTCTTCTTTCAAAAATTTATCCTCTCCATTACAATTTATACCACAAACTTTCTTATTTGGTAAATTTAATATTACAGATTGATACAATAAGTCATAAATATCAATTTCATCTTGACCGTTCAAATCAGTAACAAATTGACCGTCTTTAATTTCAATTTCCTGTCCGGATTCCTCAGAACCCTCAATAAGCGCGCGTTTTGCATAAAGTTCATCTATATTAAAATCCAAATTATATTCAAATTCTTTAAGGCATAAATCACATTCCAGCTTAACAATTCCCTTAACATTTCCTTTAACTTCTATAAAATCACCAAGAGATGAAAATGTTAAATCAGCAGAAATTGGTGTCACCGCATTAATGCCATCAATATTTTCCTCAACTTTACAGTGAAGGGTTTTGTTTTTAGCACCCTCAAGATCTTCTATTGATAAAGATTTATGCATTAAACGTACTGCTCCTCTTGCATAGCAAGTGCCGCAATCTGATTAGATATAAAACAAACTTTTTTCAAAGGACCTGAAGTTTCTTTTTCAATAAAAGTTACTGTAGAAGACTTCATCGCCTGCGTCAATTCATTGTATAAATCCTGAGGATTTTCAACGTACAACACCAGCGGTGCTGTTGAACCTTTAATAAAAACCAGAACTGAAGTTCTTGTTTTAACATTTTGAGGATTAAATTGTTGTGCCATTTTTCTCTCCTTTTTTGTATATCCAATTATAAAAGAAAAAAGCTATTTGTGCAAGATGTAAAGGTCAACATCATGCTTTATTGTGCATTAATATTGAAAGCTTCATTATACATTTGTTGAAATCTTTTTCCGCCAGTTTCAGTTGCATAATGTTGTTCATCTAATCTGGTTATACCATTTTTTAAATCTCCTTCAATTTGAAATGCAAATAAATCATATCCCCATTTATTTGGTCCTTTTTGTCCGTTTATATCCGCTACAAAAACAGGCATGCCTACAGGATATTTACCATAAGCAATAACATAACTCCCATCCGCAAGAACAAATACAGGATAATTATTTTTTATTTTTGAATCGGAAAATATTCCGTTAGGATCTTGTTCCTTATCAGGATTTTGTTCTGACCTAACTATATCAGCACCTCTGAAATCTTCAGGCAAACACCCTTGTTCATAGGCCTTATCTTTACATATTTTTGTTGTCTTTAATGTATTTGAAAACAACTCTTCTGTAAAAGAATGGCATTCCGACATTGGACCATTATAATTATCAGGATATTTATCACCATTTTCACAGCGCCATTTTAAACAACTGCCGTATTCATTACGCTCCGCGCAAACAGCCTTGCAATCACCCGGATAACCATTCGCCCAATAATAACATTGTATTGGTCGCCCTTCTTTTGTTTGTATACCTATTACTGCCTGCCAGAATGTACTGTAAAATTTTTTAAATTGATTTTTTAATACTGCCTGCTGAATGTTATGCGAAATTGTCGGGATTGTCATTGCTGCTACAACGCCGATTATGCCAAGGGTGATTAAGACCTCTGCTAAGGTGAAGGCGGCTTTCTTTAAAGATACTAAGTTACTAAGGCAGTATGGCACTAAGAAAATATTTTTGTCATTCTGAGCACCGGCGTAAAATCTCTTGAATTTCTTGTAAGTCGGGTTTACTAACCCGACGGTATATTTTCTGTCGGGTTTGTAATGCCGACCGTTACTTCTTAGTATCTTAGTGCCATAGTATCTTAGTAACTTTTCCCAGAATATACCGTCAAAACCCTTGTTAATTTCATGACCCGTTAAATTTTCTCCAACTTCCTGTTGGACGGGTCCAGCAGCACGCTGGCTTAGAGGAGTCGCCCCCCCCCGATATTCAAATTAGTTATATCTTTCATCTAGCTCTCCTTCTTTTTATGTTTATTATATCAAATATTTTAAATTTTGACAATAAAAAAGCACCCTTTTAAAGGGTGCTTTTTTCATATCTTTATTCCATAGGAATTGTCAATTTCTGACCAATTTGAAGTTTATTAAGATTTTTCAGGTTATTTGCCTGCTGCACAGCATTAGCTTTTTCAGGACTATATGAACCGTAGAATCTAATCAAAATACTTTCAACGGTATCACCGCTTTGAACGGTATAGACCTCTGATTCTTTAGCAGAAGTTTCACCGGCAGGTAAAAAATTAACATTTTCATTTTGAACCTTGGTTTTAGCAGGAACCTTAACATCATTTCCTTTTAAAGAAAAGCTGATAATTGTTGTAAGCATAAGCATGGTAATCGCACCGGCAATAAATCCTGTTGCGAGATAAACACTCGGTGATTTTTCGGATTT
Organism: Candidatus Gastranaerophilales bacterium; assembly: GCA_944325945.1. Taxonomy (GTDB): domain Bacteria; phylum Cyanobacteriota; class Vampirovibrionia; order Gastranaerophilales; family Gastranaerophilaceae; genus SIG32. Next base: position 19,067 of record CALVBW010000014.1, on the reverse strand, counting down.
CTGGCTGATTTTAAAATTCTGCCACAAAAGATCCAATTCTTTTTCTTTATTCGGACGAACATAAACATTCGGCGAATTATCATAAGATGAATCCTGTTTATATTTGGAAAGCGCCTCCAAAACAGCCATTTTTTCCTTTGAAAGGTTAGATCTTCTTAAAGTTGAGCTTTTCATAATTCGGACCTCACTATCCCTTAAAATTGTTCTTAGTAATAGAATGCTAACACGATATTTTTTTAAATTCAAGTATTTGTAAATTTTTAGAAAATTTCCGGGATTTATATAAGACTCAAATTTCTGTGCTGGACGAAAAGGAATTTTTTATATATAATTTAAAGTATATGAAAAAGTATTCAATCGGAATTGATTTAGGCGGAACAAAAGTCTTAATAGCACTTGTAAATAAAGAGACAGGTGAAGTTATTCACTGGGTAAAAAAGAAAACTAAAAAAGATAAAGGTCCAAAAAATATAATCCGCAAAATGATTGACGGAATTGAAGAACTTCTTGAAGAAAGCAAAATTCCGCTTGAGGAAATTTCATCAATAGGAGTAGGTGCAGCAGGTCAGGTTGATAGAGAACATGGAATTTTAATTGCCGCGGCAAATCTGGACTGTTATGATTTAAATATAAAAGAAAAAATTAACGAACACTATGACATTCCAGTATATGTAGGCAATGACGTTGAGATAGCCGCAATTGGGGAACTCAAATTCGGAGCGGCAAGGGGTTATAAAGATGTAGTCTGTATATTTGTCGGAACCGGTGTAGGATCGGCAATAGTAAAAGACGGTAAAATACTCCGAGGAGCCACTGGAACTGCCGGCGAAATCGGACATATAATAGTTGACTTAAACGGCAGACCATGTGCATGCGGAGCACACGGATGTCTGGAAGCATATGCATCACGTTCCGCCATTGAAAAAAGAATTGAAGGTGCACTTAAAAAAGGCAGACATTCAGTCATTTTGGACTACATGGAAAACGGCAAATCCATAACATCACATATGATACATGATTCAATTGAACGTGGCGATGAACTTGTAACACAATGTGTAGATGAAGCGGCAGAATATTTATCCGGCGGAATTGCAAGCGTAATTAATTTTATAAATCCTCAATTAATTGTTTTAGGCGGCGGACTTATTGAGGCAGTAGACTATTTCTATCAAAAAGTAATTAAAAAAGCAAAAGCAAAATCACTTCCTGTCCCTGCGACAAAAATCGAATTCAAAAAAGCTGCTTTAGGCGATTTTTCGGGAGTCGTCGGAGCTGCGTTTTTAGAAGGGTAACAAATGAGCAAAAAAATTCTTTTAATAAGATTATCCTCACTTGGAGACGTCATTCATACAATACCGCTTGCGAATTCTTTAAAATCTGCGGGCTATGAAATCACATGGTTAGTATCTGAAAAAGGTATTCAGGTGCTTGAAGGTAATCCTTGTGTAGATAAAGTAATACTTGCACCTGTACAATTGTGGAAAAAACGCGGTCCGTCCATTAAAAGTTTCAAAGAATATTTAACAATTTTAAAACAAATTCGTGCAGAACACTTTGATATTGCAATAGATGTCCAGATGATGTTAAAAAGCCTTTATTGGATGGCATTTTGCGGTGCAAAAAGAAAAATAATTTCCAAACAGGCAAGGGAACTGTCAATTCTCGGCGCAAATGAAGTTATCCCGAGAATTACAGAAAACCTTAACGCCCCTGTTATCCGAAATTATATGAAATACGCCGATTACCTCGGTGTAAATACAGACGAAATCAAGGTAACACTTCCGGAACGTTCCGATGAAATCAAAGACAAGGTTAATAATCTTTTAAAAAATATTAAAAAGCCTCTTGTTGTAATTGCACCTGCTACAACCTGGGCGCCTAAACACTGGAATAAAGACCACTGGAAAAAAGTAGTTGAAGGAATAAAAGATAGCTGCTCAATTGTTTTTACAGGCGGACCAAAAGATAATGAACTTATATCATACATAGGCGACGATGAATTTTTAAATCTTGCCGGAAAAACCGATGTTTTAGAACTTGCAGAAATTTTTTCACGTGCCGATATTGTAATGGCACCTGATTCAGGAAGCGCTCACCTTGCCTGGGCAACACAAAAACCGGCGGTCATAACAATTTTCACCTGCACTCCTTTAAAATACCTTGCACCACCAGGTGATAGCAATAAATATATAGCTTTAAGCGGTGATTTGCCCTGCCAGCCGTGCTTTAAACGCAAATGTAAATTAGGAACAAATGCATGTACAAATTTGCCTGAACCTGAAGAAATTATAAATATTGTTTACAAACTGTTAGAAAATAGAAAAAATGTTGTATAATAATAGAGTAAAATAGGTATTTAATGGGCTTTTTAGATAAAATAAAAGAATACAGACGGATGCTTTCGCAGGTAGAAAGAACTATATACGGCGAGAAGCAAGACTATCTGGAAATATACGAACGCAACCTGCAGTTAGAAAAAGAAATTGAAACAAGGACTAACGAATTAAATGTTGCCAACAAACGTATGCTGACATTACAGCACATCTGGGATATGATGAATTCGTCAACCCCGCTTGAAAACGTTTTAGAAAAAGTTGTAAACAGTATTCATGGTGAACTTGGATATCTTCACTGCGCAATTATTCGGAAGCTTCATGACGAAAACGGTGATTACATGCAAATTGCCGCACAATCAAAAGATTCAGCCATTGCAAGAGTAAATAAAATCATCGGAATTCCTATTGAAGCAAGAAGGCTTAATTATGATCCTGACGGGATTTACGCAGATACAATAAAAAATAGAAAGATAGTTCAAACAAAGGATCTTGGCGGCACATTAAAATATGTCATGCCGGATTTGCCGGACGAGGTTGCACTCGCAGCAGTAACAAATCAACCTTGCAAATCTTTAATAATTATACCGCTTTGCCCGATGAATATTGAATTTGGCTGGTTCTGCGTATTCACCTCCAGAGATGACCTCGCAGAATCCGAAACAGACTTCTTGTCATTATTTGCACAACAAATCGAAATGTCCATTACGATTACAGACCTGTTTTTAGCGGTAAAAGAACAAGCCGTAACGGATAGTTTAACCGGTTTATATAACAGACGCCATTTTGAAGAGACACTGAAACGTGAAGTCACACGTGCACAACGTCAACATCAGCCGTTTTCAATTATCGGAATTGATCTGGATTATTTGAAAAAAATTAACGATAAATACGGTCATGCCTATGGAGATCTGGCAATAAAAACCGTTGCAAAAGTTTTAAAAAGCAACGCAAGATCAATTGATATACCGGCGAGAATGGGCGGAGAAGAATTCAATGTGCTTTTGCCGGGTATTGATTCAAACGGCGCAATGAAAGCTGCGGAAAGAATTAGAAAAGCTATCGCCGATAAAGAACTCGACGTTATAGGGCATGTCACTGCAAGTGTAGGAGTTGCAACATTTTTGGAACATTCAGATAACATTGAAGAACTGCTTGAGCTGACGGATCAGGCAATGTACCAATCAAAACGCAACGGACGTAATCAAGTTACGCTCGCAAAACCGATTTCCGAAACATCATGGCAGGAAATCGCCGTTAATACATTCCTTGAAATACTTTCAAAACATAATATTCCTATACCTCAGGAAATATCTAAAGATTTACAAACACGCCTTAAAAATGCCGAAGACAAAAAAGAAATGTCTAAAGAGACTCTCTTTAATGTCGCAGATATTCTCACCTCAACTTATAACCCTATGCACACCAAAGGCGTTATGAAATCAAAAGTGTTTATGGCTACAAACCTCGCAAAACGTTTTGATCTTTCAAAAGATGAAATTGATAACCTGCGTATTGCAATGCTTTTGTATGATATAGGAAACTTAATGCTGCCTCCTGAACTTTTACAAAAGACAACACCTTTGACGGAGGAAGAAAAACAGCATATAAAAGAACATCCTATGATTGCCGCACAAGAAATTTTAAAGCCGATATCATACATACAGGATGTTATTCCTATTATTGAACATCACCACGAAAACTGGGACGGCACAGGTTATCCTCAAAAATTGTCCCACAATGACATTCCTTTAACGTCACAAATCATTCTGATTATAGATGCATATTTTGCACTTATTGAACACAGACCATACAGAGCTAAAATGACACCGCAGGAAGCGCTTGAAATTATCAAAAAAGACGCAGGCAAAAAATGGAACGAAGCACTTGTGCAGGAATTTGTAACACTCACCGAACTTGATTTAGTGTAATGAAAGAAAAAGAATTTATAAATATAATAAAAGATATCACAAAATCCGGTTACATAGGAGATGATTGTGCGTATTTAAAAGATTTGGGGATTGTAGTTTCTCAGGATAATCTGGTTGAAAATGTGCACTTTTCAATGGAATTTACCGATGCATATAAACTCGGTTACAAATCCGCCATGGTAAATATTTCGGATATTGCGGCAAGCGGAGCGGAACCGAAATATTTAACCGTTGGTTTATCTCTGCCTGACAAAATTAACACGGATTTTGTCAGAGATTTTTATAAAGGAATAAAAGATGCCTCCGACGACATTGAAATAATAGGCGGAGATATAACAGGCAATGATAGAATTTTTATATCAATAACAATAATCGGGACAACCGAAGGTCGAAAAATTTCATCCCGTAAAAATGCAAAAGAAGGTTACAAAATTATAGTCTCAGGGAATCACGGCTCAAGCGCAGCCGGATTAAAAGAATTATCAACCGGACAAAAAAGCAAATTCACACAACAACATCTTATGCCAAATGCCCAGGTATCATTCTCAAAATACATTTCTAAAAATATAAAATATGATTATGCAATGATGGATACATCTGATGGGCTTATGGATGCACTGTTACAAATTTCCCGATCAAGTAATGTGTTACTTGATATAAATTTTGAAAAAATTCCTTATGACAAAGACCTTGAAAAATTTGACAATTATAAAGATCTAATTTTATACGGCGGAGAGGATTACGAACTTGTAGCGTGCGTTCCTCAAAATTTTTATGTCCCGCATTCTTTTGAAATCGGAAAAGTTAAAAAAGGCTCGGGCATTAAACTTGACGGCGAATACGTAAAAAACGCAGAAGAAAAATTATTTAATCATTTTAAGGAGCAAAAATGAAAACCACGACAATAATAACAGCAGGCGGTACTTCAAGCCGATTTGGCAACAGAAATAAACTCTTAGAAAAAATAAACGGAAAAGAAGTAATAAAATATACAGTCGAAGCGTTTGAAAAAGCTGACGTTGATGAAATTATTATCTGCGCGAATAAAGCCATAATTCCGGATCTTTCAAATATGTTCGTTCACAAAATAATTGAAGGCGGCATATCCCGTCAGGCATCAGTTTATAACGGCTTAAAAGCAGCAAAAAAATGTGACTACGTACTAATTCACGACGGTGCAAGACCTGTTATTACGCCCGAAATCATAAATAGAACAATAGATCTTGTTAAAGAAAAAAATGCCGTAAGTGTTATGACAAAAACAATTGATACAATAAAAGAAGTTGAAGATGGCAGAATAATTAAAACCATCGACAGATCAAAACTTTATAATACACAGACCCCGCAAGCCTTTAAGTATGAATGGATTTTATCGGCTCATGAAAAACTCAAAGGGCAAAATTTTACAGATGATGCCGGAATGCTTGAAGCTTTAGGCTATGAGGTATATATTGTTGACGGAAGTTACAAAAATATTAAAATAACAACACAAAGCGACATTGAACTTGCCGCGATATTTCTAAAATAAAAAGGGTTCTATAATAAGAACCCTTACACCCATACAACTACCTAACCTTTTACCAATATGAGGAATCTAAAATAAATCTACGCTGCATTTTGAGTAGATGCTTGCATATACATCAAAATTGCAATACATTTGTGAGCTTTGTTTATTGCTGCTGACATTTTGTCTTCATTAGACCACCAGGATTCAAGTTCTTTTCTTGCAATTGACAATTGAGTACTTGCGACACTATAAAGTTCAACATCAATACCCTGATAATCTTTCAATCTTGTTTCAAGAGCTTCAAGTACAACTTTAACAATTCTGTCACCAGTCATAAATCTTTCATCCATAAGGGTTTCTGTAAAGCCCAAAGGATCTGCTTTTTCATAAAGAGGCGCATAATGTTTATTCCATTGAAGCATTACTTCAACCACATTATCTTCATTTATCTTTTCTTTTAAATATTTTCTAATGTTACCAGAACCGGCACCATCAACTTTTCTATAAATTGTATTTGTAATTTCACGAACTGATTCATCATCAATATCAGCTGTTAAAATATCTTCATCGAAAGAAAGAACATCCAACGGTCCTAATTTACCTGCAGCACCTGTGTGACTACTGCCGGGTGTAGCCGGTGTTGTCGGAGTAGTTGGTGTCGTCGGCGTAGTTGGTGTTGTACCGGGAGTTGTAGTTTCTTGAGCAGCAGCTGCAGATTCAATTTCACCCTGAATTTCTTCAGCTTTTGCCTGAATTTTATCTCTTAATTCTCTATACTGTTCGGTTAATTGTGAAATTCCTGCTTTCATTTGTTCATTTGAAGCACCATATTTTTGTAATTCCATAAGTTCTTTAAATCTATCTTCAAGTGCTTCAACTTCACGTCTCAATGCTCTTAATTCATCTTTTTGTTCAGCAGTTAATTTATCAGATGTTAAAGCCTGTTCCAATTGAGACTTCAAACCTGAAATATTACCGCCTAAACTTTGTGCGGAAGTACTAAGACCGATACTTTCACCCAGAGCATAACCGCTTGCATATGCAGACTGATTCATCATTATCTGAGACATATTTGCAAACGGATTTAACATACCGTAAAAACGTCCCATCATCTGAGAGATGTTATAAAACGGATTAAATACATTTTGAATACCAAATGCCTGAGCAGGTGACAAAAATGACGGTAAAACATTGAACTGATATTGTCCGCCGTAATTGGTAGTATAATTATACGGATATAATGAGTTCCAAGTAAAGAAATTTATTGGTCCGCCTGAAATTGTTCCCCAAGTCATTTTTAATATCCCCTTAATTTGTTCCCCGTACTTATATAAAAAAAATTTATCTTCAAAAATTGCATGATATCATGGCTTTTTAGTCTCATTAAATTTCCAAAAGTGCCGTCATTAAAGGGTTTTAAGTATTTAAATTCTTTGTTTATAATTCTTAACAATTCATAAAAACATTAATTATATCGTCTTTTGACAAGTCTGAACGAATTTGTCTGATTGACGTAATATAAGATGTATCGACTTTTTCCTTAAAAATTTTTTCTAAAAGCGCGACATTATAATCATAGAGAATAGAGCCGTGCTGGAGAATATAACCCTGTTTGCGGCATTGAGCGGAGCCTATAAGCTTTTTCCCCTGATAACACAAATCCGCGCCGGTTGAGATAAGCATACAATAATCAAATTTTGTATGGACACCGTTTTCGCCGCCAAAATCCAAATCCACACCGAGTTTTTTAAATTTTTCTATAAGAAATTGAGAAATTTCCATATAAGATTGCGTGACATTTTCGCCATGTTCCAAATAAGAAACCGGACAAATAAAACTGTAAGTTATTTCATTGTCATGAAGCAAAGCTCTGCCGCCTGTCAGGCGCCTGACAACATCAATATTTTCGGATTTCAAAAAATCATAGTCCAGAAAATCGTCTTTTTGATTTCTGCCCAAAGACACACACGCAGGCGACCAGCCGTAAAGACGAAAAACAGGCTCTTTTAAATTTTCGGATATTGCTCTGTCCAACAAATCTGAATCAATCTGCATGTTTTCAAAACCTGATTTAACCTCATACGGAATTATTTTCATTTTTGGTTTTTTTCCCTTGCTGCTAGTTCTTTTTCAAACTGTACAAACACTTCATTACCAACAAACTGCTCCAATGCGGCGCGTTTTGCAAGAAAATCCGATTTTGCTTTTGACTGCATATCAAGGGATGTTCTGTAGTATGCATCGGTTACAAGAATAATTTCGCGGGAAGCATCCTGCGCCAGTTCGTAATTTTTCTTGCGCTGAGCGACAAGCTTATCAAGCATTTCAAGCTGTTTTCTTGCGGTCATATAATCGTAATACAAATCAACCGCTCTTTGCTGCAAGTCCTCGATTTTGCGAACAAGAATAATCATATCCGCGTCAGTCACCTTTGTATATTTATAATTTAAAGCCTTTGTGTCCTGCGACATAATCCCCAGTACATTTCCGCCGATTAAAGACCCTGCGGCAAGAATAGGGTTCCCCATGCCTGCACCTACCATTGTTGACATGCTGGCTATGGTTGTGAGAACTTTTTTAACAGATTTTTCATCAGGCTTGTCAGCGTCAGGGTTTGCGAGTTTATACAGGGCGAAATTTATTGTATCGCTTTGTGTAGCAGCACCGCGCCATAACAAAGACAAATCACTTATCATTTCTTTTTCTTCAAGACTCAATTCGGACGCAATTTCACTTGACATTCTTTTCAAGCTCAAATCAGCATATGTCAAGTCGTCCGGAGTATGCTCAATTGAAGTATCTTTTTCCGCGTATTCTTTTTGAACAGGCTGGACATCGGGCTGCACATATATATTTTCGGGAGTTTCAGATATTCCGAGTCTGTATGCCGGATCTTTCGGGAAATTTATATCCTCATAAGTCAAAGCAAAACAAGGATTTGCAAAAACTGCCAGACACGAAAGAAGTATCAAACTATTTTTGACCATTTGCACCTCCTTCGCCTATAAGCGCAGCATTATAGTTATACTGGTACAAATTCAATTTATCCACAACCTTTTTCCCTGCAAGACGCTGAAGTTCAAGGTGATATTTTTTTGCAGTCTGCATGTAATAAAATTCTTCAATAACCACATTGTCATAAAGCGAAGACGATATTGCAATTTCCAGAAAATCTTCCTCATCCATAGCTTTTGCGTAATTTTTACTGTATAAAAGCTGTCTTGAACGGGTTTCTTTCAACATAATTAAGGAATTTTTGTAATTATAGTATGCGTTGATAATTCTGTCCTGCAGGTTTTCAACAAGTCCTGCAAGCTCGATTAACTCTGTATCGGTCAAAGGGATTTCCTGCGGGATATTTTTTCTGTTAATAAGATTTTGTGCAAGACGTCCCGCTGCAAAAGCACCTGTTGCGACCATATAATCAGACCCCATTGCATACGGCAAAAAAGATGACCCAGCAACAATTGCGGATAAAGTTTTTGCCATCAAAGACGAATGAATACGCCGCTGGCTTTCTGGGGTAGAGAGTTTTTTCAAGGCAAACCCGATTACCTGATTATTTTCGACAGTACCTTTCCAGAGGTTTTCAATATCTTCAAGGTCTTTTTCTTTCTGGCGCTTAACGATTTCTTCCATAACGGCTTTATCATTTATTACCATAGAATCTTTAAGCTTGACATCGGTTTTGGGAATTTCGACCTGCTGCGGCTTTACACCGTCAAGTTTAATCTCGTCAGCCGCAATTGACGGAACTCCCAGCGCTATTAACAATACAGATACTAAAACCCTTCTCATAATAAAGTTATAGCATAAGAAAATAATAAATCCAATGATTGATTAAGTTTTACATCTTTTGGAGGTACTGCAAAGGAGAGAAAAATTTTAGAATAGATAGAGTAAAGGGGAGGGTATGACTAAGAAATCACAATATATGAGCAATCCTGTTAAGAATTCAACGGATTTATGCAAAAAAGCCGATGAATTACTGAAAAAAAATGCTTACAGAGAAGCTATCTCCAGCTATCTTAATGCATTAATGCTCAAACGTGATAACGCAAAATCATATTTCGGGCTTGGGGTTTGCTACAAACAAATGGAAAATTACCACAAAGCCATACATTACTTTGAAAAATCAACCGAAATTGACGCAGAAAACTATGATGCATATTTTGAACTCGGCGTCTGCCACCTTTTGGAAGGCATTCCCTGCGGAGCAATAAAGAATTTTGTAAAAGCAATCCAATTAAATCCTGAAAATCCCGACGCAATACTTCAATTAGGGATTTCACACGAATTATGCGAAGAATACGACATGGCGCTGATGATTTACCAGAAGCTTATTGAAAATTCGCCGGAATATGTAAAAGCTTATGACCATAAATCTTCGCTTTTAATGAAAATGGACAGATACAAAGAAGCGTCAGTGATTTTAAATAAGATTATGCGGATAGATCCGACGTATTATAACGCGTATGCAGGAATTGGAATCTGCTTTGACAAACTCGGCAAAAAATCGGATGCCCAGAGATATTACAGAAAATTTTTACTCCACATGCCGGATTCTTCAAAGGCAAGCTTTATAAAAACCAGAATGCAAAAGCTGAAAGAACAAAACCATACTCCTAAAATACTTTCGCTGGTGTAGGGGTAGAAGTTACTAAGATACTAAGACAGTAAGGCACTAAGTAACCAGACCCCCTCCTTGCCCTCTCCCCCGGGTGAGAGGGTGGCACGCAGTGACGGGAGAGGGGCTTTCACATCGTACCGACAACAAGATACCGGAACAAGTCCGGTATGACGGTAATTTCTAAATTCAGTAACTTGTAGGTCGGGTTTTCTAATCCGACAATTATTTCCCCTCTCCCTCTGGGAGAGGGGAGGAGTTGTGTGAGCGGAGCGAACTACAACTACGGGTGAGGGTCTGACTGTATACCCTCACCCGAATTTCTAAATTCACGTGCGTTCATTAAGAAATTCTGCCCTCTCCCAAAGGTAGAGGGCATAAAAAAAGGGCGCTTGCGCGCCCTCTTTTCATCTTTTATTCAATAAATTATTTACCGAATAATACTGCTCTTGCTGAATCGTTTGCAGGTTCTACTGTTTGTCCGTGGAAAAATACAGGGAATATATCTGTAATTTCTGCTGATGTACAAGTGCCATTAGCAGCATCTGCACAAGAAATCGGCGTGTTCGGACCTGTTGAACCATTTACATCAATAAAGCCTACACAATTATTTTTTATCGCATCGCAGTCTGCAGCAGTTATATCGTAAGCAAAAGCTGTACCATCTGCAAATGAGTAAACTCTCCAGGTACTATTAGTAGGTGCAGCAATATTTGCATCAATTTCAACTTCCTGACCTACATTCTGTGCAGTACACGATGTTCCAGCTTCCGTAGGTTGACCGGCGCCTGTACAAGTTACTGTCTTTTTGTATTCCATAGCATCAATTGTAATTTCATTAGCATCATCTTCGGCTGCAGTACCTACTTCTTTAAAATAACTTTCTGTAATATCAGTTGCTGACTGTAATCTTTCTGATAACATGCTAGATAATGGACGAGCAGTAGTAGGATTTGTTCCTGAAGCAGCATCCGCCGTTAAATCTGAAAAATCAGTATCATCCATTGCAATATTCATCAATACTGCCTGATTCAATGTTGACAATGCTTTTTTGTAAGCTGTCTTAAACTGTGCTCCGTTTGTATTGGAAATCAATGTCGGAATTGTCATGGCAGCTACAACACCGATAATACCTAATGTGATCAATACTTCTGCCAAAGTAAAACCAAATCTTTTTGTCATAATCTTTTACCTTTCTTTCTTTTACAACTATCTTTTGGCCGTTTACGCACGACCTCGCGCTGATATCACAGCCCCATTGCAGCCCCGGTTGTTACAATTATCGAAAGGTGAAATCAATATTGTATCAACATGACAAGTTCGACCCGTCATATTTCGTTTGTTCATAGCGATTACGGGCCACAACAGGGTTGTGATGTCAGATAAACCTATTCTATGGAAAAGCCTCTTAATGCTTGAAGTATGGTACCCCCCCCGATTTCAATGCTAGTCGCGGCAAGGGTTGCAGGCGTTTTAATATTTAAAATAATCTTTTCCATATATTTTTTAATCATGATTTTATTATATTTGTTTTGCATTTTTTGTCAATAGATTTACAAAAAATACTACTTTTGTTGCAGATTTTTTTTATAACCCTCACCCGAATTTTTAAACTCGCAAATGCTTGTTAAAAAATTCTACCCTCTCACCCGGGGGAGAGGGTGTCACGTAGTGACAGGAGAGGGGCAGTAGAGACCCTTCGGCTAAAGTCTCAGGATGACGTATATAATTTGACCAAAAGTGAATGTGTTATCCCGTCTTTGGCAGTTCAGAATGACAAAAATTGTGAGCGAAGCTCACAGAAAAAACTTATTTACTTATTCCCTTATTAACTTATTCACTTCATTCAAAAAGCAGGTTGGGGGGTTCACCCCAACGGCAAATTCATAGTGCCCTACTAGCTTAGTATCGTAGTAACTTCCCCATTAAGATACCAGGTTTTGGCGCCGGTAATTTTTACGTTCACAAATTGTCCGGTTAAGTCTTTATCATAAGGCACATGAACTGTCTTATTATTTCTGGTTTTGCCGGTATTTATAAGCTTTCCTCTGCGTTCGTAAAAACTTTCAACCAGAATTTCCATCTCGCGTCCCACGTATTTAAGATTAGATTTAAGACAATTTTCCTGAACTTTTTTGTTCAAACGCTGGAACCTTTCGTCTTTTACATCTTCTGGAATAAATTTATCAACCCATTTTGCGGCAACTGTTTTTTCACGCGGGGAATATGCAGCGACATTGCAGTAATCAAGCTCAAATTCATCAATTGCGGTCAGAGTTTCTTCAAACTGTTCTTCGGTTTCGCCCGGAAAACCAGCTATAAAATCGCTTGTAATCGTTACATCCGGCACCATTTCACGGACTTTTTTAACAATAGCGCCGTATTCTTCTCTTGTATAGCGCCTGTTCATTTTTTTCAAAACCTCTGTTGATCCTGACTGCATCGGAATATGGAAATATTCACACACCTTGTCAAGCTCGACAACAGTCCTGATAAGTTCATCCGTAATATCCGTCGGATATGAGGTTACAAATCTTATCCTGAAATCTCCGTCCAGCGCGTTTAAATCACGCAAAAGATCAGCCAATCTATAGTTTTTATCTTTGAAATCTTTTCCGTAGCTGTCAACATTCTGCCCGAGAAGTGTAATTTCCTTATGCCCTTCTGCCAGCGCGTCTTTTGCCTCTTGAATTATAATTTCAGGAAGTCTTGAACGTTCTCTGCCGCGGGTATAAGGCACTATACAATATGTGCAGAAATTGTTACAGCCTTCTGTTATATTAACCCATGCATTGACGGATTTTACACGTTTAATCCCGAAACCGCGGGTGTCCTCGGTTTTATGGGTTTCCGTGCATTCGCAAACTTTTTCGCCGTTTTCAACAGCCTTAATTATCTCGGGAAGTTTATAAATATTATGGGTGCCTAAAACAAAATCCACATAAGGCGCGCGCTTAAAAAGCTTTTCAGCCTTTTGCTGGGCTACACACCCGCAAAAACCGATTTTCAAATCCGGATTATTTTCCTGCTTCCACTTGCCCCAGACGCCAATCAAACTATATGCCTTATCCTCGCTTAATTGTCTTATTGAACAGGTATTAACCATCAATAAATCAGCACTTTTAGGGTTTTCAACTTCTTCATAACCAAAATGCGACAGCATACCGAGCATTCTTTCGGTATCTGATTTATTCATCTGGCATCCCATTGTTTCTATATAAACTTTTTTCATAACTTCCTTTCAATATATTACGATTATAATACAAAAATATTGTTATAACTTGACTTTTCCAATATAAAATAATATGCTGAAATTAGTCGTTTGGAATTATGGAGTTAGTATGGGGTTAAGAAAACACAACATGTTGTCGGTTTTGGAAGATAAAACCAATGAATTCAGTGACAGAATTGCGCTCGGTATAAGAACGCCTCTCGGGTGGAAAGAATTTTCCTACAAAGGCATCGGACTTTTGTCAAGAAAACTTGCAAGCCATTTGATTATAAAAGTTCAGGTAAAAAAAGGCGAACGGGTGGCAATTTTATCGGAATCCAAACCTGAATACGGAGCATGCGTTTTTGCATCAATTATGGCAGGTATGACCGTTGTGCCTCTGGATATAAAATTAACAAAATATGAACTTGTATCAATTCTTTCGGACTGCGAACCAACCGTTATGCTTGTGTCACAAACTTTTGTCCAGATGGCGCTTGAACTTCAAAAAGAAATCCCGTCGCTTAAAAATATTTTTGTAATTGATGAGCCGTCATACAACCTCGGCTTAACAAGTATTTACGAATTCGAAAATATTTATGAATGCAAATGGCGCCACAGAAGCTCTAAATCAACAGCTCTCATAATTTACACCTCAGGCACAACAGGCTCCCCAAAAGGTGTTGAAATAACTTTTGCCAATATGTTTACGCAATTGGATGATCTGGAAATCGCATTAAAAGCGATCCTGCCAAACCGGAAAGTTACGGTATTATCAATTTTGCCCATGAATCATTTATTTGAATTGACTGTCGGGTTTTCAACATTTCTTAATTTCGGTTTTACCGTATATTATACACAAAGCTTAAAACCTAAAGATATTTTAAGCATTATGGTTGAAAAAAAAGTCGACTTTATGATTGTTGTTCCCGCATTTTTAAAACTTTTAAAAACGGCGATTGAATCAGAATTGCATAATTCGTCGCAATTTACGCAGACAGTTTTTAAATTTATGTATAACCTTGCAAAATTTATTCCGTCCTATACTATTAAAAAACTTATGTTCAAAAAAATTCATGACAAATTCGGCGGACACTTTATGGGCTGTATATCAGGCGGGGCACCGCTGGATGTTGCAGTCGGAAAATTCTTTGAAAGAATCGGCATAAAAGTTTATCAAGGCTACGGCTTATCTGAAACAAGCCCTGTTGTATCGGTTAATACAAACAAACGCGGAGATCTCGCCTCCGTCGGGCAGCCCCTGAAAAGTTATGAAGCAAAAACCGACCCCGAGACAGGCGAGCTGCTCCTTAAAGGTCCATCCGTTATGAAAGGCTACCATAACCAGCCCGAACTCACATCTGAAGTTATTGACGAAAACGGCTGGCTGCATACCGGCGATATCGCAAATATTACCCCCGACGGACATATTTATATTACCGGAAGAATTAAAAATATGATTGTCCTCTCCGGAGGCAAAAAAGTATTCCCCGAAGAAGTCGAATCCGTAATAGAAAAAAGCGACTACATAGCAGAAGTCTGTGTCCTCGGCACCTCAAGAACCTTCGGCTCCAAAGACGGCACCGAAGAAATTACTGCAGTAATTGTCCCAAAAGATTACTTGTACGAAAAATATGATAGTGATACAATAGAAACGTTGATTCGTAATGACATAAAATTACTGTCACAGCAATTAACTCAATATAAACGTCCAACTAATATTATTATAAGACAAGAACCTTTACCCAAAACTACGACAAGAAAGGTTAAACGTAAAGAAGTTAAAGAATTAGTGAATATTTAGAAAGGAAGAGAAAATGAAAAAAATTTTAGTATTGGCTATTTTAATTGCAATGGCTGGAACATTTACTCCGGCATTGGCTGGCGGAACCGAAGGTCAACCCGGGGAAGTCTCAGGAAAAAGCGTTGGTGCAGCTGCTTTATCATTACTTATTTGGCCTGGATTGGGACAATTAATTTTGGACAACCATGTTGAAAAAAACGTTACTCACGCTGTATTAGGTCTTACAGTTGTATTCAGATTCTGGTCTGCATATGATGCTTTCGTTGACCGTAAAGGCGGTGTTTGGCATAACAGAATTTAATTTATTCACATAAAAATAGCCGGAACAAATGTTCCGGCTATTTTTTATTATCAAGTCTTATGAAAAATATCTTTTCAATAAACCATCAAAACCTTTACCGTGACGAGCTTCATCTTTTGCCATTTCATGAACTGTGTCATGAATTGCATCATAACCCAATTCTTTAGCTCGTCTTGCAATAGCCAGTTTGCCTTCGCAAGCACCATGTTCAGCCTCTGCACGAAGTTCAAGGTTTTTCTTTGTTGAATCTGTTACAACTTCGCCCAACAATTCCGCAAATTTTGCAGCATGTTCGGCTTCTTCAAATGCATATCTTTTGTAAGCTTCTGCAACTTCCGGATAACCTTCTCTTTCTGCTACTCTTGACATTGCAAGATACATGCCGACTTCGGTACATTCACCCGTAAAGTGTGCTCTCAAGCCTTCCATTACTTCTTTATCTTCCACTACGCCGTCGCCAACTTTGTGTTCGCAAGCATAAACTTTATCTCCGCCGCCTACAGCCTTGAAAGTTGTTGCTCCGCATAAAGGACATTTTTCAGGTGCCTTATCTGCTTCCGTTGACCAACCGCATACCGTACATACATATTTCATATCTAACCGCCTTTCTTTTTACATATTTAATTCTATCACAGCAAATTTTATTTGTAAAGTGAGAATTATTCTCATTTTTAATTTTTGTTAAGACTATACGCTTACTCTAAAAATCGTCCTCGCACTAAACGGCAACGCTCTCAACACAACGAAAACTCAACGTTTTCGTTGATGTTGTTCGTCTCTCGCTTCGCTCGTGCCTCTGCTCGGACGATAAAAAAAGACCTCTTTTTAAGAGGTCAAGGTTGGTTATTTTTTAGGTTATATAGTATTATGTCAGTATCTCTTTCGTACTTTTTTTAATTACCCTCAAGATTTGTAATTGCCTCAGTTAAACAAAAAGTTTACAAAAATTAATATTATAAATTGTATAATATAATTATGTGGACAAAATTTAAAAAATGGTTTTTGGCAAATATTCTAAGAAAAAAATATTACCGCACTGGCAAATGCAAAGCCTGCGGCAAATGCTGCACCCAAATTTACGTCAAACACTATAAACACGTTCTTCAAGACGAAAAAGAATTCAAAAAACTTCAATATCTCCACAGTTTTTATGCAAACCTTAAAATAATCGGCAAAGATGACATCGGACTTATTTTTGAATGCCAGAACCTTGATCCCGTAACCCGTAAATGCAAAATCCACAAACGCCGCCCCGGAATTTGCCGCCGCTACCCTCAGGAAGAACTTTTCTCTATGGGCGGAGCCTTGTCCGATGACTGCGGCTACAAAATGGAACCTATTGTTCCTTTTAAAGATGTGATGAAAAAATTATCAAAAAAACATATTTATAGGACTTTCCGGTAATGTAAAACTATCCCCCATGACTTATTCTATAGAATATAACCATGGGAGGTATAAGTATGAAAAAAATTTTAGCATTATTAATTATAAGCTTTTTTGCCATGCCTGCGTTTGCATCCTGCAGTATTGACGCAAATGAACCCTGTACGGCATCAGCCCTGAACGAAAATCAAACTTTACAGGAAAAGCTCATTCCGGATCCGCTTGAAGAAATAAAAGAACCCGACGCGTTTCAGCCGCAATATCATAAACCCTACTATGATGAATTAATAAATACAACCCCTAATACCGCTTCAAACAGTAATAATTATAACGCAAACTGCCAATTCGGCGTCTGTCTGCCGGGTTCTAACAATATGGAAGGTGAACTCACTGAATAAATTTTACCCGCTCGAAATTTCGGGCGGGTAAATTATTAATTTTTTGTTTATTTTTTAAGAATTCCTGAAAAATAATGTTATAACGATAATATAAAAAAGCAATATATTTTTATGAAAAGGAGATAATATTATGGCTAAAACAATAGGTATTGACTTAGGTACAACAAACTCGGTTGTAGCGGTCATGGAAGGCGGCAAGCCGACAGTTATAGCCAACGCTGAAGGTTCACGTACAACCCCTTCAATCGTTGGTTTTTCAAAAACAGGCGAAAGACTTGTAGGTCAGCTTGCAAAACGTCAGGCTATCTTAAACCCTGATAAAACAATCGCTTCAATCAAAAGACACATGGGCGAAGATTATAAAGTAAACATTGACGGCAAAGATTACACCCCTCAAGAAATCTCTGCAATGATTTTGAGAAAACTGGCAGATGATGCAAGTGCTTATTTGGGTGAAAAAGTTACATCAGCCGTAATCACTGTTCCTGCATACTTCAATGATGCTCAAAGACAGGCAACAAAAGATGCAGGTAAAATCGCAGGCTTGGATGTTTTACGTATCGTAAACGAACCGACCGCAGCAGCTCTTGCTTACGGGCTTGAAAAAGAAAAATCAGAAAAAGTTCTTGTATTCGACTTGGGCGGCGGCACATTCGATGTTTCAATCCTTGAAATCGGCGACGGCGTTCACGAAGTTCTTTCAACATCAGGTGATACTCACTTAGGCGGCGATGACTTCGACCAGAAGATTATGGACTGGATGTGCGATGAGTTCAAAAAACAGGAAGGTATTGACCTGAGAAACGATAAACAAGCTATGCAGCGTGTTAAAGAAGCCGCTGAAAAAGCTAAATGCGAATTGTCATCAGTTATGGAAACAAATATTAACCTTCCGTTCATTACAGCTGATGCAAACGGTCCTAAACACCTTGATTTGAACTTGACAAGAGCCAAATTTGAAGACTTGAGCCGCGATTTATTGAACAGATGCAAAACACCGGTTGAAAACGCATTGAAAGATGCAGGAGTTACCAAAGCTGATATCAACGAAGTTGTATTGGTCGGCGGTTCTTCAAGAATTCCGGCAGTTCAACAGTTAGTAAAAGAATATACAGGCAAAGAACCTAACCAGTCTGTAAACCCTGATGAAGTAGTTGCAGTCGGTGCTGCAATTCAGGCAGGTGTACTTGCAGGTGAAGTTAAAGACATCGTATTGTTGGATGTAACACCGTTGACACTCGGTATTGAAACATTGGGCGGCGTTATGACACCTCTTGTTCCGAGAAACACCACAATACCTGTTTCTAAATCACAGGTATTCTCAACAGCCGAAAATAACCAGACAGCAGTTGATATCCACGTACTTCAAGGTGAAAGACCGATGGCTAAAGATAACAAATCTTTAGGTATGTTCAGACTTGACGGTATTCCGCCTGCAATGAGAGGTTTGCCGCAAATTGAAGTTACATTCGATATTGATGCTAACGGTATCGTAAACGTTTCAGCTAAAGATAAAGCTACTAACAAAGAACAAAAAATCACAATCACAAATTCTTCTAACCTTTCTGAAGC
>CALVBW010000013.1 GCA_944325945.1 Candidatus Gastranaerophilales bacterium | reverse complement strand
AGGTCGGATTTACCATGCCGACTGTTACCTCTTAGTGCCTTAGTATCATAGTATCTTAGTAACTTTACATAACCAATACCGCCAAAACTCTTGTCCTGTCTATCTAGGAGAGTCGCCCCCCCCCGATATTTTCAAACTCTTTATTTCTCATGGCTTTCCTCCTTATTTTTCCGAATTATAACAAAAATTATTTTGAGTCGCAACGACTTTACAATAACAAAAACAAAGTGTAAAATAAAATTATGAAGAAGTTTTTAATGCTGGCAATAATAATATTTGCATCCATCCCCTGCTATGCCAAGGATAAAGACATTCCGGAGGTTAAACTTCAAAGCATTGTATTAACAGACACCTCTGAGGCAGAAGATTACATTGAGCCTGAGAACATACCCCTGAAAGGATATGCACAATTTATAGAAGATAATGAAGCAATATACCTGATGAATGACTGTGATGAATTTGCGCTTAATTTAAAAGTACCGCAAAAAATAACCCGATCAACGCTGCAGGATACACAGGAAAAAATATTTGTAAACCAGCCGCTGCTATATTCAAAATACGAAGCAGAAGAATTTCAGGTTATCCCTAAAGAAGGCAGCAGTGTTGTGACGCAAGGTCCAATCTCTTTTGGAACAAATATGACAAGAGATGTTGATTACGGACAACTTGAACACGTCGCAACATTTTTCACACGCTATGACAAAGGCAGATTTGCGGTGAATACAGCTTTTGAACGCACAATCGGCAGCACTTATAATAATTATTATGACAATCTGTATATCGCACCGGAATTAAAATTAAACAAATATATATCAATACGAAATACCCTTACTGCAGATATTACAAGAGAACGCAAAAAAAATGAAGTCGTTCTGTCAGTAAAACCTCTGGCAAAAAAACAGGGCGACAGACTCAACCTTGAATTCGGTGCCAGTCAGACTTATGATTCAACAAATGCTTTAATTCGTAAGCAAATTAAATTTAACACTAAGTTCAAATTGTAACATTTTTGTATACGGAAAAATTTTCAGGTATAATAAAGAAAATGGCAGACAATAAACGAACAAAAGGTAAAAATAAAAAGACAACGCCTCAACAAAATGCGACTTTGCAAAAATCAAGAAAAGAATTGAGGAAAACAGGATTTTACTATTCTTTTTTGACTATAGTACTGCTTTTTTGTTTAATTCAAATAGGTTTCAGTGCCATTTTAAACATATCAAAACTGGTTGCCTACAAGGCAAAAATTATAACATTGAAAAAAACTTTAACTGATGCTGAAGAGCATAACAAAAACTTGAAAGAAGAAATAAAACTTTATTCTTCAACCCAAAACCTTGAAGGTATTGCGAGAAATACCCTCAAAATGGCAGGAGAAGATGAAGTTCTCATTATAATCAACAACACCAATACCGAAACCAAAAAAGATAAAAAACACAACAAAAAAACAGGTGAAAAACATGCTCAGTGAAGAAAAAGAAGTTCTTGAATATATAAAAGAAGCGTTTTCTCTCAGGTCACAGGAATTATACAAACCTGCGGTTGAAATGCTATATAAAGCACTGGCACTTGATAACGATAATATTGAAGTCTTATATCAACTCGGGGAATTGTATGCGCTCATGCAAAACCATTCAAGAGCCGCCGGCTATCTGGATCAGGTTATCGCAAAAAATCCTGTTCATATAGAATCTTTAAAATTATACAGAAAGATTTCGGAACTCAACAAAGATTATGAAAAATCTCTCCACTTCGCTGAAAAGCTTTTTGAGCTAAACAAAAATCCTGAGAATTTAAAAGAAATTGTAATACTGGCAGGCAAACTAAACCTTACCGACAAACTTAAAAACTATGAGAACTCCGAGTTTTCAAATGCGGATGTAATATACGAAATTGCAAATGCACTATACAATAACGGCGAGATTGAAAAAGCCAAAGAACTTTTAATCAAGCATCAAAATGAAGACTGCAATGACATCAAAATTTTGCTCGGAAAAATTTATTTTGATGAAAATAATCAGGAAAAATCACGTGAAATTTTTGAAAGTTTCGGAAAAAATTCTGAAAATGCCGAAATTTTGAATTATCAGGGGCTGTTTGCGCTTGACGATATGAATTTCACGGAAGCAATAAAATGTTTTTCAAAAGCGGTTTTTATAAATAAAAATAACCCTGTTTATCACTACAATCTTGGTAACGCATACTTTTTTAACGGCTGGATGGAAGAAGCTAAAAAAGCTTATTCTAATGCAATTTACCTTGCGCCGGACAATATGGATTACAGATACTCACTTTGCTATCTGTATTATGAGACAACAGATTTTGATAAATGTAAAAAAGAAGTTGACGCAATACTTTCAACAGCACCTAAACATTATGCGACAAGAGTATTAAAAGCGTTATTACTAGATAATAAAAAAGAATTTATGCAGGCAAAAACCATTCTTGAAGAGAATATAAAAGATGGCTGCGATGATGATTTCACACTGCTTTCGCTGGGCAAAACTTACGGACTGCTTGATATGTTTGAAAAAGCTGAACAAACCGTTTTAAAAGTAATAGAACGCAATCCGGAGAATTTAAATTACATAACCGATCTGGCTGATATATATATAAAAGAAAAAAAATACGACAAATCACTTGAACTGGCAGACAAAACATTAAAATTAAATCCGAATTACGTATACGGTTATGTACTTGGCGCGAGAACAGCATATTTAAGCGGAGATTATTCAAAGTGCAAAACTTACGCGCAAGAAGCGCTTTCTCTTGATATGAACTGTTCTGAGGGCTATTATTATCTTGCACTTGTAAGAATTACGGAAGAAGATTATGACGAAGCAATTGAATGTATGAAACGTGCAATCACATACGACGTCACAAACCCTGAGTATTATGCTGAAATGAGTAAAATATATAAAGCAAAAAATGATATAAAAACAGCACTTGAATATATTTCAGAAGCCGAAAGCATCGATAATTCAACTGAATACAAACTTTTATACAAAGAACTCGCTGCATTAAACAGAAAAAATCAATAAAATTTGCAAAAAATAAGGTGCCTGAAAGGCACCTTAAAAATTAACCTACCACATCCAATGTACCTTTTTGGAGCAAGGATTTAGCACCGTCATTCAATGCATTTGTATCGTAAATTTTAAGCACGGAACCGTCCTCTAACGCCATAACTACAGCATTATCCTGCAGATGCAAAGCTTTTGGATCAACGCCTTTACCTTTTAAATCCGCGAATTTAAAAACGCCAACTTTATCGCCGGATTTCAATTTACCTTCAGTAACAAGTTTATTTATATCTCCGGTTATTGCGGCATCCGTAAGTTCTTTACGTTTGACGACATGACTTTCTACACGATTTCTGGCAATATCTTTTTTGGAATACATTCCCAATAATGATTTGACATGTTTTCCTTTAGCAAAAAGGAAGTCCGCAGCCACTGCAAGAACACCTAAACCACCGAGCGCAAAAGCCGCATTTCTTGCAACAGGCGGCTTAACATTTCCTTTGCTTTTCTGCTCTGCTATAAACTGATCAAATTGAGCTTTATTCATTACACAGGCACCATAATTTCCGTTGTTCACCGCCACAGAATAACGATCTTTACCTATCCTGGCAATATTATAACCTCCAACTCTCGGCAAAAATAATCCGCTTGACATAATACCTACCTTTCTGAATAACACCTACACATTTATTAAAAAAACTTTGATTTTAAAATAATTGCCCTTGAAACCATTGCAGAATATCCTCATATTATGCATTATAAATGCTTTTCCGACAAATTTAAATCATCCTTAACATTTAGTTACATTTTTACAGGTAAACAAAAATTTGGCGGAAAAAATTCTTTTGCATTTGCCTTAAAAAAATATATAAGTATAATATAAAATATAACAAATTGGAGAGATTAGCGGATATATGAAAAAAATACTTACAGCACTAATAATAGCCGGTATAAGCTTAACGCCGGCATTAGCAAAAGAAGAAGATGACGTTGTTCCCGTAAATTTTCCGAAAAAATACACACGGGAATACATTGAGCAAATCAAACCCCAGTACAAATCCGTAGGCAAGGATGAAATTTTCTATGTTGCACTTGATATGCTCAAAAATACAACCGGCGACTTTTCCAGAAAAGCGATTTTAGGGAATAACCTTACGGAACGCCCCGTAAAAATCGAATTCAGAGATCTCGGCGCAATTAATAAAGACTATGCATCTTTCGACGCTTTAGGCTGGAAAAAAGGAAAAAGATTATACATTTTTATCAATCCCCGCCACAAAGACGCACCTCCGGGCGCAATAGCAGCACTTTTGTCACACGAAGCCTTACATCAGGACGAATACAATTCACTTGCAGAAGAAACTTATGCCTGGACAATGGAAGCATCTGTCTGGTGTGAAATTCTAAGAGAATTTCCGGAAAGCGGAGACGATAACCTGCACCCGCTTGTTGACAGAGAAAACACATTGAAAAAATTATTTGAAAAAGGCAACTACACAAATAAATACATCAAAAAAACAGTAGTCCAAAATGAAGGCTACAAAAATCTGCCGTCCACATCACCGGGATTTGAAGATTTATAAAAATAAAACCTGCATGGGTTACTAAAAAAGTATATTGATTATAAAAATCCCTTGTTGTTAAATATTCGTATGAAGAAAAAGCAGTTAATATTATTTCTGATTATTGTGGCGGCATTATTTGCACTCAACGGATTATTTTTGAGTGTACACAGTCCCATATTCAGCAATAACAACGACGAAATGATTAACCGCGAACAAGTTTCTTCACAAAAACTTTTCGACAACACATGGGAAACAATACGGGAAAATTACTATGACGCTTCAATGAATCATCAAGTCTGGAGTCGTTGGAGAGAGCACTACAGGGGAAAAATCAAAACAGATGAAGATGCAAAAGTAGCAATCCAAACCATGCTTGAAAGCCTTGAGGATCCATATTCCCGTTATATGAGCAAATCCGAATACGCAGATCAAAATACCTCAATAAATTCAAAAATTACCGGCATCGGAGTAAATATAGCAACGACTTCAGGCAAAGTTCAAATAATAAGCGTCATGGAAGGCACACCCGCACAATACGCCAACCTGCAGAACGGTGATATAATAACATCAATTGACGGAAAAGACGTAAACGGTCTTCCGCTTTCGGATGTCGCAAACATGGTCAGAGGTCCTGAAAACACTTTTGTCGAACTGAATATTTTGCGCGGCAAAGATAAATTTACCAAAAAAGTTATAAGAAAAGAAATCAAAATAAAAACAGTAAAAAGTTCAGTTGATAAAAATATCGGCTACATCCAGATTATGACTTTTATAGGCTCAACAACACCCAATGAATTTTTGGAAGCACTTGAAAAAACCAAAAAGACAGACGGGTTAATACTTGATTTGCGCGGTAATACCGGAGGGCTGCTGCCAAATGCAATATTTATAGCAAATCTTTTTATTCCTGAAGGGAATATCGTAAGCATTGTCGGCAGAAACGGCTTCAAATATGATATTTATGCACAGGACACGGAATTTAACGTAAACAAACCGATGATAGTGCTTGTTGACGGGGCAAGCGCAAGCGCAAGCGAAATTCTTTCAGGGGCGCTAAAAGATTACAAAAAAGCAAAACTTTTAGGCTCCCAAACTTACGGCAAAGGAATGGTGCAAAAGATTATTCCGCTGCCGAATGAAACAGGATTAAACCTTACAATCGCAAAATATTTAACCCCCAACGGCACGGATATCAATAAAAAGGGTATAACTCCCGACATTGAAGTCAACTTTACTATGGAAGACGTCAAAAAACAAAACGATGTACAGCTTTCAACCGCCAAATCAATCCTTAACGAAATGATAGGTCAAAAGCTTGCCGGTAAATAATTTACCAGTCGTAATCGTCGCTTATTTTCCAGCCGTCATATTTGATTAATGCTGCGCATGATCTGCGCCATCCACTATTGTTGCAATCTTCCAAAAGCGCTGTTCTTTCGTCCATATTACCGGCACTTGCATTATAAAATTCTATATTCCCTGAGTCAGGAGTGATCTTAACAAGAAAATAATCCTTACCTGCCATATTAGGTTTTGCTGTTCCGTTTATATCAAGCCAAAACAATATAGATCCGCCGGACATACACACACCATTTTCATCACACTTTGATGAATTATATACAGCAGATACAGATGAGCCATCCTGCAAAATTACATTATATTTATAAGTTGCCATATTCTGATCATTAGACGGACTGTTGTGTTTTTCTCCAAAACAGGCATTATCAGTTGAAAGCCCGCAGTTTTTAGCAACTTTTAAGTGTGGCAAAAAGTAATTTTCCATGAAATCTGCTACATTTTTGTGTGCAGTTTCAGAATCCATATCAAAATTACCATTAATATTATTTAATAATATATTGTCACCGCCGTCGGCTTTTGCAAACAAATAAGCCTGATTTAATATTGAATACATTTTTTGCAATTTAGTAACGGTCTGTTTTTTCTCATACTTTACAATTAATGTCGGAATTGTCATTGCAGCCACAATGCCGATTATGCCGAGGGTGATTAACACTTCTGCTAAAGTAAAAGCTGCACGCTTTGCGTGAATAAAGTGAGTGGAGTGAGTAAAGTGAGTGGAGTGAGTAAAGTGAGGTTTGTGGTTTCTGTGAGCTTCGCTCACTAATTTGTCATCCTGAACTTGTTTGACTACTTTTTCCAAAATCTTCGATTTTGTGAAAAATGTCCGGTTTTTCCGCAGGATCTCTGATTTATAATTCATCATATTAGAATTATAATTTGTTTTATCTATTGTGTCAATTGTTTTGGTATATTTTCTGTCGGCATAGTAATGCCCACCTACTTTTCTGTTACCTCTTACTGCCTTAGTATCATAGTATCTTAGTATCTTTTCCCAACATATATCACCAGAACCCTTGTCCTGTCTACCTAGAGGAGTCGCCCCCCCCCGATATTTTTAAACTTTTTATTTCTCATGGCTTTCCTCCTTATATAATAACCTGTTTAATTATAATAACATACCATACAATATATATGCAATACTTTACATAAGGTAAAGATTTTGGCAAAAAGCGCTTGTTTATGTTATGATATTGGTATAAAAACAGACGATTAGGGGGAAAGCATGGCTGAAAGCACACAAGATATTGATAAGGGGATAGAAGCGTTAAAACAAGTGGAACAAACACAGATTAACGAACAACTGGAAGAGATTGAAACCAAGACATCGGATCATTATGATGCAAGCAACATCAGAGTTCTGGAAGGGTTGGAAGCTGTTCGTATGAGACCCGGTATGTATATCGGTTCAACTTCACAACGCGGCTTGCACCACTGTATATATGAAATTGTAGACAACTCAATTGACGAATCTTTAGCGGGATTTTGTACTGAAATAAAAGTTACCGTGAATATTGATAACAGCGTAACAGTCGAAGACAACGGCCGCGGGATTCCGGTCGATATAAAACCCGAAACCGGCAAATCCGCACTGGAGATTGTACACACCGTACTTCACGCGGGCGGAAAATTCGGTGACGGCGGATATAAAGTATCAGGCGGACTTCACGGGGTTGGTGCGTCAGTTGTAAACGCACTTTCCGAAAAATACATCGTTGAGGTTTCAAGACAGGGATTCGTCTGGCGTCAGGAATACATGAGAGGTGAACCTGTTGCACCGGTTGAAAAATGCGAACCCACAGACAAAACAGGTACAAAAACGACTTTCTGGCCTGATCCTGAAATCTTCACGGAAACAACCGAAATCGACCGCGATGTTATTGCCAACAGACTCCGCGAAATGGCGTTTTTGAATAAAGGCTTAAAAATAATCTTTATTGACGGACATACAAATAAAGAAGAAGTTTTCCACTACGCAGGCGGTATCGGAAGCTACGTTGAATTTTTAAACAAAAACAAAAACGTACTCCACGAAAAACCGATTTACATAGATAAAGTTGTGGATAATATGCAGGTAGAAGTTGCAATGCAATATACGGATGCTTATACGGAAAGCGTCCTGTCGTTTGCAAACAACATCAATACAAATTCAGGCGGAACGCACCTGACAGGTTTCAGAAACTCAATTACGCGTGTTTTGAATGATTACGCGAGAAAAAACAATATCCTGAAAGATTCTGACCAGAACCTCTCCGGCGAAGACGTCCGCGAAGGTTTGACCGCTATTGTCAGCGTAAAACTTCCGAATCCGGAATTTGAAGGTCAAACAAAAGAAAAATTAGGCTCTCAAGAAGCTATGGGCGCAGTTCAGGACGCCGTGAGAGATAAACTTCAGGAATGGCTTGAATTTAACCCGAAAATTGCAAAAACAATTCTGGAAAAAACACTTCAGGCACAACGCGCCCGTGAAGCGGCAAGAAAAGCAAGAGAATTAACAAGACGCAAAACCGTTCTTGAAAATTCAACCCTGCCCGGCAAACTTGCAGACTGCTCTAACAGAGAACCGGAAAAATGCGAAATCTTTATTGTTGAGGGAGATTCTGCGGGCGGTTCCGCAAAACAGGGCAGAAACAGAATGTTTCAGGCAATTTTGCCGTTGAGAGGTAAAATTTTAAATGTTGAAAAAGCACGTCTTGACAGAATTTACGGCAACAACGAAATTCAATCAATGGTGCAGGCATTCGGTATAAATATTAGTAAAAACGGTGAAGAAGTAAACCTTGAAAAACTTCGTTACCACAAAATAATTATCATGACTGATGCGGATGTTGACGGCGCTCACATCAGAACCCTGATGCTGACTTTCTTCTTCCGCTATGCAAGACCTTTGATTGAAAACGGTTTTGTATATATTGCACAGCCGCCGCTGTTTAAGGTTACTCAGGGTAAAGTTTCGGAATATCTATTTAATGAACACGCTCTTGACAAGATGCTTAAAGAACGCGGAATTAAAAACCTTTCGCTTTCAGACAAAACAAAGTCCAAAGTAAAATCCGGCGAAGAATTGTTGGAATTGATTAAAAACATGTCAGCTTTTTATAATTCATACAACAACCCGATTTTGAATTTATATCCTGCGGTTGTTTTAAGAGGGCTTGTAAGATCAAATATTGAGCCTGAAGATTTTGAAAACCAGTCAAGAATGAACGAGGTTATCGAATATCTTAACCACTATTTGCAGGATCACGCGAAAAACTACAATATTAAAGAGGCTGAAAATTACGTTTGCTCTTTAAAATACAATCCTGAAAACGCAAAATATGCAATTCAATTGAACTTAAACGAAGAAGAACACGTTATGATAACCCAGAGTATCGTAAAAAGTTCCGAATACAAACGATTGAAATCAGCATACCCTTTAATCAGAGACTTTTTGATTGAAGAAGAACAAAGCCTTATTTTAGAAACCGATACGGAACAATATGAAATAACATCATTTGAAAAACTGCAAAAACTGATTGATGACAGAGGTCAAAAAGGCTTGACAATCCAGCGTTTCAAAGGGTTAGGCGAAATGATGCCGCAGCAGCTGTGGGAAACTACAATGGATCCTGCGACAAGAACACTCTTAAAGGTAAACATAGAAGATGCAATGCTTTGCGACCAGTTGTTTGACGTACTTATGGGCGACAAAGTTGAACCGCGCCGCGAATTCATTGAATCCAATGCGGTTTATGCAACAAATATTGATACATAATAAAGGGCTTTAATGCCCTTTATTTTATAAAAGGAGAGATTATGAAAAGAGAATTTATTTTTTTGGGGCCGCCGGCGTGCGGAAAAGGAACACAGACAAACACTTTGTCAGAATATTTAAAACTACCGCATGTTGACACAGGCTCACTTTTGAGAGCTGAGATTAAAAACGAAACCGAAGCCGGCAAAGAGGCAAAATCATATATTGATAAAGGTCAGCTTGTTCCGGTGGAACTTGTTACACGAATTATTAAAAACAGATTGTCACAGGATGACTGCAAAAACGGCTATATCTTAGATGGTTTTCCGAGAAGCACCGAGCAGGCCGAACAGCTTACAAAAATGAACGAAGAAATTGATAAAGGTATTGAAACCAGATTTTCTGCAATATATTTTGGCATAGACACAAACCTGCTTGTCGAAAGGATTGTAAACCGCCGTTCATGCCCTGTTTGCGGAGAGATCTATAATCTCCTGTCAAAACCGCCGAAAGTTGAAGGTCACTGCGACAAAGACGGTGCTGAACTTACTCAGAGAAAAGATGACACAAGAGAGGTTGCACAGTCAAGATTTGACACCTACAACAAAGAAACAGCACCTCTGGTGGAATACTATACAAAAAAAGGTGTTTTGAAATCAATAGATGCAAACGGAACAATTGAAGAAGTTTGGGAAAGGTTATTAAAAGTTATCAATGATTAACAGAAAATCAAAAGAAGAAACAAAAAGAATGCGCCATGCCGGCCACATTGTTGCGCTGGTGCATCAAAAAATGCGTGAAGTAATAGAACCGGGGATTTCCACAAAAGAACTGGACGCGATTGCCGAAAAAATAATCAAAGAAAACCGTGCGATTCCGACATTTTTGGGATATAACGGATTTCCGGCATCAATCTGCGCCTCAATTAACGAAGAAGTCGTACACGGAATTCCGTCAGAAAAAAGGATTTTAAAAGAAGGCGATATCATAAGCATTGATGTCGGCGCAACCTATGGCGGGCTTGTCGGGGACGGCGCCTGGACATATCCGGTCGGAAAAATTTCCGCTGATGTTCAAAGACTTCTTGCAACAACAGAGGAATCACTTTTTGCAGGAATTGAACAGATGAGGGAAGGCAATGTGCTTGATGATGTTTCAGCGGCAATTGAACGTGTTGCAAACCGTGAAAAATTCGGAATTGTACGACAATACGGCGGTCACGGTGTCGGACACAGCATGCATGAAGATCCTTTTTTGTTCAACTACAGCGTAGGCGACAAAACTCATTTAAAAACCGGTATGGCAATCGCAATTGAGCCGATGCTTAATCTCGGCTGCGATGAGGTTACTGTAAACGAGCTTGACGGCTGGACTGTAAGTACGGCAGACAAAAAACCTTCAGCGCACTTTGAACACTCTGTTATGGTAACAGAAGACGGCCCGTTGATTTTAACACAATTAATGCCGTAGGAGAAAAAATGAATTACTATATAGGCTTATCCTTGTCTTCCGGATCGACTGTTGATTCAGGATTGGCAATTATAGATGAATTTGGCAAATTAATTCTCGTAGATAAATACTACAAGATGAACGATATTATATTCTTTTTTGAGAATTATTCATCTTTAAAGCAATCAAAAATCTGCGTTTCAATGCCGTGGGACAGAACAATGCTTGAAGGCAAATGGCGGGTTTTGTCAAAACCATACCAACTTGTTGCAACAAACCCTCACATGCCGAATCAGGACAACTGGACTCAACGATACGCAACCCGCGGGTCTGATTTTTTCAGAGAACTCAATGAAAAAGGAATTCCCGTTGACCGTTTTGAATTGTATTTGACGCGGCAAAGCATGCATTTGAATTCATGCTACAAAGAGCGTTCTCCGGCTGACTGCAAATTTCTGCAGCAGGCTTTGAAATACGAATGGGGCTTTGAAGATTTGCCGAATAACATGATGCCAATGTCGCAATTAGAGGCGATTGTGGGTGCAATTTTGGCGAAAGAAGCGGCAAAAAATCCGGATAACATCAAAAAAATCGCGGAATTCAAAGGACTTGACGTAATTGATGTTATAAAAGTTCTTCAAAAAGTTTAACGACTTCCGTGTGAATTTCATCAATAGATTTTGACGCATCAAGAACCTTAACCCTTTGAGGTTCTTGTTTTGCTATTTCAAGATACCCTTCCCGTACACGATTGAAAAACTCCATGCCGGCGGATTCCATTCTGTCCTTAACTTGACCCACACGGCTCATTGAGGTTTCCACATCTATATCAAACACAAAAGTTAAATCAGGATGTCTGCCGTTCACCGCAAGTTCATTAAGCATTTTTATTCTCTCAACCGGCAATCCTCTGCCATATCCCTGATAAGCAACGGAGCTGTCCGTATGCCTGTCGCAAAGTACAATTTTCCCGGCACAAACCGCAGGGTTCACAATCATATCAATATGCTGCGCTCGGTCTGCCAGAAACAAAAACGACTCACATCTGTCTGACACGTCACCATCGTAATTCAAAAGGATTTCCCTGATTTTTTCGCCCAGACCCTTAGCTCCTGGTTCGCGCGTAATCACAACTTCATAACCTTTTTTCGTTAAATATTCCGCCAGAAGTTTCAGCTGTGTTGTCTTTCCGCATCCGTCAGCGCCCTCAAATGTTATAAATAATCCTCGTTCCATATAGTTTTATTATACCATGAAAAAAGCACTTCCATAAAGGAAGTGCTTTTTTATTTATCAACTCATTAAGCAATAAGTTCTTTAACTTCAGCCGCAAAGTTCTTAGGATCAATTTTAATACCGGGTCCCATTGTGGTAGACAGGTAAACTGATTTTACATAAGTACCTTTTGCGGATGACGGTTTTGCTCTCAATATTGCATCAGCTAAAGTTGCATAGTTTTTAATCAAATCTTCTTCTTTAAATTGGATTTTGCCGATAGGGCAGTGAATCATGCCTTGTTTGTCGGCTCTATATTCAACTTTACCTGCTTTAGCGTCTTTAACGGCATTTGCAATATCCATTGTAACAGTACCGGTTTTCGGGTTCGGCATCAAGCCTTTAGGACCCAAAACACGACCTAATTTACCGAGCATGCCCATACAGTCAGGTGTTGCAATAAGTGTATCAAAGTCAAACCAGCCGCCTTCGATTTTTTCAAGAATTTCTTCAGCGCCTGCAAAATCAGCTCCTGCTTCTTTTGCCTCGGTTGCCTTTGCACCTTTTGCTATAACGCAAACCTTGACATCTTTTCCCAAACCTGCCGGCAATACGACGGTTGATCTAATCTGCTGGTCTGCCTGTCTTACATCAATACCTAATCTCATATGGCATTCAACAGTTTCGTTGAATTTGGAAACTTCTTTTGCTATTTCCTGTAATTTTTTAACTGCATCAACTGCTGTGGAAGGCTGTACAAAACCTTCAAGCATTTCTTGCATTTTTTTCTGTTTTTTAGTTAATTTTGACATTTTATTTTCCTTTCGTGGTATTAGCGGAAATTATAATCTGTATCAACCTTGTTTCAGCATCTTATCGCTGTGGTATTAAGAGATCCTGAAATAAAGGATGACACGATAATAATTATCCTTCCATCCTTACTCTTTTACAGTAACGCCCATAGCTCTGCATGAACCTTTAATCATTTCAACTGCAGCGTCCATAGTTGTTGCGTTTAAGTCATTCATCTTTATTTTTGCGATTTCTTCAAGCTGTTCTCTTGTGATTTCAGCAACTTTGTCTTTGTTTGGAGTTGCTGAACCTTTTGAAAGGTTAAGAGCTTTCTTGATTAAAACCGGTGCCGGAGGTGATTTTACGATGAATGAAAAACTTCTGTCTTCATATACATCAATAACTACAGGAATAATATATCCTGCCTGAGATTCTGTTTTAGCATTGAATTGCTTACAGAAATCCATAATGTTCACACCATGCTGACCCAAAGCAGGACCAACCGGCGGTGACGGATTTGCTTTTCCGGCTTCGATTTGAAGCTTGATTTTTCCTACTACTTTTTTTGCCATTTTTTTCTCCTTTTGTGGTTCTAGCGGTCTTAGGTTGACAGTTATTACGTCCACCCTGATCCTTCCACATCTTTGTACTACATTTCGGCACCTTGTGCCATGGGTTTATAATTTATTAATTTGTTTATATTCCAATTCAACAGGAGTTTCACGTCCAAAAATTGAAACATTTGCACGAAGTTTGGATTTGTCAGGATATACTTCAATAATATCTGCAATAAAGTCTGCAAAAGGTCCTGAAATAATTCTGACTTTATCACCTGCTTTAACATCCAATTCGATTTTTTCAGTTTGAGAAGATGAGCGGTGAATAATCTTTTTGATTTCGCTGTCGCGTGCAGGAATCGGTTTTTTGGCAGAGCCTACAAATTTTGTAACCCCTGCTGTGTGTCTTACAACATACCAGCTGTCTTCATCCATAATCATTTCGACAAGAACATAGCCCGGGAAGATTTTTTCTTCGCGTTCCTGTTTTTTGCCGCCTTTCATCTGGGTAACTGTCTTTTGCGGAACTTCAACTCTGAAGATTTTTTCACCCATATTCATATATTCAATACGTTTTTCAAGGTTTACTTTAACCTTATTTTCATGACCTGAATATGTATGGACAATATACCAGCGTTTTTGATTTTTCTTTGCCTGCTTTTCTGCGTTATCAGCTTCTTCTTGTGCTGCTGCTTCAGCTTTTTCAGCCTGCAAATCTTCGTTTAATTCTTCTTCCATTGATTTTTGTTTCTTAGTCATAAGCCACCTTTATTTTATAAGACCGAAAAGTCCTTTGAAAATAATATCCATCAAATAAATTGCAACGGTAAATACAAATACGATAATAATTACGAATACGGTTTCTGTAACGACCTGACGTTTTTCAGGCCAGCTTATCTTGCCCCATTCGGTTTTTACGCCTCTGAAATATGTTTGTAATGAGTTAATAAATTTATCCATTTTGTATTTCCTTTTTAGTTAAATCGCGCCCTGAAGGACTCGAACCCTCGACATCCGGTTTTGGAGACCGACGTTCTACCAACTGAACTAAGGACGCTTATCGGGGATATAATCCCCCTGACTCCGTTGTTATCGGCGTCCTCAGCCCGACCTATTTTGTTTCTTTGTGAGTGGTGTGTTTTTTGCAAGTCGGACAGTATTTTGAAAGTTCCAATCTGTCTTTCGTATTCTTTTTGTTTTTTACTGTTGTGTAGTTTCTTTCTTTGCAATCTTCGCATGCAAGAACTACCATTCTGTCATTTTTTCCTTTGATACCCATTTTTATATTCCTTTTTGTTATCTGATTTTTGACCTTTTAAAAATAGAATGTGAGAGAATTCCACATTCTATTTTTCGGCTTATGATTTTATGATAACCCAAACAAAATAAAATGCAAATGAATTGTAACAATTCATACATAAAAAAATACCGGCATATGCCGGCAGATTTATATCACTACTCTTAGAATTCAATCGGTCGTCTGTCACCAGACATCTTAGAAGGAGGAACATCATAAGATCCGAGAGAATCCGTTCTGAGTTTTTCCATATACACTTGTCCGTTCTTAACTACCTGTTGAAGCTGTGTCAGGTTGCCTTCAAGGTTAGTAAGAACTTGTTCCACATACAACTCTGCACCTTCACGGGTTTTCATAGCTTCTTCCCGTGCCTGATGACGAACACTTTCAGCTTCTTCAAATGCTTTACGTTTAATTTCTTCACATTCTTCCTGAACCTGTGCTCTGATTCTGTTGCCTTCTCTTTCAAGTGCTTTAATAAAGTCAGCTTCAGACAATTTTCTGTCAGCCTCTTTTTGTGCATCACTTATAATTTTTTCAGCTTTCTGTTGTGCTTCAATTTGAAGCTCATCTCTGCGACGCAAAAATGCTCTTGCTTCCTGAACTTCAACCGGAAGTGACGCATATATTCTGTCTATTAATGTTTCTATTTCGCGTGTTTTTACTATTGTATATTTTCTCGGAACTATCGGAAAGCCTTCTTCCAGAGAAATTTCTAACATTTTCAGTAAATCGTATACTCCGTTTTGCTGCATGATCTCCCCATGTACCTTTCTATCTAACATGCATTCTACCCCGAGGGCATAGCAGTTGTCAAATAATTCAAAAAAATTTAAAACATATATTTTAACATATTTAACGATTGGTTAAATATTTAAAGACGGGTTCCGGCACAAATTTTGAAATATCGCCGTTATTCTGCAAAATTTCACGCACCGTACTTGATGAAATAAAGTTATATTCCGGTTTTGTAATCAAAAATACCGTTTGAATATCCGGTGCCAGAGCACTGTTTGTCTGTGACAGCTGCATTTCGTATTCAAAATCTGACACCGCACGTAACCCTCTTATTAAAACTTCCGCACCCTTTTTTCTGGCATATTCAATTGTTAATCCGTCAAATGAATCCACTTCAACATTTTCAATATGCCCTACACTTTCTCGTATAAGCTTTACACGTTCATCTACACTCAAAAATGCATTCTTTTCAGAATTTCGCGCAACTGCGATAATAACTTTGTCAAAAATTTCGGCGCTCGTATTTAATACATCCAAATGTCCGTTCGTTATAGGGTCAAAACTTCCCGGATAAATTGCTATTTTCATATTTTTCCTTTCGCAAAACAATTATAACTCAAAAAGATTAGCACTTTGTTAATTTTTGTTACAATAAATATTTTTTAAGCAATTAATTATATCAATTGTATTTTAATAATATATAAGAAAGATATAACTAAAAGATTTTATACACACTACCTTCTACCTACTAACCTTTTACACGAGGAATTTGACACAGAATTCCAAGGGGCTTCTTAAAAAAAGAAGTCTTTTTTTTGCGCGGCATAAATTGTACAGCCCTAACAAAACGACTTAACATAAAAACTATTATCGGTATGTCTTTTTGTTCACTTTTTCTTTTTATTGCGATGTAAAAAGAAAAAGTGAACCGAAAAAGAAAAACACGCTATTTATTTGCAATCCTACGGATTGCTCAAGCCCTGACGGGCGCACTCCGTGCCGTTGCAGTATTTTATCCCTCGCCCCTTTGGGGAGAGGGTGTCCTAAGGACGGGAGAGGGGCTAAAATCCTGCAATCTCTTACCGCGCCTATAATCACGACGCGGAGCCGCTACGCAGCATTAATACCGCGATAGC
>CALVBW010000012.1 GCA_944325945.1 Candidatus Gastranaerophilales bacterium | reverse complement strand
CCGCGCCGTGATTATAGGCGCGGTAAGAGATTTTAGCGAATACCCCGCCCCTTGAATTTCTAACACTCGCAAAGCTCGTGTTGAAATTCTTCCCCCGCCCTCAAGGGGTGGGGGAGAGCTAAAACGGCACGTAGTGCGCCCGTCAGGGCTTGAGCAATCCAAAGGATTGCAAGTAAATAGCGTGTTTCTCTTTCTTTTGCCAGCGTTTTCTTTCTCTTTTCTTCGCAAAAAAAGAGAAAGAAAATGCTGACATATACCGATAATAGTTTTTATGTAAATTATTCAAACAAAGCTTGAATAAATTCGTTAGAATTAAAATTTTTCAAATCTTCCATTTTTTCGCCAATGCCGACGAGTTTGACAGGAAGTTTCATGTCCTTTGCAACTGCCAGAACTATTGCGCCTTTTGCTGATCCGTCAAGTTTTGTTAAGGCAACAGATGTCAAATTCACGGCATCTGCAAAAACTTTTGCCTGCTGCAAACCGTTCTGTCCCGTATTTGCATCCAAAACAAGCATGCACTCCCTCAAATTTTCCGACGCATTTTTATCAATGACTGATTTAATCTTTTTTAGTTCTTCCATTAAATTGTATTTATTCTGCAAGCGGCCGGCTGTATCCACCAGAATTACATCATAACGTTCATTTTTAGCCTTTTGTATAGCTTCATAAACAACAGAGGCAGGATCAGCCTTATCACGTCTTACAATATCCGCACCGGCACGCTTTGACCAGATATCAAGCTGCTCCTCAGCTGCCGCACGAAAAGTGTCACCGGCTGCAATTAAAACCTTTTTACCTTCGTTTTTGAATTTATAAGCCAATTTACCGATTAATGTAGTTTTACCCGCTCCATTAACACCTGTAATGAAATATATGTTTAGGTCCCCGTCTTTATAATTTAACACATTACTTCCGGCGTTTTCTAAGACTGTTTCAAATTCTGATTTTAAATAATTTTTAACATCGGACGGCTTTATTTTGTCCTGATTTCTAAGATTGTCAACCAGTTCTGCCGCATAATTCACGCCCAAATCCGCACCTATCAACAAATCTTCCATGTCATCAAGGACAAATTCCGAAAATTCCGCCTCTTCAGATACGGAATTCACAACATTTCCGACCAAATTAGATGCGGTATTTGATATTTTTTTCTTAAAATTGTCAAAACTTTCCGAAAAAAACTTAAACATTAACTTAATCCGTTATCAATAATAACTTTTGCCAGAATTCCGTTAATAAAAGCCGAACTGTCATCTGTTGAATATTTTTTGGCTAATTCAAGCGCTTCATCAACAACAACCTTCATCGGTGCGTCTTTTATATACAAAAGTTCAACAATAGCAATTCTCAAGATATCTTTATCCATTTTTACCAAACGGTCAATATCCCAGCCCTTTGAATACTTTTGAATAGTTTTGTCAACTTCTTCATGATTTTTTTGGAACAATTCCGCAATTTTAATTGCGTAATTTTTGACGTCATTTTGAGATTCAAGCGTGGTGAATTCAGCGATTTCCAACGCCAGCAAAGCTTTTTCCGCAATATCAATCATCTCATCAATACGACCGGTCATGTCAGATGTCATCGGTAAAGGTACCGGTAAATTTGCAACTTCTAACGGTCTGTTAAGATTTATTTCATGTTCCGCTTCATAATCATCAATCCTGTTTTTCATATCAACAAGCGCTCCAACTGCGGTTTTCAGCTCATCACTTGCATTGCTTGTTAAGATTCTTACAGACTTTAATATTATATTTTCTAAATCATTTTGTGAATATTTTGTTATTTTTTTGTCAAACTGGGAAAATAATATAAAGGCCAGTTCTCTTGCTGCTCTACGGGCTTGCATTATTTAATACCTCATTTTATAAAAAATATGCTAACATAAAAAATTTTTCTTAACAAGTACAATAACTTAATGACTTATTCTTAATTTTCATTATTATAAATAATAAAATAATTATTCATTTAGATAACAATGTTGTTATTTTTGTCAAAATCAAAGAGGTGAAATAATATAATAATATGATGAATATATATGAGGAAATAAAAGTAATTCTCGTAAGAAACGGAAAATCCATGAGCAAAGTGCTCAAAAAGATGAAAGCCGAAGGACACAAGGTGCCTTTCCCGAGTAATCTTTCAAAGATGTTCCTGTCCGGAAGCATACGCTTCAGACTGGTTCAAGAATTATTGGATTATCTTGGCTATGAATTTAAAATCGTAGAAAAGAAATCAAAATAATTCAGCCGCTTTGTACGAACTTCTAACCAATGGACCGATTTGATAATGTGTAATACCGGCGGATTGGGCAAACACTTCCAATGCCTTGAATTCATCCGGCGTATAATATTTTGATACCGGTAAATGTTGTTTTGATGGCTGGATATATTGACCTATTGTAACAATATCACAGCCGACATCATGCAAATCATTTAAAGTGGCTTGAATTTGACCAACAGTCTCGCCAAGCCCGACCATTAAACCGGATTTAGTCAAAATATCGCTGTTATCTTTTACGTACTTTAAAACTTTTAAAGATGTATCATAATTCCCCTGCGGTCTTGCAGTTTTAAATAAATCCTTAACTGTTTCAATATTATGGTTAAAAACTTCCGGATGTGCTTTTATAATTATATCAAGAGATTTTTTATCACCTTTAAAATCAGGTGTAAGAATTTCAATCTTAGTATCTGGTGAAAGCTTTCTGATTTGATAAATACAATTTGCAAAATGCTCAGCGCCGCCGTCAGGCAAATCATCACGCGTGACGGATGTTATAACAGCATATTTTAAATTCAAAGCCTTCACTGCTTCTGCTATATGCTCCGGTTCCTCCAAATCCAAAGGCTCGGGTTTCGCGCAGGAAATATTACAATAACGGCAATTTCTGGTACAATTATTACCCATAATCAAAAATGTTGCGGTGTTTTTTGAATAACATTCATTTTTATTCGGACATCTCGCGTTTTCGCAAACCGTATTAAGACATTTTGTTTTTAAAATTTTCCGGACGGTTCTGGTTTTATCGGTGTCAATTATGGGTCTTTTAAGATATTCAGGAAGTCTTTCGCGCATTATTGCAACCTCATAAGACATTCAAAAATTCCCTCGGAATACGTCGGATGAGCAAAACAAACCGCCTTAAACTCGTCCACTGTAGTATTTGTCTGCATTGCAATAACTAATTGCTGAATCAATGATGATGCCTCTTTTGAAACTATGTGCGCACCAATAATCTTATTATCCTGTACAAGAATTTTCATCATACCATCCAAAGCCCCGTCGCACTGGGATTTTGCAAGAGCGGAAATCGGTATCATGGCTTTCTGATAACTACCGGATTCCAAATCCTGCTCACGTTTACCAATCCAGGCGATTTCAGGATTACCGTAAACCACTGACGGAACAAGCGTTTTGTCAAACGGAATTTGGATAACTTTTTCTAAAGCCTGCTTGCTTGCAAAATGTGCCAGCTGGATTGAGCCTGCAACATCGCCAATATATGTAACACCTTCGACTCTTTCAACTTCATTCGGAACACGACCGACCGCAAGCAATGTGCAATCCGCATTTAGAGTTTCACCGTTTGAAAGTTTTATTTGCACACTATCGTCAAATTTTTCGATTTTTTCGACTGGAGTATTTGTATAAAATTTAATTCCTTTTGACTTAAATATTCTTTCAACGCGTTTTGAAACTTCAATATCAGCTAACGGCAATAGATTCGGAGCGATTTCAACAACCGTGACATCGACATTAAAAGCCGACAAAATTCTTGAGAATTCAATACCGATAGCGCCTGAGCCGATTATTACAATACTTTCAGGCAAATTTTCAAAATCCAAAACGTCATCAGATGACAGAATTAATTTGTGATCATACTCCATGCCATTGATTATACGCGGTCTTGAACCGACAGCGGCAATAATTTGTTCGCAGCTGTATGTTTTTCCGTCAGCCTCAATGGTGTTCTTATCAAGAATTGCCGCTTTAGCATTGACTATGGTTATACCTGCATTTTTAAATGAGCGTTCAAGCCCGTTGCGCAATTTTTCAACAACAGCGCGTTTTCTTTCTGCAATCTTAGCAAAATTAACCTTGCAATTATCAACACAAATTCCCAAATCAAGAGAATTATTAATGTATTCATAAACTTCCGCCGAATGCAGCATTGTTTTTGTAGGAATACAGCCGCGGTTAAGACATACACCGCCTATCAAATCTTTTTCAAATAATACAACTTTTTTACCGGAAGAAGCCGCACTCAATGCCGCTGTGTATCCTGCAGGCCCTGAGCCTATAATTCCAAAATCAAAATCTTTTCCCATATCTACCTCGTATAAACTCTCGGCAATCTGACTTTCAGCCTGCACGTAAGTTCATAATTAATCGTACCTAACATATTTGCCCAATTATTAATAGAATTTTCTTCATCAAGAAGCATTATAATATCACCAAGTGCCGCCTCAACTTCTGTGATATCAAACATCATCTGGTCCATTGTAATATTTCCTACCTGCGGAACTTTTTTACCATTCAAAACTCCATAGATTTTATTTGATAACGCTCTGGGGACACCATCTGCATATCCAATAGGAATAGTCGCAATTATTCTATTACCTTTTGCCCTGTATGTATATGAATAACTCACACCTTCACCGTCTTTTGCCGTATGAATATTTACTATACGTCCCTTTAAAGAAATTAATTGTTTCAAATCGGGTTTATCTTTTAAACACGGCGGATAATCCGGAGCCAAACCATATAAAGCAATTCCCACACGTCTCATATTAGTTCCCGGAACCGTATAGCTCATTGTTCCGGCTGTATTTTGAACATGCAAAAGCAACCCGGAAGTATTAATTTTTGATATAACATTATTCCACTTATCCAGTTGTTTTTTAGTCTCCTCAATATTTTCCGCCATTGCAAGGTGGGTAAAAATACCTTGAAGATTAATAAAATCAGAATTTTGAACTTCTTTTATAAATTCTACCGCGTCATCTTGAGAAACACCTATTCTGTTCATGCCTGTATCTAATTTTATATGCACTTTAGGTTTAATACCGGTTCTTTCAAATGCCAGACGGCATGCTTCAATATGACCTTTTGAAAAAATTGATATACTCAAATCCGCATTGACGGCACTTTCAACAGCCCACACGGGAACAGCTCCGAGGATAAGAATATCGCAGCCGATTTTTGCATTTCTCAGGTCAACCCCTTCATCAATAGATGCGACGCCGAGCATATCAATTCCGCTTGCAAGAATAGTCGGCGCAAGCATTACGGCGCCGTGTCCGTATGCATCAGCCTTAACCACTCCCAATAACTTTGTACCTTCAGGAACATATTTTTTTATTTCTTTAATATTATGTTCAAGATTATCAATATTTATTTCAACCCACGCATCACGATGCGTATTAATATTTGTTTGTCTGACATTTTTCATAACAAAAGTATATGACAAAAATTATTGTTTGTATATTCATTTTTTGTTATACTTTAGATATGGACAGAAAAGAATTTATAAACGCAAAACGTATTGTCATAAAACTCGGTACAAATATTTTAAGAAATGGTGACGGAAATGTTTCCATGCCCAGGATTTTTTCATTTATTGAAGATATATCCGCACTTGTAAAATCAGGAAAAGAAGTTATTGTAATAACCTCCGGTGCCGTAGGTTTAGGTAAAAAAAGACTGGGGCTTGAAAGTACCGAAGGCACTGCATTAAAACAAGCATGTGCAGCTATCGGTCAGGGAAAGTTGATGTCGCTTTACGAAAACGGATTTGATACCTACGGACTTGTCGCAGCACAAATTCTTTTGACGGAAGATGACTTTTCAATCCGCACAAGATATTTGAGCTTGAGAACAACATTAAATAAACTTTTGGAATTAGGCGTAGTTCCTGTTATTAACCAGAATGACACGGTATCTACAATAGAAATGGCACCGAGATATGAAAATATGCAGGTTTGTTTTTCAGATAACGACAAATTATCAGCGCTTGTTGCCAGCGAACTTGATGCGGATTTGCTGGTAATTTTGTCCAACATTGACGGTTTATTTGACGCAAATCCTAAGGATTACCCTGATGCAAAACTTATAAAAGAAGTTGACGGGGTGACCGATGAAATTATGGCACTTGCGTCCGGAGTATCGGAAGGCGGCAGAGGCGGCATGGAAACAAAACTTATGGCAGCCCGTATGGTGACCCGTTTCGGCGGAAAAATGCTTATTGCAAACGGCACTGTGCCTTATATTATAAGAAGAATATTTGCGGGCGAAGATTACGGAACAATGTTCCTGCCGCAAAGTACTAACCTTCCCGACAAAAAACGCTGGATAGGTTACGCTACAAATATTATCGGCAAAATCGTCGTTAATAACGGTGCTAAAAAAGCTCTTATCGAACAGGAAAAGAGCCTTTTGCCAATAGGTATTATTGAAGTTATTAATGAATTCAATAAAGGCGACGTTATCTCAATTCTTGATGAAGATAAAAAAGAATTTGCACGCGGAATTGTAAACTACAGCTCAACCTCATGCCAGAAACTTATCGGACACCATTCCGATAATATCTTGAAAATTCTCGGCTTTAAAAACTACGACGCTATCATAACCCGCGACAACATTACTATTTTATAGGAGAATTTATGGATTTTGAAAATATAGCAAAAACCGCAAAAGCCGCAGCGTTAGAGATTGCGGATATTTCAACCGATTTGAAAAACAAAGCGCTTTTGAAAATTGCCGATAATCTTGAAAAAAATAAAACGGAAATTTTTGAAGCCAATAAAAAAGATTTACATGACGCTGAAAGCCTTATAACTTCCGGCGAAATTTCAAAATCCACCTTTAACCGCCTTAAACTGGACGAAAACAAAATGCGCGACATGATTCAGGGAATTCGCGATGTTGCAAAACTTGAAGATCCGGTTAATAAAAAACTTTTCGTCCGCGAACTTGATGAAGGGCTTACGCTATATAAAGTGAGCTGCCCTATAGGTGTTCTGGGGATAATTTTTGAGGCAAGACCCGATGTAATCGCTCAAATTTCCTCCCTTGCAATAAAATCCGCAAACGCAGTTATACTGAAAGGCGGCAAAGAATCAATTAACACAAATAAAACCGTGCTCGGGATTATTAACAAAACTCTTGACGAAATCGACGGTTTCCCGAAAAACGTTTTGCAGCAGGTATTCACGCGTGATGATGTTGCCCAAATGCTTAAATGCGACAAATACATAAACCTCATTATCCCGCGCGGCGGCAATAAGCTCGTAAAATTCATAAAAGAAAACACTAAAATTCCGGTTCTTGGACACGCCGACGGAATTTGCCACATTTTTGTTGATGAAACTGCCGATTTAGATATGGCAATAAAAATTATTGTTGATGCAAAAACCCAGTACCCGAGCGCCTGCAATTCAGTTGAAACTCTTTTAATCCACGAGAAATTTCCGGATACGGAAAAACTTCTTGCTTCACTTCAATTAGCGGAAATAAAACTGGTTGACAATCCCGAAACATGGGCATTTGAACATGGCGATACAACACTTGCGTTTAAAAAAGTCAAAAATCTTGACGAAGCAATTGAACACATAAACACCTACGGTTCAGGACACACAGACAGCATTATTACAAAAAACATTGAAAATGCAGAGAAATTTATGAACAAAGTTGATTCTGCAGGGGTGTACTTTAATGCGTCAACAAGGTTTGCAGACGGTTTCAGATACGGTTTCGGAGCAGAAGTCGGAATTTCTACCAACAAAACCCATGCAAGAGGTCCGGTCGGACTTGAAGGTTTAACTATATATAAATACAAGTTAATCGGTCAAGGGCATATCGTAAAAGATTATGTTGACGGCACAAAACAATTCTGCCATAAAGATATATAAAATATTTTATTTATCAAACAGATCTTTGGGTTTTATATACTGTAATTTTACACGTAAATATTCTTCGTTATCATTTTTTATTTTTTCCG
Source organism: Candidatus Gastranaerophilales bacterium (assembly GCA_944325945.1). Taxonomy (GTDB): domain Bacteria; phylum Cyanobacteriota; class Vampirovibrionia; order Gastranaerophilales; family Gastranaerophilaceae; genus SIG32. Next base: position 10,963 of record CALVBW010000012.1, on the reverse strand, counting down.
TATCAATACATTTAAACCTTGAACTTCTTGGAAAAACAATCTCATTCCTAACCCCATATCCTGTTCTTGACACTTTTGAGCCTTCCGGGATTTCAATTTCATAAAGAATTCCGCGCCTGTTTGTCATATAAGTATTTGCATATGACAAATCTGATGTAGCATACGCGTATTCATTCATAACAACAGTATCACCCTTTTTAACGTTAAGACTTTTCTTATATAGACCATATTCTCTAAAAAAATTAGGTTTTTCACCAATACACCGGTATGCGACAATTTTTTGATCTGTTGGTGCAATAATTTTAAATTCAAAATCCGTCCTTGAAATCATTTTTCTCGGAGTTATTTTTGTCGCAAAAAATTTATTATCTAAATCTGCAGGATTTGCATGAGAAATAAAATGGTGATTTATCCCATTTAAATGACCATGCAGAGATACACAGTCTTTTTTTGATTGTCTGAGCAGACCGTTTTTTACCCAATTTTCCCAATATTGCTCACAAAAAGGCTTTGGATATTTTTGAACAATATTTTTTACAACTCCTGGATTAATTTTCATAAATTTCTCCTACTGATATAATAAAAATTTTTTAAGTAAAAAATTGCCTTTTGACATAATTAAACAATTTGAAATAAACAAAAAATATGCTACAATAACTTTATGAAAAAAATCGGAGTAGTAGGTTTAGGACTAATCGGCGGGTCGATTTTTAAATCACTCACCGCGCTGGGATATGACGTCCGCGCGGTTTCAAATTCCATGCAGGGGATTTTGCCAAACATCACGGCGGATTATGCAATCCTGAAAGACTGCGAAATTGTTTTTGTATGTACTGCAATGAATAAAACGCTTGCAGTTCTGGATACACTTGAACACATCTTGCCACCTGACACAATCGTAACCGATGTATGCAGCCTCAAAACTTTTGTCTGCCAAAAAGAAAGACCCTATATTTTTATTCCGTCGCATCCTATGGCAGGCACGGAACACAAAGGGTTTGAAAACTCTTTTGAAGGACTTTTTAAAGGCGCCAGATGGGTTATCACACCGTGTTTTGCTGTTCCGAAAGAAGCAAGAACAAATTTAGAAAATTTGATTAGAGAACTCGGGGCAGAACCGGTTATTACAACCCCAAAAGAGCATGACGAAGCGGTTGCATTAATTTCTCACATGCCAATGGTTGTTGCACAAGCCCTGTTTTTGACCGCAAGTGATAACAAACTTGCTCTTGATATTGCGTCCAGCGGTTTCCGCGACATGACACGGCTTGCAATGTCCAACGAAGAAATGGCTTGCGATATGGTTAATATGAATGCTGAAAATATCCAGAATGCTATTTTAAAGCTGTATAAATCCCTCGGGGAATTAACTGGCAAAAATTACGCCGAGATTATCCAAAAGATTAAATCTCAACGCGAAAAAATGTTTATTTAAACATCAGTTCTGAAAACGTTATAAACGAATGAACTTACCAAACCTGTTACGGCACCTGCAATAACAAACGGTGCAGTAGGTCTGATTTTTTTCAATGCTGTATCATATGCACAAATATTATGTTTCGCAAATTTCTTTGCGGAATTAATATATGTATCATGTGCCAGTGATCTTGTCGGCAAATCTTTTATTTCATTAAAAAATTCCTGTTTTGCCTTTACCGCATTTTTTCTGATTAAATTGACAACATGTCTATAATCGCTATCCATTTCTTGAGCAGTAAGTGGAAGTGCATACTTTGCCGCATAACCTGCAATACCGCCTATAACAGCAGATCTGAGTCCATGTCCTAAGCTTGAATTGTTTTGTTGAATTTCTTGTGTTTTCATAATATAAACCCTTATACGTGTACTTTTTGAAACTTTTAAATTAAGTTTCAATACTCTCACAATATGGCAAAGATTTACACTTAAATATTTTAAATAAACACTATTTAAAACTGAGTTATAAAATCTTTTCTTTGTTGTGCATTATAAACGAAAATTATTTTTTTGTCAAGAGTTTTATCAAATTTAAGGCAAACATAATTAACACAATTGCCAAAATATAAATAAAATAGTGTTTAATAGTATTAGTTCCCATAAACAGCGACGCCAGAGCACCGGCAATAATTGCAACAGAGGTGAGAATAACAACTGTTTTTTTCTGAGAAAAACCGGCGTGAAGAAGTTTATGATGAATATGCTCCGCATCAGCAACAAAAGGCGACTGACCCTTAAAAATTCTTCTCAAAGAAGAATAAGTTATATCCATAATGGGAACTGCCAAAACGACAAACGGCAGAATAATTGCGAGAGTCGCGGCTTTCATAACACCGGTTATAGAAATTGTTGCAAGTAAAAATCCTGAAAACAAAGCACCGCTGTCACCCATGAAAATTCTTGCAGGATTAAAGTTATAAGTCAAAAATGCAAGCATGGAACCTGCAAGGATAAACCCTATCAATGCGCTTATGGGACTGGAAGGCGTCATGGCAACAGCAATTATGGCAAGTGTAATCGCATTAACCGTTACAACAGAACCCGCAAGCCCGTCAACGCCGTCAATAAAGTTTACGGCATTACTTATACCGACAATCCACAATAAAGTTATAGGATAAGAAAAAATTCCCAGATCTATTCCGCCGAACAAAGGAATTTCATTTATCTGAACACCCAATAAATAGACCAGAGTTGCAATTGCGACCTGAATAAAAAGTTTAAATTTTGCGCCAAGACCATAGATATCATCGACAAGCCCCAATAAAAACATCAAAGAGCTGCCGAGTAAAATCCCTGAAAGCAGGCTGCCGTAAGGATAATAACTTAAAAACACCAGACATAGGAATGTAAGCATAGTACTTGTCCAGATAGCCACACCGCCTATTCTGGAGATAGGTTTAGTATGGATTTTGCGCTCATTCGGAACATCAACGAGTCCTTCTTTTTTGGAAAAACTGATTACCAGAGGAACGAGAAATACGCCCAGTATATAGGCGATTACCGTACCGATTATATGCGCATGTGTTAATCTGATAATAATAACTATTCTCCCTTTTCATGTCCATTATAGCAAATAAAACAAAAATGTACATAATAATATTTTATGAGTATATGCTGTATAACAAACAGGCAAACTTAGCCGTTGTCTTAGGGCATAATAAAGATTACATTGTTTTGTTTTTTCTTAATCCCTCTCCGGTGCGTAAGTTAATTATATACTCACACTTCATTAAAAGTTTTAAAATGAGTTTTACAGACTTCTTTTAATCTATCTTTACCATATTTTGAAATAAACTCTTTTGCAGCATCTTTTACCTGAGATGCGCACCCTTTAGGAAATTTTATTCCGTAAACATTTTCCATCTCAGCCATTTTGCGAACATATGTTGCGCGGGCGAGAATTGATGCAGCAGCAACCGCAATATCACTTTCCGCTCTCACCATTTGTTTTAATTCAATATTTCTGCCATTTTTCATTAATGCAGACTTTATAAGACTTTCATCACCGAACTTATCCGATAATGCGTAATCGCATGCGTTATTTTCACAAATATTTTCAATAACTCTTGCATGCCCCCATGCAAGAAGTCTGTTCAAATTTTTTATATTTGCATAAAGCTCATTATACCGCCCGTTTGAGATTGCAACAACCGAATGCACGGCATTTGCGCGAATTGATTTTTCCAGTTCAAGAATTTTTTTGTCGGAAATTTTTTTACTGTCTTTTATCCCCAAATCCGCAAAAAGTTTTTCGGACTTTTCATCAACAAGGACACCCGCAATGCAAAGCGGTCCAAAAAAATCTCCTTTTCCTGATTCATCAACACCAATATGCCTTGTCATTAGTGCAAACTCTCCGGAACTGCCATGGGAATAGGTGACGGTGCAGGCATTTGAACTGGCTGAGATGGGGTTGTTTTTACCGGCTGTGGAGTAGGAGCCGGAAGATTCAACGGCTGAACCTGTTGTGTATTCCCTTGATTAATAGTTGATTTTACACTGTTTATAACGTCTTTTGGATTTATCAATTTTTTCTCACCATTTTCTTCTGCAGGATTTTCTTCAACAGGCTGTTCTTCACCTTCTCCCTGTTTTATAATTTGAATATTTGCAGAATTAAGTTTAAACGGTTCCAAAACAACTTCCGGATAATTAAATTCAAGCTTGCCATAAGGTTGTGTTGCAACTTTCATAACATCTTTCCAAATTATTGCAGGAACAGTACCGCCTTGAATACCTTTGCTCATAACAGTATTGTCATCACTTCCGACCCAGACACCGGTAACAATATTCGGTGTATAGCCGACAAAATAAGCATCTTTGTTATCATCAGTAGTACCTGTTTTACCAGCTGCAGGTTTTCCTATATTTGCGGCAGCTCCGGTACCGTTTGTAATTACGGTTCTAAGCATTGCCGTCATCTCTGCCGCGGTTTTAAGGCTTAATTGGTGAGTTATTTTTGTTTTTGACGCCTGATAAACGACTTTTCCGCGGGATGTTTCAACTCTTTCTATACCATAAGGCTGAACAACATATCCGCCGTTTGCAAACGCGCCGTATGCTCTTGTAAATTCAAACAATTTAACACCGTTTGAACCGAGTGCAATTGTATAATCATATTCCAGAGGGGTCTCAATTCCCAAAACTCTCGCGATTTGGATAACAGAACGGACACCGACTTCCTGAATAACTCTTGCCGCACAAACGTTTGAAGATACCATCAAGGCACTGTAGACAGGAATTCTGCCTCTGTATTTATTCCCGTAATTTCTTGGGGACCAACCGCCTATTGTAACCGGCATATCATCTATAAAATCATTGGGGCTTAAACCTTTTTCAAGAGCTGCAGCGTAAACAAAAGGTTTAAATGCAGAGCCCGGAGGTCTTACCGCCTGCGTAACTCTATCATACTGAGTCTTTGTATAATCTTTTCCGCCTACATATACAAGTATCTTCCCGTTTGTCGGATTAAATGAAAATACAGCTGCCTGTTTTGCATCACCTGACAGACCCCAGTTTTTTAAATCTCTTACTACAGCCTCATTAGCTGCATTTTGAGCTTTTGAATCAAGAGTTGTAATAATCTTATAACCGCCATGGATTATTTCAGTTTCCTCGAAACCGAGTTTCTGAAGTTCATTCATTATATAATCACAAAAATACGGGGCTTTATTTGTAGTATAAAACTGCGGCATATCGTTCAAAACAACTTTTGCTTCTTTTGCTTTTTCGTATTCGTCTTTTGTAATATAACGCATTTTATACATACGGGTCAAAACCTGATTACGTCTTTTAACCGCCAGATCAAGGTTATTATAAGGCGAATAAACAGACGGAGCCTGAGGCAAACCTGCAATTAACGCAAGTTCAGGTAATGTACAATCTTTTATATGCTTATTAAAATAAATCTTCGCCGCACCTTCAACACCGTATGCACCGGAGCCAAGATAAACATTGTTTAAATACATTTCCAAAATCTGATCTTTGGAAATCGTTTTTTCAATACGGGCAGCAATTACAAGTTCTTTAATCTTTCTTGTAAATGTTTTTTCATTAGATAGGAATAAAATTCTTGCAAGCTGCTGGGTAATTGTGCTCGCACCTTGAACAACACGGCCTGCAAGGACATTCTGTATGGTTGATCTTACAAGACCAAAAATATCATATCCGCCATGCCTGTAAAAATTTTTATCTTCGGTAGCTATGATTGCTTCTTTAAGCTCTTCCGGTACATCTTTTAATTCAATTTTAGAAAAAGTATATGCCGTAAAAGTTTTTATAACTTCGCCGTCTTCTGAATAAAATTTTGTAACAATATTTGGCTTAAATTGTTCCAAATTCTTAATCGGCGGCTGGGAAGATAAATATAACTGCAAAGATGCTATACCGGCAAGAACAAACGCTGCCGCAATTATGCATAAAAATTTCAAATTAGACACAAAATCGCTGTCTATCTTTCTTTTTTTAATATTTCGTCTTGCAATTTCCTTATCAGATACACGTTTTTTAGATTTTCTTGCCATATTTCCCTCTTTTGCTATTATATTATAACATGCTAATATATAGTGACAATATATGAAGAAAATAATAGATTTTATACAGGTTATAATAAACGAATTTTTATCAAACTTTGTGCCGGAGCGCGTAAGCTATGAAATTACGGGCGAATGCAAAAAATGCGGTAAATGCTGCAACTATATGTACAGCGTTGACACATATACCGAAAAAGAATTCAAGATAATGCAATTTTTATTTCCGCAATATAAAAGATTTTATATAAAAGGGAAAGATGAAGAAGGGAATTTGATTTTTGCCTGCAAACTTGTGACGCCGGAAGGCTTATGCTCTGACTACAAACACCGCCCGCGCATGTGCCGGAATTACCCCGCGAAAAAAATATTCTACCCCGGCAAACTCCATGACGGCTGCGGATATAAGGTTAATATAAAAACTTTTGACGATTATTTAAAAAAATAAACTCTATTTTTCATACAAATATTTGTAACTGCAGCCTGCCCCGGGAGCTTCAAATAACGCATTAATATTACCGTTTGCATCCGGATTAGCTCCTATACTTTCATCACAGCCTGCATAACCTGCTTTTTCCGTTCTAGTCCCTTCAGCACCATATGGTCTAAATTGAAAATCTTCTATATACAATCGTTGACCGTTGGAAATACTTGAACCCCATAAGCTAATAGCATAAATATCTTTACCCAAAACATTAGGACCGACCTGAGCATTATTAACATCAACAACTATTGTTTGACCACTCCACAAACCTCCTATATAAATTGCCGCACCATTATTCAATAATGCCGCACGTGCACCAAAATCATAAGAATTTAAAACGCCACCCGCTAAGGTTTTATAACTTGAGTAAACATTCCATGCACCGGACCATTTTTGGGTTGTCTCGAATTGACAGTTTGCATAACCATAGACAATACGTGGAGAACACATATCAACTACTTTTAAATTTTCTAAAAATGCATCCAAAAATTCCGCAGTCACAGAATTGTCACTTCCGCTCTCTTTCACAAGCAATTTCGGGTTATTAACTGCTGTCATTCGCATGGCATTATTTAACAAGGCATAACATTCTTTCCATTTGACATGAAAATGTGCTTCCTGAATCTTGCTTACAAGTGTCGGTATTGTCATAGCTGCCACAATGCCGATTATGCCGAGGGTTATCAAAACTTCAGCAAGTGTGAAAGCCACTTTCTTTTTAAAGTCGTTAAGACGATAAGACGTTAGGACGTTAAGTTCTTTACTTTGGGCTTCGCTCACGCTTTCGTTTCTTGATTTATAATTCGTCATATTAGAATTATAATTTGTTTCAGTAATTGTGTCAATTTGCTTTGTATCCTGTAAATTTTGTTTACCTATCCGACTTAAACCCTTGTCTTGTCTACTTAGAGGAGTAGCCCCCCCCCGACATATCTAAACTCTTTATTTTTCATAGTTTTTCTCCTTTCTGTTAAATTTAGTATATCATATTTTTATTTCTTTGCAAATAATTAAAAAAAAGCCGTCTTTAATAAGAACGGCTACCAGACTTGGGGAGGAGGTATGAAAAACCGAAGTTTTTCATATCATATTCCTTTTATCGGCAGCCGTTTTTGTAAACTTTTAAACTTTATAAAAATCTCGTACGTTCGGTGTAGATTTTAAGAAACCTGAATATCTTTTTCAAAACCAAACAATGAGCTTACAGATTCATCATCATGAATTCTGGAAATTGCCTGCCCGAGAAGTGATGCAACAGACAACTGTTTAATATTCGGAGGCATTTTTTCCATATCAAGAGGAATTGTATTTGTCACAACGCATTCTTTAATCGGAGCATTTGCAAGTCTTTCGATTGCAGGGCCCGAAAATACCGGATGTGCCGCACAAACGTAAACTTCTTTTGCTCCTTCTCTCACAAGAAGTTTTGACGCCTCACAAATCGTTCCCGCAGTATCTATAATATCATCAAACATCACGCAAACCTTGCCTTTAACATCACCGATTACGTGTGATGCAATGGCTTCATTGTGTTTGTCGCGGCGTTTATCAATAATCGCAAGCGAACAGCCAATTTGTTTTGCAAAATGTCTTGTCCTTTGAACACCGCCTGTGTCAGGGCTTACCGCAACCATATCATCAGGGTTGATATTCAAACTCTTGATATAATTTACCAGAATAGGAGTTGCGAAAATGTGATCAACAAGAATATTGAAGAAACCCTGAATTTGCCCTGTATGCAAATCCATTGCCAGAACTCTGTTTGCGCCTGCGGTTGTCAATAAATCCGCTACAAGTTTTGCAGTAATTGCTTCACGGCCGGAAGTTTTCCTGTCCTGTCTTGCATAACCGTAATACGGAATTACTGCAGTAATTGTTTTTGCGCTCGCACGTTTAAATGCGTCAATTATAATCAATAATTCCATCAAGTTTTCATTAACAGGATTACATAACGGCTGGATAATAAAAACATCATCACCGCGGACACTTTCTTTAACCTGCACATAAATCTCACCGTCAGCGAAATTCTTTACAACCATCGGTCCGATTGTTGTTCCTAAGTAATCAGCAATTTCCTGAGCAAGTTTTGAATTCGCGCGTCCTGCAAATAATTTTATGTCATGGGTCGGATTAATTGCGCGTTCCAGCTGCGGAAATGTCATTTCTAAAACCATTATTCTTAATCCTTTCTGTTTTTGTCGAGCATGATTATTATAAATCTTTGGGGTATTATCTACAAGTTTATTTTAAGTAATATTACCAAAACTCAAAAAAATAATTTTTGCTATTTATCTTGCCAAAATGCACATATATGACACAAATCTTCACCTGTTTCAACATTTTTCAGAACATGTGTTGTTGTATTTCCTGAAATCTGCACCTGCGAAAGAACTTTACAACCGTATGTAACCTCTTTTTTGAAAACCATATCCAGCGTTTTAAGTTTTTTAGAGCTCCTGAAATTAAAATCCAACGGTTCAAATGCCCAGACTATATAATTCGCATTATTAACATGCTTATTTACATCTATATCGTCATACCTTATCTCAAAAATCTTTTCCGCATCAACTTTTTCAATCGGTTTTATTTTTTCAAAAACCAGATCATCCTCACGTTTTACATAAGGCGGCATGCCGGGGTTATTTTCAAGAGCCTCTCCAATCGGTACAATACTTTTGGTATTAATATCAACTAACGACCATGTGCTTGATGCTCTGCCTAAAAGTTTTTCTCCGTCATATATTGAAAAATTACGGAAAGCAAAAATTTTATTATACCCTCTGGGTTCGGTCGTAAGCTTCAGGTCATAAATTTTTTCCGGATAATCCTCAAACTCCATTCTGTACTTGAGTAAAAACCATGCCAGATTTTTCTTAATTATAAAAGAATACCCGAAACCCAAATTTTCCGCATTATCACTCGCCATATCCTGCAAAAAATGCAGCAATACCGCCGGTTTTAACACTAAATTCAAATCCATTTCGGAATATCTTACTTTTAAATTTTCTGCAAAAACTCTCTTATCCATATATAAATTCTATCATGAAATATCTCAACGTAAAATTCAACAAATGTTATTCTTGCTATGCCAATGTAACATAAGAGAGGTAAGATTTTACCTCCATTTTATCCAAAGATGACGTACACACTCCAAATTTGCCAAATAGCTGCATAGCTTAGAATTTGGACAAATTGAAAACCTGCAATTTTGATGATCGATTTTTCTAAACTCGTGTAAGCAAAAAAACTACTGAACTTTTTTAAAAAAACGCAATTTTTAATGAGAAAAATACTTTATATAAATATCAGGGGAAATTAAAGGAGATTTTATGGGAAAATATGATTTAGGTCTTAGTATAGTAAAAAGTTGTTCTGCTTGGGTAAAAGCCAGTGGAAAATCAAATATTTTGCAGACTAAACCACAGGTATTCACTAAAAATACTGTTTTTGCATATAAGCCAAAATACGACAGAGCTGTTGATTCTATTTATCAGACATTAGTGGAAGATGGTCTTAATAGTCAAGAGGCGCAAAAATTAGCAAAATCTATAGTTAGAGAACATATGGTTACCTGGGGCAGACCCTTGGAATATAGAACTCTTATGAGGAGGTCAAGTGACCCGGAATTATTAACATTACCTAATGATGTTATTGGTGGATATGCAGGTACCTATGTAATAAATTTAACAATGAAAGCAAGAGCTATAAATCTAGCAAAGTACAATCCTAAAATTGCCGAACGGATGAAAACTCATCCAGAAGCATTTAAATTATCACAAGAAGAAGCAATAAGTAAAACTATTTTAGATAGAGCTTTTGCTAAAGTTCCTCCTAATGCTGTTGAAACATTAGAATATAGAGGTGCTGCATTACCAAAAGATCATCCTGCATACAAAAATTTATTAAACCTAAAAAAAGGTGATATTTATACAGAACCAGGTTATATATGGACATCGCCAAATAAATTTTATGCTTTCGGAACATATGCCGACTCAACAGGCGGATTTAAACCTCAAGCAAGCATACAATACCACATATTATTGCCAAAAGGAAGTAAAATGCTTTGTGTTGATAGATTCAATCCGGAAACACTGTTGAGATATAACTCGCAATTCAAAGTTCATAATATTGAAAAATCAGATAATGGTAATATTCAATTATTTTTAGAATATTTGCAAACTTAAATACTTAACAATTTCTAAGGAAGCATGCCTTAAAGTCATTAAAAAAGAGCCCGAAGGCTCATTTGATACCATTTCTCAAAGTTCTATTTGTTCGAAATGGTGAGCAGCAGTGGACTGTCTTGCTCACTCGCGTTTAACGGCAATTCAGCATTTTGTTTTCAGTGTTTAAAGAAACTTCTATTTAAAGATTAAATAGACAAAAAAGATGAGCTTAATTAAATAATTTTGAACATTCTTTTTGAATATCTAATGCGATATCTTTTGCGAAATTTTCTTTTAGTCCTATATTT
>CALVBW010000011.1 GCA_944325945.1 Candidatus Gastranaerophilales bacterium | reverse complement strand
AGGTCGGATTTACCATGCCGACTGTTACCTCTTAGTGCCTTAGTATCATAGTATCTTAGTAACTTTACATAACCAATACCGCCAAAACTCTTGTCCTGTCTATCTAGGAGAGTCGCCCCCCCCCGATGTTTCTAAACTTACTATTTTTCATGGCTTTCCTCCTTTGTGAATTTATTATAGCATGTTTGAAAAGATAAAACAACAAACTATTTATATTTTTTCTTTAGCGAATTCTTTGCAAAATCAATTGCTTCAATTTCCGAATAAAATATATGATGAACACCAATTTCTTTTATTATGGAATGTTTTTCCAGCTGATCATACAACTTTTTATCGTGAATTACGAGCAATATCTTAATATGCTGGCTTTTCAGACGCATAACAATATCTTCAAACGCGAATATTGCTGATATATCCAGCAAATCATTCACATCATAATTAATTATAAGATATTTTGTACCAAGAAGTTCATCAAACTGGGCTATCAAATGAGTTGCGGAACCGAAGAAAAACTGACCTTCAATATGCACTACACGAATTTTATGGTGATAATCATGTTCCAAACTCTTTTCGAGTTCAAAAATCTCATGGTCAACAACTGTTTTTTGAACCAATTTAGCGCTGTCAGCCGTCTTTTTGGCATATAAAAGCGCTGCCAGAACAATTCCAGCGCCGACGGCTACGATAAGATTATAGAAAACAGTCAGAAAAAATACCGTCCACAAAACATACAAATCGTCTTTTGACGCGTATTTTAAGACTTTTAAAAGTTTTACGTCAATAATATCGTATCCAATTTTAATCAAAATCCCCGCAAGAACTGCGAGCGGAATTTCAGCGACAAAACCCGAAAATTTAAATAGCAGCAATAAAAGCACAACAGGGCATATGAACGAAGCTATTTTTGTAGTTGCACCGGCTTTTAAAGCTGCAACCGTACGCATCGTTGCCGCAGAACCCGGCACACATCCTGACATAGCACAGCAGATATTACCGATACCCTGCGCAGCTATAAGATGTTTGGGATTATTTTTTGTTTTAGTCAAAGAATCACACACAAGTCCTGTCAAAAGACTCTCGGCAGACAGAACAATTGCAAGAATTACAGCATACTGAAGATTATTCACAAGTTCAATAAAATTAGCATGCGGCAAAACGAATTTCGGAAACTCTACAGAAATTGTGTTTATTTTTTCCACGTCAAAACCGAATTTTATCGAAACAAACGTACAGATTATAAGCGCAATAACCGTTGACGGGATAAATTTATTAACACGCTTCGGCATTAAAAATACGATTAAAAGCGTCAGTATACCCAGAAATACAGCATCAAAATTCACGGACTGCAAATTCACAAACAATTTTTGAATACTTTCAATAGTGCTGGACAGCGTAGGATGCCCTAGTATAGGATTTATTTGCAATATTATAATAATTACCCCGACCCCGTTCATAAAGCCCGATATCACGGGATAGGGAACATATTTCACTATATTTAGCAATTGAGTCATTGAAAGAATAATCTGCAAAATCCCGGCCATTGCGATAATCAGAATGACCGAATTAATATCTTGCCCCATGGAATGCATAATTGATGCGGTAACAATTGCGACGGGACCCGTAATTCCGGATATCATAGGCGTTTTTGTACCAAGAATCCCCGCTATAAAACACAAAATTATTGCACCCCACAGCCCTGCACCAGCTCCAAAGCCCGTTGCAACGCCGAATGCAAGAGCCTGAGGCAAAGCAATAATCGCGGAATTAATTCCGCCTAAAACATCGCCCGCAAAAATTTCAGCTCTTTCTTTGATTTTCATATCAAGAATTTTATCATAAAAATCCCATAAACATTTACCACGGATAATCGTCTTTTATTTTCCAGCCGTCACGGCGGATTTTTTCACCACAACATGTACCTAAACCGGATGAGGAACAATTCTGATTAATAAAATCAATAGAGCTTTCAGTACAGTTGAATTTCACAATTCCATTTTTGAAATCACTATTAAAATAAAAAATATCTTTACCCAAAACATTAGGCTGTTTAGTACCGTTCAAATCTACCAGAACCTTTGGGGAAGAAGAATACTCCGCATGCTGCGATACTATATTGCCGTATTCATCAGTCTCTAAAACCCAATGTATATTATAAAAATAATAAGACACACCTTCATTGGATGTTAAATATATACGTCCAAGACCATAAGAAGTAAAAATAGATTCGTTGTAAGCAGTATTATTTAGATATTTATAAGCAACACAACCTGACTGTGCCTCAGAAAACATACATACACCATTCGGAGAAATCACAGGCGACTTGAAATATCTTAATACATAGTCATTAAAAAACTGCTTTGTTTTTTCAGCATTCACCTCGCCGGACAAAGAATCGTACGAATTATCAGCATGTAACATCAAGGTCATATTACTGAGTGTTGAATATGCTTTTTGCAATTTTGTTACGGTTTGCTTCTTCTGATAATTACTAATCAACGTCGGAATTGTCATTGCAGCTACAACGCCTATAATACCAAGTGTTATTAAAACCTCAGCGAGGGTGAAGGCGGCTTTTTTAGAAGATACTAAGTTACTAAGGCAGTATGGCACTAAGAAAGTATTTTTGTCATTCTGTGCACCGGCGAAGAATCTCTTGAGTAATGAGATCCTTAGGGCTTCGCCCTCAGGATGACATGATACTTCCGTCATCCCGGACTCGTTCCGGGATCTTATTTTATGGAGATCCTGAAACAAGTTCAGGATGACATGGTAAGTCACACCAATGTTCAGTGTGTTGTCCTGCCTCAGGCAGTTCAGGATGACAGGTTCCCTGCGTATACAACTATATTGGGTCGCCTTACTATGACTAATGTTTATTCTTACTATCTTAGTGCCATAGTATCTTAGTATCTTTACTAAACCAATACCGTCAAAACCCTTAATAATTTTATACCCCGATATATTTTCTCCAACTTCCTGTTCGACGGGTCCAGCGGCACGCTGGCTTAGAGGAGTCGCCCCCCCCCGACAGAACTAAACATATTTTTATCCATGTTATTCCTCCTTTTTTAGTAAATTATAATATATAATTAACGATTTGACAATTTTTTATTTTGAAAACTCCATGCTATAATTATATTGTGGATTAGGATTTTTTAAGGAGAGATTATGGAAAAATATATAGAGCATACACTTTTAAAGCAAGATGCAACAGAACAGGATTTTATCAATTTGTTCGAAGAAGCTAAAAAATACAATTTTTTAGGGGTCTGCATAAACCCCTGTTACGTGAAATTTGCTAAAGAATATTTAAAAAATTCTGACGTAAAAATCGTAACGGTTGTTGGATTTCCACTCGGCGCAACCAAAACCGATGTAAAAGTTTATGAAACCAAATGCGCTATAGAAGACGGCGCAGATGAAATCGACATGGTAATAAACGTAACCTGGCTCAAAGATAAAAAATATGACTTTATCGTAAATGAAATTAAAAAGATAAAAGAAGCCGCAGGCTCACACATTTTGAAAGTAATTCTTGAAACTGATTTATTAACAAAAGAAGAAATCAAAAAAGCCTGCGAATTATGCATCGAAGCTAAAGCCGATATTGTAAAAACCTCAACGGGTTTTGTAAAAAACGGTGTCGGCGCAAAAGAAGAAGATGTTAAACTTATGTACGAAACAGTTTCACCTTACGGACTAATGGTAAAAGCCTCAGGCGGAATCCGCGACAGAGAAACTGCCGAAAAATTAATCAAAGCAGGCGCCTCAAGACTCGGCACAAGTTCAGGTGTAAAAATAATTAACGGATAACTATGGCTGATGAAGATAAACAATTTGATGCCACGCCCCGAAAATTGGAGCAGGCAAGAAAAGAAGGTCAGGTTGTAAAATCAAAAGATTTTTCAACCGCAATTTCATTGTTAATTCTTTTCTCTGCAATTGTCGGGCTGGCTCCTTTTATTTGGAGCCAAATTGTACAATTATTCACCCTGCTTTATGAACAAATACCAAACGGTCATCTGTCAGATGTCGGATATATGTATATTCTTACTATTACTTTAAAAACCGCCGTATTAATTATCGGGCCTATCTTATTTTTAGCATGGTTTGTTGCCATTATGGCTGATTTTATTCAGGTTGGACCGCTGGTTGCAACAGCCCCGCTTGTTCCTAAACTCGATAAATTAAACCCGACAAAATATTTTAAAAATATTATGTCCATAAAAACACTCTTTGAACTTTTAAAAAATATTTTAAAAGTGGTAATTTTAGGCTATATCGGCTGGAGTGTCTATATGTCGCACATTGAAAACATTTTAATGCTCGCGGCAATTGATAATAATTTTGCAGTCATGATTGAATTCGGCAAATTAATAACCGAGTTCATATTTAAAGCCTGCATTGCTTTTCTGGTAATATCTGCAGCCGATTACGGGGTTACCAAATGGAAATTTTTAAAAGACCAGAAAATGTCCTTTAAAGAAATTAAAGACGAATACAAAAATACAGAAGGTGACCCGAATGTAAAAGCAGCCCTAAGACAACGCCGTATGCAAATGCTTCAGCAGGGCATGATGGATGCAGTTCCTGAGGCTGATTTTGTCGTGACAAACCCGACCCACATTGCATGCGCTTTAAAATACAATGCGGATGAAATGGAGTCGCCTATGCTTATTGCAAAAGGAACCGAACTTATCGCTAAAAAAATTATTGATATTGCAAAAGAACACAATGTTCCCGTGATTGAAAATGCACCGGTAGCGCGTGCATTGTTCAAAATGGTTGAGCTTAATCACATGATTCCGCCTGAATTGTACAAAGCCATTGCCGAAATCCTGCTTTTTGTCTATAATATGAAAAAATCCACCAAATAAATGGGTTAAAAGATTTTAAACTGTAATAATATAATTTTGTAATCATGGTTATGCAAGATAAAAATAAATTACAAGAATATATAGATATTGTCCAAAAAGTAGCGAGGGTTGAGCACAGAAGAATACCTTCGCACATGGTTGAGTACGAAGAATTACTTTCTATAGGGATAATTGCAGTTCAGGTTTTAATCAAAAATAAGACTCCGGAACAACTGGAAAAATATAACGCCGCATACATTGCAACAGCAGTGCGCTGGGCTATCCGTAACGAATTAAGAATACGTTATAAATGGTATGCGATGAAACATAAAGCAGAAGGCGAATATGACGAAGAAGAAACAGTTGAAGGTATGGACATGCAGCAGGCTAAAGTCCGTGAGGCTGTTTACGAAACGATTTTGTCAATTGACGGTCTGGCTGCTGCCGCAAGTGATAATGATTCACCGTTCGACTTTTTGAAAGATCCGCATGCACTTCCTGACGAAAATGCAGAAATCACGGAAATGGGCAGGATGATAAGAGAAGCCATTGCAAAACTTCCGCCTAAAGAAAGAACTGTTGTAGAATACAGATTCTACCGCAACATGCAGGTCAAAGACATTGCTAAACAGGTTGGGTTGTCCTCTTCACGAGTAACCCGTATTGTTCAGGCATCATTGAATAATGTCCGGGAATACCTTAATTCTAAAGGACAATACGGATACTAAGATGATTTAACTATATTAATTCTTTTGTCATCAACTATATCTACAGGACCGTTTTGTTTCTTAATATAGTCGCATGCCAGTTTATCTTTATCAAAATTATACACAACTTCAGCTTCGTGCTTTTTGTTCAACATAGAAAATCCGTCACCGCCTGTTGCATAAAAGTCATCCATTGCGACCCTTAAAACTTTATTTGGGTTAGGGTTATCAACATCAATCGGGGTTTCATTGCCGTTATCATCGACATAATCAAGTTTTAGCAATTCGCCCTTATCATTCATGGTATACTTCAAACCTGACACCATTACGATACCCGGTTTATTGTCAGGATGTACAAATGACCTTCCGCCGAGCTTGATTGCGTCAACAAGTTCTTTTTCAGTTATCTTTGCCACAACAAGATTATTTTTAAACGGGGTAATTTCAGCCACTTTTCGTGTATCTACATTTCCTTTTTCAAAATTCCCGCGGATATTTGCCGCATTTAATAATGCAATATCCACACCCAATTCTTTTCTCATGGCATCTACAAGGAAATTACCATGAGGGTTATTTTCTATCAGTCTATTTTGCGGAACCGGAGGCACGGAATTAATTTCACCTACATGTTCAGGTTTACCGATAATCTGCTCAACAACGTATTTTGCCGGCAGAGTTCTCGTAAATATACCTGTTGGAATAACGTTGTTTTGTACAGATTTAATAATACCGTCAGAGTCGAAATCAACGTTCAAAATTCCGAAATATTCGCCGTCTTTACCTGCTTGAGTAATAACAACCGGCTCATTATCAAGATTGTAAAAAAGATTTTTTCCTTCCTGGACATCTTTAATTAAGTCATGAGAATGACCGCCCAAAATAACGTCGATTCCGCGTGTTTGTTGTGCGATTTTAATATCATTCGTATAGCCGCTGTGGGATAAAAGGAAAATTTTATTTATACCTTGAGATTTTAATTTATCAACTTCTTTTTGCAAATTCAAAATTGTAGTCGGTAAATCATCCACTTCCAAATCTCCTTTGGAAACGCCGTCTTTTAATCTTTTAAACATATCAGAAGGTCCGATACCTACAATACCGTATTTATTTCCATTGTGTTCTTCAACCGCGGATCTGACCATAATATCTTTTAACGGGCTTGTATCTTTCGCATGAATATTCACTGAGCCCAATTCCTGATATTTAGCATTTTTAGCGTTTTCCGCATGAACCGACGGTACAACATCAAATTCATGATTACCGTTTTGACGTTTTGTAATTCCTATAAGATCGAGCATTCTGCTCACGGCTCTGCTTAAAACAGGATCTTCACCGAGTCCGTCGTCACCGGAGGAAAGTTTTAGCTTATCAGCAGATGTTTCAAAACTGTCAAACATCTGTGAAGCAGTATAAACCCTTTCAAGGTTTGGCAATTTTGCATGAAAATCATTCATATAAAAAATACTTGCTTTTGTTGTATTATTCGGTTGTGACGATTGAACCGGCTGTATCATTTGGCACCTGCCTTGTTTTTCATTTCTTTATAAATATTTAAGCCTTCCACCCAATTAGGAGTAACCGTTAAATCATCTGCGACAATACTTTCCGGCAAGGCAGCATGATGGATTTTCGGCAGCAGATAATCCTCGCTGTATTCAACAGGATTTGATGAATCATCATCGGTATCATTACAGATAAATATAACTTTACCCTCGGGGCCGCGCTTATAACCTATAATTGTAATTTCATGCCCGTTAATAATAATATTATTTTGATCTACCTGAGTGTACCCTATAATAACGTTTTCACCCATATCAAGAGCAGATAAAATATGTTTTTTCATAGTATCAAAATCAGTTTCATAGCCGACAAGCCTTGCGTTTTCGTCCACAGTTTGATATGTTACGGAAAGCTTACTTTTATCTTCAACAACTGATTCGGTAAATGTTTTTTCAAATTCAATTAAACCTTTATCATTCTGATTAAATTTGCCAAGTCTTTTGTCAGTCAGCGAATTATAGGACTGTTGAGAGCCTACCTGCATAAATGTAGACTGCATAAGAACATCCAATGGAGATCTTTCAAGAGAATCTCTGTGAGTTGTCTGAATTTGTGCGCGGATAATAGCATTTTTGTCCGGTGCAAAAGTCAAAACAGCGCGATCAAAACTATCAGCTTCAAACGGAATTTCAAAAGCATTTAAAAGCCAGATAGCATCAAGGGCATGATCTGCCAAATTGCTTAATTTTATTTCTTTTTTAACCGACATTGCAGGCGACGACAATCCTTCCGCGAACCGCGCAAATTCCGCCGGCATTTTTTCAGCGAGATTAAACTCAATACTTGCGGCGACACATGTTCCGGAATGTTCAACGTCAATATCTTTTTGATCAATATAACGTGTTACGAGATTTGTTTGACCTTGCGTATTTGCCGCAAGAGCTTTTGAACGATATTCGGGAGGAATATCACCAAATTGTTGGGTTATAACAAAAGGATGGGAAATTGTAGCTATAGTATCTTTTAAAATCCCTTCATTACTTAACCCTTCAGCTCTTTGAGTAGTGGCAATTTTATAAAGATTATCCAGTACTGTGGAATGGTCATTAGAGTCGCAATTAAGCAATATACCGCTTTTTAGAAGTACTTCTAATTGTTTTTTAGTATTTTTATCAACAATATTAAGAAGTTCTTTATACTTTTGCTTTTCATCAGAAGAAGAAAGCTCTGTACGTTTATTTATAACAACATCGGAAGAACAAAACGGAACTGAATTTATACTATTAAGGACAGGCATAGTAATCTTATCGGCTGCAATATTGTTATTAAACCGTATTTTTGCAACTGTGTTATAATTATATTGTTGAATATTCTTTACCGAATCTACCATTCCTACTCCACATGAATATTAAAAATTAAACACGCTAAAAATTGCTATAATTATATTAAATTTATAAAAAAATGTAACAATGAGGCTGATTTGCTAAAAATAAAACCGCTTACAAAAGAACAAATATTAATATCAATAGACAGACTTACAAGATTTAAAAATCCTGAAATAAGATACCTTCGCGTATTTAAGGATATAATCACACATAACCTGATAACGCCCAGATTCAAAAAATACGATCTTGATATAATGGATTACGACAAAATAACCAATTATGCTACGGAGATTATAAATTTTTCATTATCAGAATTGGGCTTTGAACAAAATGAAGATTATACAATCAATCAACGACTCTTTGATTATGAATACTCGATATTTAATATAGACTCTAACACTGAAAAGCTGTTAAAAAACAAAATAAATTATAAAGCATGCCTTCAATTAATAGATACAAATGCCCCGTTCAATTTAAAATGGCTGAAAGCACTTGAAAAATCCAAAGATATAAAAGCTGTCCGGCACGATTACGGATTAAAATACCCGCTGGAAAAAATAATTATCTCTGAAGGCATTACAGAGGAAACACTTTTACCTGAATTTGCAAAACTAAAAGGTTATGACTTTGATAAAAACGGTGTATATATCCTCTCTGCAGGAGGCAAAAATCAAGTCGTAAAACTGTTTTATAAATTATCAAAAGAACTGAAAATTCCTATTTTTATCTTGCTGGATAATGATGCACAGGAAAATTATAAAGAAATACAACCCAGACTGAGAAAATTTGATAGAGTACATATTTTTAAATGCGGAGAATTTGAAGACTCTCTGCCTGTTGATTTAATCAAAAGAACGCTTACATACGGCTTAAAAAATATCTCAATGGTAGAACTTGAAGCAATAAATCAGGACATGCGCATGGTAAAAATTCTTGAAGAGATTTTCAGACATCGGGGATTACACGAATTTAAAAAATCAGAATTTGCACAAATGATTAAAACAAATCTTATTGATCACAATGATATTTCACCTGAAATAAGCAGTATAATTGATGAAATTCAAAAGACCGCCCTAAATTCAAAAGTTATGGTTGACAATTAATTATGCTTAGGTTATTATAAAAAACGTGAATACACTTGCTCCCATCGTCTAGAGGCCTAGGACAACACCCTTTCACGGTGTAGACGGGGATTCGAATTCCCCTGGGAGTAATTTTTAGGAAAAATATGAAACAACAATTACGACGATTAGCAAATAACTTTAGAAAAGGCTTGTTTATATAACGAGAACATTGTTATTTGTTTATAAAATATATTCAAGACCTTTTTAAAAGGTCTTATTTTTTGTTAAAAAAAGTAAAATTCTTTTACATTAAACGCAATAAAAACATTTTACGAATTTAAATAAAAATGGAAGGAAAACTAAATGTTTTATAACCTGCGACGAAACTTAATAAAAAAGGCGAATGCCCCAATCGTCAAATTAATGAACTTAATTTGGGGCTTGTAGTAGGTTATAAAATAAGGGAAATATAAAATGATACCGGCAATCAACGCAAGCGCAATATATTCAACATTAGGCAATCCAAGTTCACTTGTACCTCTGGCTGTTAAAGATGTCGCAAACAGTCTGGGGCTTACAACAGGTTCTTATATCATCGGGGACAAATTAGAGGGCAAAGACAGATTTTTAGACGAATTCGGTACACAGGCCATTTGGCTTTTCGGACTGCCTGTATTTAAAAAAATAACCGATTTGACTTTATATAAAGCTTTAAAAATTGACCCGAAAGCTGATGTTAGGCTTTTAGATACCCCTGAAATACTTGATAAAGCAATTGAGCTTGAAAAAGACGCAAAACTAAAAAAAAGCCTTGAAAAATTAAAAACAAGTCCTAAATTTTCCAAAGGACTTGCTCTGACAAAATTCGGTATAGCAACGGCTCTTACAATAGTTTCTTATACAATGCTCACCAAATACAGACACAAGCAGACAAAAGAAGCCGCTAAAAAAGAAATATTAGCTGAACATGCCAAACAGGCAAAAGCTTTGAAACAAACAAAAGATAATAATTTAAGAACAACTTTTGGAGAATTTATAAAAAACGCAGAAGAAAACGACACTAAAGAGACGACACAGCCAAAAGTTTCATTTACAGGCGGCAATATAGTTTCAGCACTGAAAGATTTCATGTTTGATCCGGTAAAAAATCTTATGATTGTAGACGGCTCAATTACAACGGAAAGACTTTCTCAATCAAGAAACGGACAGGAATTCATCGGCTACACAATAAAAGAAGGTGCCACATGGGCATTTATGTATTTTGCAAGCAAACCTATCCAGAAATATTTAGAAAAACAGGCACTTGAAAAACACAACAAATCAATTGATCTGGATGCAAGGGTTATAGAAAGCAATGAACTCAAAAATGCCTTCACAAATAAATCAGTTGTTGAAGAAAGTTTGAAAAACTTTCCTAAAAATGCAACAGACGTAGAAATTTACGAATACCTGCATAAAAATCCTGATGATTTTATTGTAAAAATGGCAAAAAAATGCGATGAAATACCTACACTTCCGAAATCTGAATTGATTGACACCAGAAAATTCATAGATATAGGAAATTACGAGGAAAAAACTGGTATAAAAGGCGTTTATGCCAAAATCGAAAATCTTTTAAAACAATACAATGCATCAGGAGAAACAGCAGAAGAATTTTTGAGCAAAGTTAAAAGTTTAAAAAGAAAATCTGTCCTTAAAAACTTAGGCGCCTGTATTGCAGCACTGGGAATAGCTGTACCTGCTATTATGATAGCGGTGAGATATATTTCAGGTGATAAAGATTTCAGGGTAAAAGAGGATCTCGAAAAAGAATTAGCGTTGAATGCCTAAATTTTGAATAATCCCCTGTGCTGCCACATAACCTGTTGACCAGCAGTTCTGTAGGTTAAAGCCTCCGCAAAATCCGTCGATGTCAAGGACTTCGCCGCAGAAATAAAGCTTTGAGACTTTTTTTGACTGCATTGTTCTTGAATCAACTTCTTGTAAATCCACACCTCCGGCGGTAACAACCTCACCGCCTTTTGCCGTACCTGTTACCTTGACTTCAAAATTATTTAATAAATCCAAAATTTTGTCGCGCTGCTTTGCATTAATATTATGACTCTTTTCATCAGAATTAACAGAGGCTTTTTCTAAAATAAATTCAGCAAAAGATTTCGGGATAAAATCCGCAAGAAGATTTTTTACGGATTTATGAGGATTTTTATTAAAACAATCTTGCAAATCAATCTTTCCGCAAAAATCAAAATTAATTTTATAAGGAAAATCTTGTCTTGCATATATTGAAGAAATTTTATACACGAGAGGACCGGAAACACCTTCATGCGTAAACAGCAAGTCATCAACAAATCCGCATGAGGAAACATTTCTAATAGAAACACCTGCAGGGAATTTTTCAACCGTTTTCAACCCTACAAGTGCAGGTTTCGGCGGAATAATATTATGTCCTGCTTTTTTCAACATAGTATAAGACGAATGCCCGCCTGTAGCCACGACAATATAATCATATTTTTCAAAATCCAGCTCCGATACAATGTATTTTTTAAATCTGACCTTATTAAGAGCTTTCAAAAATCTTTCTCTAACGTCTTTTGAGCTATTTGAAACGGGAAAAATTCTTAAATCATCCTGAATATATGTTTTTACACCGATTTTTTCAAAAAATTCAATTGTATCTGACGTGGAGAACTTTGAAAAAACAGAATACAAAAACTTTTCGCCTCTCGGATAATTTTTAGCCAGTTCTTTAAAATCATATTCAGCATGAGCCAAATTACATCTGCCGCCGCCTGTCGGAAGCAATGTACGCAAAGGACTCGCGTAATCGTAAATCGTTACGTCGCAAAAATCCTGCAAAAAATATGCACACATACACCCGGCAGGTCCAGCACCTGCTATTGCAACCCTAGAAATTGAATTCAACTCTTGTTCCATATAAAAATACCATCTCAGGATTTTCCAAATCATTATGAAGTTCGGATATTGTTTTATGCAAAACAGGATGAACAAAATCCGGTGCCAATTCCAGAAGCGGTACAAGAGTAAAGGCCCTTAAATGCGCATATTTATGAGGAATTATCAAATTTTCCTCATTAATAATATCCTGATTATAAAATAATATATCTATGTCAATAGTTCTGTCATCATAAGCGTCTTCTTTTTCACGTTCACGCCCGAGTTGTTTTTCAATTCTCTGACATTCATTAAGCAACTCTTCGGGTTTTAACGTTGTTTTAATTTCGACAACAGCATTAACAAACCAGGTATCAGATGTCATATTCCATGGCTCTGTCTCATAAAAAGCAGAAGTTCTGATAATATTAATCCCGTCAACAGCCCCGAGAAGACTCGTTGCCTGCTGCACATAACCTATTCTGTCGCCTTTATTAGACCCCAAACTTAAATATACTATTGCCATATTTACATTTTATAAATTTTTTTAACCATTGTCAATATAGCTTCATGTTTGATATATAATAATAATGAAATGTTTATTTACGGATTTTTATCTACTTTATTATTTTCAATATTACTACCGGTATATTATATTGTAAGGGTATTTAACGGAAAATTTTTATACGGCTGGAGAGAAAAACTCGGCTTTTTCAGACATCCGCATCTCGGGAAAAAAGTAATTATGTACCACGGAGTATCTGTTGGTGAAATTATTGCACTGGAAAATCTGATTAAAAAGACAAAAGAAACGTTTCCCGACTATAAAATCGTTGTTACAACCGGTACAAAAACCGGACAGGAAACAGCAAAAAAGAAATTTTCAGATATCGCCGACTACATAACCTATTTTCCATTTGACATCCCGTCCTGCGTTGAAAGATTTTTAAGAAAACTAAAACCATCTGTTGTTTTGATTGCAGAAACAGAAATATGGCCGAACTTTGCAGAGGAATGCAATAAAAAAAATATACCGCTATATACAATAAACGGCAGAATGTCTGACGGAACATACAAATTATACAGACTGTTTAAAGGATTTTTCAAACACGTTTTAGCGAATTATACCGAAGTTTTAACGCAAAGCAACGAAGACAAGGAAAAATTGATTTCCATAGGCGCACCTGTAGAACGTACTCATGTAATGAAAAATCTAAAATTTGATGTAAAAAAATCTAATGAAACAATTCCAATAGATAAACGCGACAAAAGAATAATTATTGCCGGCAGCACCCACAAAGGCGAAGATAAAATAATTATTGATGCATTTTTGAAACTCCGAAAAGAATTTCCTGATATAAAACTTCTTATAGCACCGAGACATCTTCAAAGAGTACCGCAGATAAAAGAACTTTTAAAGAAAACTCAACTTCCTTTTGGAACACGCTCAAATAATGATCATTTCACGGAAAAAGAAATAATAATTCTTGATACAATCGGCGAATTAAGTAAGATGTATTCAATCTGCGATTTTGCTTTTATTGGCG
Source organism: Candidatus Gastranaerophilales bacterium (assembly GCA_944325945.1). Classification (GTDB taxonomy): domain Bacteria; phylum Cyanobacteriota; class Vampirovibrionia; order Gastranaerophilales; family Gastranaerophilaceae; genus SIG32. The sequence continues at coordinate 431 of CALVBW010000011.1, read as the reverse complement.
GAAGTTTTAACAAAACAGGGGGGCATAACCCGTTAGAAGCTGTTGTTTATTCAAAACCTGCAATAACAGGTCCGTCCATACATAATTTCAGAGATATTTACTGGATTTTGAGCAGGACTAAAGCAGGTAAAGTTGTAAAAAATCCGCATGAATTAGAAGAATACATGAGAATTTTACTTTCTGATAAAGAATTTTATGAACAAGCATGCAAAGATTGCGAGCAAGTTTTCAAAGATCAGCAGGGAGCCTTAAACGTCGTTATAGACAGATTAAAACGAATTTTATAAAATTATTTGCATCCTCCATTGTAACGAAATATTAAGAAAAATGATTCAAAAATTAAAGAAAAAAATAAAACTGCCGTAAACATGAGCACAAGGAAAAAAACGAAAGGGAACAAGTCATGGGTATGGCAGCATCACAGGCCAGAT
>CALVBW010000010.1 GCA_944325945.1 Candidatus Gastranaerophilales bacterium | reverse complement strand
TATTAATCCATATCGTTGGCATTGTTCTATTAATAATTTACGATATTCTGTATCCTGCTTCTCTAATTCGCTATTTGTATTTTTAATTTTTTTTGATTGAAAATCTCCGTGCAATTTAATTAATAATGGCCAGTTCTCATTATTTATAACATCTCTAGCTATATTATTGCTATCTAATGTTGAAATAGTAAGTTCATCTGTAGTATTGTACAATTTTGAAGCCGCATTTTCTATTAGCTTATCAAAATTTGTTGTCCAAACTATTCGGCAAAGGTTCAATTTCATCAGTGAAACTAATATTTCTTGACCGTATGATGGAGAACGACCTTTTACAACCTTTTCGATTACTTGTTGTCTGAGATCTTCTAATGGATATGCTTTTTCAAAATAATAGGCATAATCATCCTCATTAAGACTTGGAATTATTTTATTTTCAACAAAATAATTCTCTAATGATTCTCTTGTTATTGGATTAGATAAATCATAGTATAATTTCGGATTTGAACCAGTATTTTTGCAAAATATATCTAATTTGAATTGATCTATTAAATTTGAGGCAGAAGGAACTCCTGCAGAAACAGAAGTCCCTGCCCCAAGAAACCACATAAAATGTTGACCTTTTAATTTAAAAATATTTAAAAATTCTTTATAGTCCATACCCTTGCCTTTTTATTATAGTGCAAATATAGACTTTATTTATTTTTATTAATAAAAGATTAACATTTTTCTCAATTTTTCTTGTTGTTTTTCTCAAAATCGTTGGCGAATTACAATACCACCTTTTGGTAATCAAGCTAATCAAAACCTCTCATCTTTGAATGAATTAAATCTTAACGAAACAAAAATGAAGTAGAATCTTAATTTTTTAAATACTCATTTATACTGTTACAAATAATCATTTGAGATGTTTCTTTACACCAACTTTGCCGAATAATCTTTTTATGCGTTCAGATAAAATGTCCCGTTAAATTACAACAAAATAAAAACGGGCTGACTTATGTCAGACCCGTTTTTATTAGGAGGAGGTGGGATTCGAACCCACGGAACGCGTGAACGTTCGACAGTTTTCAAGACTGCTCCAATCAACCGCTCTGGCACTCCTCCAAACGATTTTTCGGATACTATTTATTCTACCCACACAAAAATTTTTGTCAAGTAGATTTTATACCTTTTCATCGGGATTTTTACCCTTTATCCAAGCTGCACGCTCTTCCCGGACTTGTCTGTGCGCTTCTTTAAATTTCTTTTTCAAATCAGGATTTAACTGCCAGAATTTTTTATAAAAACTCTTTTTAATACGTTTTTCAAAAGATGACAGATGCACCCCCGACATTTCTTTTGCAATTACTGATTTAGTCAAAATATTTTGCGACTTTGCAAATTCTGACATCGCAAGCCTTATTTCCGGAACTTTTGCCCAGACTTCCAAATTAAAATTCCGAATTTTTTCTCTGCGTTCAGGATGAACCCTATCATATTCAATAATCCTCTCGGAATGTGCTTTTCTGTATTCTGGAGTTTTACAAAACTGCGCGGCATATTTATTCCTTTTATACATCAAATCAGGGTGACAGGCATTCCAGGATGTTGTTTTAGCCGCAATAACCGCACGCGTTTCAGGATCTGTTGACATTAATAATGTTCTATAGTTTGAGCTGTAACCAACAAAATTAATTTTTTTCAAAACCCAGCCCAGAGCTGACCTGCCCTCCAAACCCAGCTCTTTTGCAATTTCATCCTGTGATTTCAAATTAACCCACACATCCTGCAGCAATTTTAATGATAAGTTGTTATGCAAATAACCTCCCTCACTTAATTTTTTTATATTCCCGCGGTTACGCTGAAAAACTAAAGCTGCTTCATTCATTCCGCTAAATTCCGGAAACAACCTCTTTGCATCATTTAAAGTTTTACAGACTAAAAGCGGAGCGTAAATCTCTTGATGAACCTGTTTTAATGTCGGAACTTCAGCTAAATGCATCTCTACAATTTCACCAACTTTATCACGAACTCTATCCGGCAAAAGATATGCACGATTTTTTATAACACGATTTAAATCTATGGGTTTTACACCTTCAAATGCAGGCTTAATCCTTTTTTGAGGATATCGACAATTATTCTTTATCTCATAAAATTGTATGGGCGCTAACATATACTGCCTAAAAACAATAAATCTATAATTTTGCGCTAAATAAGATATTCGGCTTAACATTTATTCATTTTTAAGCTTTATATCAAAACTACATGTTGTAATATTTTTTGTTTTCATGCTAAGATTAAAGCATACACTAAAAATTTAAAGGAGAAATAAATGAAAACATACGAATTGCTGGCAATATTCAAACCGAATTTAGACGCTGAAGAAGTTGAAAAAATGATTTCAAAAATCAGCGATACCATTTCAGAATTCGGCGGAAAAGTTGAATCTACAGACAAAATCGGCAGAAAAAAATTAGCTTATGATGTACAAAACTTCAGAGATGGCTATTTTACATCAATGGTAATGGAATTGCCGAGCGACAAAGTTGCTGAATTCAAAAGACAATTACGTTTGAATGATAATATTTTAAGAACAATGTTCTTAGAAGTTTCAAAAAAAGCTAGCGTATAGAGGTTAAAAATGTCACTTGCAAAATCAGTTGTAACAGGAACAGTATACAGAGCACCGGAAAAACGTTTTACGCAAAACAATATCGCGGTATCTTCGTTTGTTCTTAATATTGGCGAAAGAGACGAAATTCTTATAAGAATAATTTCAAAACGTCAGGCACTTGATGAAATTATTGATAACATTGACAAAGGCGAAAGGGTACTTGTTGAAGGCAGACTCCAGACAGCTACGGTTAAAATGGATGACGGCTCTGAAAAAAGAATCTATGAAATTGACGCCAATACGATAGAAAAATTAGGTGAAGGTGCTATGGTACCTGAATCTTCAAAATTCGGAACAGAAGAGATCGTCAAATTTGAATCAGATGATTTATCAAATGAACTTATAGGCGAAGATGAAATTCCGTTTTAAAAAATAACAACTTGGTCGAGTGTCGAAAGACACAAAATAGAAAGGTAATAAATTAAAATGGCAAAATTAGATATCACAAAAGACAAAAAACGTAAAAATTGCAGTCTTTGTGCAGATAAAGTAACAGAAATCGACTACAAAGACGCAGCAAAATTAAAAAGATATTTGACAGAAGCAGGAAAAATCATTCCGCGCCGTATCACAGGCAACTGCGCAGAACACCAGAGAATGATTGCTAAAGCTATCAAACGCGCAAGAGAAGCTTCTATCATTCCTTACGTTTTTGATTAATTTTTATCAAAAATAATACAAAAGGAGCCTTTTTAAGGCTCTTTTTTCATGCTCTTGACAAAATATGCAAAATAATATTTAATAAAGGAAAAAGGAGAGATAATATGTTGAAAAAGGTTGCTCGAAAAGCGGTTCAGATAGTCGCCCCCCCCCGAAATTAGCTCTATACAAGCATCTTAAACAATTTATCAATCTTTGTCGTTCCAAAACCGGTCCAAAATCTCTAAATGAGATGTTGAAACAAGTTCAGCATGACATAAAACCTCACGCCATTCACTTCACTCACGATACTCACTCTAAAAAAGCCGCCTTTACCTTAGCGGAGGTGCTTATCACCCTCGGGATTATCGGCGTTGTGGCTGCTATGACCATTCCGACGCTTATACAAAAGACTACTAATCTTATTGTTGAAACGAAATTAAAAAAAATATATTCCGTAATGAACCAAGCAATATTGTTATCCGAGTTAGATAACGGTCCCAAAGAAAAATGGCCTGTCGATTGTGACGGTAATTGTAAGGCATACTACGAAAAATATATATTCCCATATCTAAAAAAAAATTACATAGAAAAATTTAATAGTTATGGAGGCGAAAATTGGGCAATATATTTAACTGACGGCTCGGTGCTTGTTGGAAAACAAACATTTGACTTTTTTTATTATCCTAACGAAAAAAATTTTGACATAGAAACTTTTTATCAACCAATCGAAGATGATACTGACGACAATAAATATAAAAGAGAAACCATAGGTTCAAGTTCGTTTGCATTTAGATTTCGTCCGCAGGATAATACTGAACATAACAAATTCCATTACCAAAGAGGATTTGAGCCATATAAAGCCGCAATAAATGAATTAACCGAAGAAAATTTACGTAATGGTTATTACGGATGCAACAGTACAAATGACGTTAAATCATATTGCACAGCGCTGATACAATTAAACAATTGGAAAATACCCAAAAATTACCCTGTAAAGATTAAAAATTAATAAAAGCGAAGCCCGCCAAATTGGCGGACTTCGCTAGGCTAACGAACTTTTAAACTACTGGGTTGTCCCTTCCGGACGGCTCAAACTTTGAGACATTCGGGTTAGGGTTATAGAATTTTCTACTCGAAAACCCTATTCATTACAACCAAAAGCAATAGTAACGTGTTCTCTTGGATTTACGGCAGATATTTTATATCCGCGAGGGTCAACAAGGTAAGCAAATTCGTCGCCTGTTGTCTGGAATAAGCCCATAGTACCTGACAATGCTGTTCTAGTTACGTCAACAGGAGCTTTAACAGTTTCCCATAATCCGTCGCCAAGGTTACGTGCAGCAGCACCGAATTTACCCTGGAATACGTGACCTAACATATAACCTGCGTCGTTAGATACGTTTTCAACAGCGTTACCGAGGTTAGTAACAACACCGCCGACTGTTCTGCCTGTAACACCAACTAATGAACCTGCCCATGTAAACGGCATTTCTACAAGTCTTGCAACAGGGTTTACATTTTTAGATTTATTAATTTGTGCACTCAAGATTTGTTTCGGTAACTTAGTTTTGCAATCGCCGTTTTTAATATCGGTAAATGCCAATTTCAAAGCACCTTTGTCACAGCCGGAAGGTCTGATAACTTCAACAACCTGACCTGTAACTGTTGATCCGCAAGGATAAGTTACACCGTTAATTGTAACGTCCTCAAGTGTATTTGCACGGAAGTATTGCCCTACGTGAGATGATTTTGCTGTCAACTGGTCTATCATTTCAATTTGAAGTGTAGGAATTTTAACGATTTCTTCTTCCTGAACAAATGCATTTTTGTCTACCGGACATGCAGGACAAATGCTGTTTGCTGTTTTCGGGTTGGTATCATAACCTAATGCAACACGAACAGTCTGCATCATAGATGCGACATCCGCACGGGAAGCGTCTTTATTCGGCATAATCATATTCGGATTAGGTGAATCTTTCAAAGCACCGTTTTCCAATGATTTTGCTACAGGAATTCTTGCCCATGTCGGAACGGAGGCACCGTCTGAGTATTTGCTTAGAATTTCATCTGCTTTGCACTGGTCAATGTCGCATGTCATACCTTTAGCAATTGATGTCAAAGCTTCAACCCTTGTAACGTTGTTGTTAGGTCTGAATTGTCCGTTCGGGTAACCTTTTAACAGATTTTCGTCAACTGCTTTTGCAATTGCAGCGTTAGCCCAGTTTCCGCGGGGAACGTCTGTAAACATGCCTTCACGTTCCAGACCGCAGGAATCAAGATTAAAGCCTTTTACTAACATTGTTGCAAATTCAGCACGAGAAATGTTTCTGTTCGGCTTGAATTGACCGTCAGGATAACCAACAACAACATCATTCATGGCTAATTTGTCAATATCGCATGCTGCCCAGTGGCTGTTCGGGACGTCCGGAAACATACATGCACCTGCAACACCTGCTGCAGCACCGGTTGTTTGATTAGCAAACGGTTTCAAATCAAAAGGGACGAGTGACTTTTTTATTGCATCAATTGAATTTGATGATTGAAAGTCAATCGGGCAATTATTTCCGTCCATGGTTGCCTCATTTCTATTCACAGAAACGCCGTTATTAATTGAAGGTAACTCATTCAAACAAGGCATCTGAGCGGCAGCGCCTGTAATATTGCCGTCTGTTGCAACAGTTACACCGCTTATGTCAGATGATAATCTGCTTGATGAACAACCTTTCATAGCTGTTTCTGTTGAAAAAATTGAATTAGCCGGTTCACCCACATAATTGTTTGTACCATAGATTGCTTGAGGATAACCGTAAACCTGTTTCATTTGAGCTTTATCAGGTTTGCCTGTTTGAGGACACAATGCGCATGCGGGAACTGCAGGTTCGTCACAGCTTATTTCATCAGGACAACCGCAGTCAGATTTTTTTTCTTGTTCACATGGATCGCAAGGTGCAGGTTTTTTGCAATCGCAATCGGGTAAAGCCTTTTTGCAAGTGTTGCATTTCGGTGCCGGTTTTTCACACGGACATGCTCCGCCTGTTACCACAGGCATTTGTTCTTCAATCGGACATGCAGGACCGGTTACTGTAGGTAACGGCTCTGCACAAGGGCAAGCCGCCATTGCTTGATTCAAGGAACACGTTGCTATTCCAACGGCAATTGCAGCTGCCACAGTAAGTTTTTTAATAGTCATTTTTACCTCCTTGTGTTTGCGGG
>CALVBW010000009.1 GCA_944325945.1 Candidatus Gastranaerophilales bacterium | reverse complement strand
CGGTAACTTTTCCTCGCCCCTTGTGGGAGAGGACGCAGTTGTGCGAACATAGTGAGCTACAAATGCGGGTGAGGGGTTTAAGATTGGCAAAAGGTTCCGACCCCTCACCTGAATTTCTAAATTCACTGCGTTCATTAAGAAATTCTTTCCTCTCCCACAAGGGGCGAGGAAAAGTACTCCTGTCATCTCTTACTGCCTTAGTATCATAGTATCTTAGTATCTTTACTAAACCAATACCGCCAAAACCCTTACTAATTTCATGACCCGTTAAATTTTCTCCAACTTCCTGTTCAACGGGTCCAGCAGCTACGCTGGCTAGGAGAGTCGCCCCCCCCCGATATTTCTAAGCTTACTTTTTTTCATGGCATTTCTCCTTTTTTATATTTACTAAAAACTATTATACATTTATACTCTTAAAATGCAAATCCTTTACTCTATGTAAAGATTACTTTAAAATTAAGACTTTGAAATGTGTTTATGCTATAATTTTGGTATAAAGGGAGTAGAAGGAGAAAATTTTGAGCCAGCAAAATATTTTTGATGACGGGAAAATAGTTCCCGTAAATATAAGAGAAGAGATGAAACGTTCATATATTGACTATGCAATGAGCGTAATCGTAGGTCGTGCATTGCCGGATGTAAGAGACGGCTTAAAACCCGTTCACAGGCGTATTCTTTATGCAATGAATGAACTCGGCATGACACCGGATAAACCGTTTAAAAAATGCGCACGTATAGTTGGTGAAGTTTTAGGTAAATACCACCCGCACGGCGATACGGCGGTATATGAAGCTTTAGTTCGTATGGCTCAAGACTTTTCAACAAGATACTTAACCGTTGACGGACACGGCAACTTCGGTTCTGTTGACGGTGACGGAGCTGCTGCAATGCGTTATACGGAAGCCCGCATGCATAAAATTACCCAATCAATGCTCGCGGATATTGACTGCGAAACGGTTGAATTTGAACCGAACTTTGACGGATCATTGCAGGAGCCGTCTGTTTTGCCCGTAAGACTTCCAATGCTTTTACTGAATGGATGTTCCGGTATTGCGGTAGGTATGGCAACAAATGTTCCGCCCCACAACCTTTGCGAAATTGTTGACGGCACGGTTGCATTAATAGATAATCCTGACATCACAGTTGACGGACTTATGGAATACATTAAAGGACCTGATTTCCCGACTGCTGCAACAATTATCGGCTTAAATGACATAAGACAAGCCTACGAAACTGGCAGAGGTTCTATCAAAATGTCCGCTGTTGCAAATTTTGAAGAAATCGCAGGAGGCGGCGGACGTCAGGCAAGAACAGCAATTGTTGTTACCGAAATTCCTTATCAGGTCAACAAATCAATGCTTATTGAAAAAATTGCCGAACTTGTAAAAGATCAAAGAATTAACGGCATTTCAGACATTCGCGACGAATCCGACCGTGAAGGTATGAGAATTGTTATTGAGCTTAAACGTGACGCGAAACCCGATGTTGTTAAAAATAACTTATTCAAATACACCCAGCTTGCAACGACTTTCGGCGTAAATATGCTTGCATTATGCGGTAAACAGCCGAGATTATTGAATTTGAAACAGGTTCTGGAAGAATTTGTTGAACACAGAGTTGAAATTGTTACAAGAAGAACTATTTTCTTCCTCAAAAAAGCTAAAATCAGAGCGCACATTTTGGCAGGTTTAATCATAGCACTTGGTTCAATTGACGAAGTTATTGAAATTATCAAAAAATCCAAAACTATTGAGGATGCAAGAACAGCTTTAATGTCAAGATTCGGGCTTGATGCAGACCAATCAAACGCTATTCTGGAAATGCAATTAAGACGTTTGACAGGCTTGGAACAGGATAAAGTTAAAGCCGAATATGATGAATTAGTCAAAAAGATTGCAGAATACGAAGATATACTTGCAAGCCGCCAGAAAGTTTTGAACATAATTAAAACAGAACTTTTGGAAGACAAAGAAAAATACGGCGACGACAGAAAAACCCAAATTCTGCCGGAACAGGGCGAGGTTACAATTGAAGATTTGACTCCAAACACGCCAATGGCTGTATTTATAACACATCAAGGGTATCTGAAACGTATTTCTCTTGATACATTTGAACGCCAGAACCGTGCAACACGCGGCAAATCAGGTATCAAAACAAAAGAAGACGATGACATACAACACTTCTTCACTGCAATGATGCATGATAAAGTATTGTTCTTCTCATCAAAAGGCACCGTGTACAGCTTGAATGTATACGACTTCCCCGAAGGCGGACGTCAGGCAAAAGGCTTGCCGATTGTAAACGTTCTTCCGATTGAACAGGATGAAAGCATTACGGCAGTAGTTCCTGTAAGCACTTTCTCGCATGATTTAAATTTAATTATGCTGACGAAAAAAGGTTACATCAAACGTATCGAACTTGATAACTTTGCAAACATAAGACGAAACGGCATAATCGCAATCGGACTTGAAGAAGGCGACAAATTAAACTGGGTAAAACTTGCAACCGCAAAAGACGAAATTATAATCGGAACATCCTGCGGTATGGCAATCCGATTCCCGATACAAGATTTGAGACCTCTCGGCAGAAGCGCACGCGGCGTAACTTCTATGAAATTGCGCTCAGGTGATGAAATCGTAGGATGCGATATTGTCCCGAAAGATTACGACGCTGACCTGCTTGTTGTAACTTCTGACGGTTTCGGAAAACGTACAAAACTTTCTGAATTTAGAACACAAAACAGAGGCGGTATAGGGCTTATCGCAACTAAATTCAAAACAAGCTCATCAAGACTTGTTGCTCTGACAATTGTAAAAGACAGCGACGATATAATGCTTGTTACGGCAAACGGAATTGTAACAAGGATTAACGCAGGCTCAATTTCGCAGCAAGGTCGTCCGGCAACCGGTGTAAGGGCTCAAAACCTTGTTGACAACGACTCTGTTGTTTCAGTAAACAAAATTATTAATCCTGATGAAGATGACGTTACAATTAAATCAGAAACTCCTGCTCAACCCGAACCGGAAGTTGAACAGACAAGTCTGCTGGATAATAGTCAGGAATAACAAAATAAATAATTTAGACAAAAAAAATACCGGTCATAAAGACCGGTATTTTTTTAAGAATTAACCTCTGATTTTTAACTTTTTAATCAAATCTCTGTATTCATCAAGATTTTGATTTTTAACGTAAGCAAGTAATCTCTTTCTTTTACCAACTAACATCAAAAGACCTCTTTTAGTAGCGAAATCTTTTTGATTATTTTTCAAATGTTCGGTAAGTTCAGCGATTTTTTTGCTCATCATCGCGATTTGAACGGCAGCAGAACCTGTATCTTTTTCGTTTGCACCGTATTTTTTCACGATTTCTTTTTTGTTTTTCAAGTTAATTGACATATTGTTTTTCCTTTATTGTTGAGTGACATATTGGCGTAAGCACTCTACAAAGGAAATTTTAATATATCAAAAAAAAATTGCAATACCTGAAACTCGGGATGTTAAATATAATTAAGTTAAATTTCTTGTTGTGAGATAAGCTTTAAATGCAGATGTATTTGCAAAATTAAACTGATCTCTTGCGCAGCTCAGGTCAATATCCGCACCGGATAAAGATTTCACAGACGTATGATATCTTTTGAATGCATCATTGTATTTGGAAGAATCTTCACCAAACATATTAGTTGCATATTGCAAATTTTTATAGGCTTCAGCTTCGGCACTTTTCATAGAATCATACTGCGCTAATGCTGCATAATATCTTGCTTCAGCTTCATCCTTTTTAGCTTCTTTTTCAAGCGCCCAGCCTGTAACTGAATTATTTATATCTGTTGCTAAATCTTCTGCTTTTTGTAAATTAAAAGCTCTGGAAAATGTAAAAGCCGAACCTAATTTAAGAGCTTTATCCAGATAATCCGAATAAGACATAATAATTTTAAACGGAGACTTATTAAATTGCTGTTCGGTTAAAATTTTACTTGTCTTATCGACCATAGGTATCCCTCTTATTATCCTCTTTTATATATAAAGTATATAAAAGCGCCAAAATTGCCTTTTTTGTTAAGTTTTATTACATAATGTATATTATCGGAAGCCTTTGTTCACTCTTTCTTTTTGTAGCGATGCAAAAAGAAAGAGTGAACCGAGAAAGAAAAACACGCTATTTATTTGCAATCCTGCGGATTGCTCAAGCCCTAACGGGCGCACTTCGTGCCGTTTTAGCTTTCCCCCACCCCTTGAGGGCGGGGGGAAGAATTTCAACACGAGCTTTGCGAGTGTTAGAAATTCAAGGGGCGGGGTATTCGCTAAAATCACAGCCGCGCCTAAGGACAACGGCGCGGTGCTGCGACGCAGCTGTAGGTCGGATTTACTAATCCGACTGTTATTTCTTAATGCCTTACTGCCTTAGTAACTTAGTATCTTAGTAACTTTGTCAAGAACAGATAATATACATTATGTAAATATTTATTTATGCTAAAATAAAACTATGATAGAAAGATATTCACGCGAAGAAATGGCAAAAATTTGGACTCTGGAATCCAAATTTCAATATTATCTTAATGTAGAAATAGCAGTTTGCGAAGCTTATGCAGAACTTGGCGAAATTCCAAAAGAAGATGTTCTAATAATCAAACAACGCGCAAGATTTGATGTAAAACGCATTGACGAAATCGAACGTGAAGTCAGACACGACGTCATCGCATTTTTAACCAATGTCAACGAAAGTCTGGGCGATTTAGGAAGATATATGCATGTCGGTCTTACAAGCTCCGACGTAATTGATACGGCTTTTGCCCTGCAAATTCAAGACAGCGGCAAAATTATCCTTGAAGATTTGAATAAAACCATTAATTCAATTAAAAAATTAGCTAAAAAACACAAAAATACAATTTGCATAGGACGTTCGCACGGAATACATGCGGAAATTATGACATTTGGCGTAAAATTATGCAGCTGGATAGATATCCTTGAACGCCAGAAAAATAACTTTGAACATGCACTCGAGCAAATCCGCGTCGGACAAATTTCGGGTCCTGTAGGAACTTACAGCAACATTTCACCTGAAGTTGAACAGATTACCTGCAAGCATTTAGGTCTAAAACCAGCGAGAATTTCAACTCAGGTCATTGCAAGAGATTATCACGCATACTTTATGCAGTCTTTGGCTTTGATTGCAAGTGTAATTGAACAGTTTGCAACAGAAATCAGACATCTTCAACGGACAGAAGTTCTGGAGGTTGAAGAAGGCTTCGGGGAACATCAAAAAGGATCTTCCGCAATGCCGCATAAAAAAAATCCCGTTTTATCCGAAAATTTATGCGGACTTGCAAGAGTTGTAAGAGCAAATTCACTTGTTGCCTTGGAAAATATTCCGCTGTGGCATGAAAGAGATATTTCCCATAGCTCCGCGGAAAGAATAATTTTCCCTGACAGCTTAACCCTTGTAGATTTTATGCTGAACAGATTCAACGGGATTGTTGACAATCTTGTTGTTCACGAAGACAATATGCTTAAAAATACTGATAAATTTGGTGGAATTGTCTTTTCGCAAAAAGTCCTTTTAACCCTCGTATCAAAAGGTTTAAGCCGTGAAGATGCCTACTCAATTGTACAAAGAAATGCACTGGATGCATTTAATAATCACGGGAATTTTAAAGAAAATCTTCTGCACGACGCAGATATTATGAAACTTATAACACCTGACGAACTTGAAAATATTTTTGACAAACAAGCATTCCTGCAAAATATTAATAAAATCTACGAACGAATTTTATAAAATAGTTGCCCTATTAAGAGTTATAAGCTAAAATATACATTGAGAGGACAGTATGACAAAATTAAATATAACTGTATGCATGGGAAGTTCATGCTTTGCGCGCGGAAATCAGGAAAATTTAGCTTTTCTTGAAGATTATATAAAAGAACATGGAATTAATGCAAATATAGAACTTGAAGGTACAAGATGCGAAAATAAATGTGCATCAGGTCCCAATATCTACATTAACGGTCAAGAATATAACAACGTTGATATAGATAAATTAAAAGAAATTTTAGAAAAAAACGTCTGACAAGGAGAATAAATGGACAAACAAAATCCGGTTTATACGCTCATTAATGAATGTCATGATTGTTACAAATGCGTTCGTGAATGTCATGTAAAAGCTATTAAAATAGAAGACGGTCATGCATCAGTAATTCCTGACAAATGCATTGCCTGCGGTGCATGCGTAAAAGCCTGCCCTGCCGGTGCAAAACGCGTCAGAACTGATATTGATAAAGCAAAAAAACTTTTGCTGTCTAAAAAAGATGTGTATGTATCACTTGCACCATCCTGGAGTGGTGTTTTTGAAATGTCTGAAGAAAAAATTATATCCGTACTAAAACGTTTGGGGTTCAAAGATGTTTCCGAAACCGCATTGGGCGCTGAAGAAGTTTCAATAAAGACGGCAGAATTATTAAATAACGCCGAAAAAGGTCTATTTATATCTAGTGCATGTCCTGTCATAGTTGATTTTATAAGACATTATCATCCGGAATTCACTAATAACATTACGCCAATAGGCTCACCTGCCATGACACATGCCAAAATGCTTAAAGAAAAATTCGGCGAAGATATTTCAATCGTATTTATAGGTCCATGTATCGGTAAAAAAAATGAATCCGACCATGGAGAATTAATAGACGTTGCTCTGACGTTTGAAGAACTCAAAATGTGGATAAATGATGATATCGGCGACATTTCAAAGGTATCCGTTGATAATAAAAACAAATTTATTCCGCATTCTGCCCACGAAGGAGCCCTATACCCGATAGACGGAGGTATGAACGAAACAATAAAAAGAGTCGGAATAAAAGAACATATACAACTTATTGATATATGCGGACTTTCAAATTTTGAGAGAGCTTTAGCAAATTTAAAACCTGAAAAACTTGATAAAGTTATTTTTATAGAAGGCTTGTCATGTGAAGGCGGATGCGTTGCAGGTCCATGTATATCCACAGATAAAGCAGGTATAAGCGTTGTATCTGATGTATTATCAAACGTAAAACACCGTCTTGTAGTGCCTAAAAAACCTTCTGTTGTTGTTGATGTAGATTTCACGTCATCAAAGGTTAAACGTAAAACGTACCCGATGGAAGATATCTTAGAAGCACTGAAACGAATCGGCAAACATTCGGTTGATGATGAATTAAACTGCGGAGGATGCGGATACCCGACATGCCGCGATATGGCAGTAGCACTGTTAAACGGTGACGCAGAAACTTCCATGTGTGTATCATATATGAGAAAAATTGCCGTCCGAAAAGCTGCTGCGTTATTTAGATGCATGCCGGCAGCAGTTGTTATGGTGGACAAAAATATGAATATTCTGGAAGCAAACGACAGCTTTATGAAAATGTTCACAGGCGACATGTACGAAATTTTCAAAGCAAGACCTGACGGCATGACAGGTGCAGCAATTGACAGAATTGTAGATTTTGCGGATATTTTCAAAACAATATTAAAAACAGGAAAAGATCTACATAAAGAACGTTATCCGGTCAAAAACCGCCTGCTTGATATTAGTGCGTTTACAATTGAAGAAAACGAAATTGTAGGTGCAATTATAACCGATGTAACCCAAACAGAAACAAACCGTGAAAAAATTTCGCAAAAAGCTCATGAGGTTATCTCAAAAAATATTTCTATTGTACAGGAAATCGCCTGTCTTCTGGGTGAACATATGGTAGAAACCGAAACTCTTTTAAGCTCAATTGCAAACGATTTTGATGATAAAGATGAAACTGCGGAGGACGCAAGTGTTCATTGACATAGATTGCAGTCAAATGAAAAAATATAACCAGAATGCCTATGGGGATTATTTTGTATCCAAAAGATACCCTGATGAAGCCCGTCTTATAGCGGTGTTATCAGACGGTCTGGGCAGCGGTATTAAAGCAAATATATTGTCATGTATGACGGCAACAATGCTTCTGCAATTTATAGAAAACCAACAAATATCAATCCGAAAAGCAGCTGAAATTATAATGAATGCACTTCCCGTATGCAAAGTACGCCACATAAGCTATTCAACTTTTTCAGCAATAGATGTTAATGATGACGGGCACGCAAAAATAGTTGAAGAAGGCAACCCTGAATTCATCTGGTTAAGGAATAACGAAGTTTTAAAACCGAATTTTGAAATAATTCAATCCAAAACCTTTAAAAACCGCAAAATGAAAATTTATAAAATAGATTTAAAACTCGGTGACAGACTTATATTTTGTTCTGACGGAGTAACGCAGGCCGGTCTTGGCGGAGGAAGATTAAAACTGGGTTTGAAACGCGATGGACTGATTGTACTTTTGCAGGATAAATTAAAAGAACATCCTGACATCTCAAGTTCGGAATTGTCACATTATCTTGTAAACCAGGCACGAAATATTGAAACCGACAGACGCCCGAAAGATGATATATCCGCATGTGTTTTATATTTCCGTGACCCGCGAGAATCTTTAATATTCACCGGCCCGCCGTATCATCAATCGAAAGATGCCGAATATGCCAGAATGTTCGACAATTTCAAAGGCAAAAAAGCAATCTGCGGAGGGACAACCGCAAATCTCATATCAAGAGAACTTAATAAACCAATTACAATGGATACAACAATCAGCATTGGTAAACTTCCTTCATGTTCGTATATGGATGGTGTAGATCTTGTCACAGAAGGTGTTTTAACCTTAACAAAAACATTAGAATATTTGGAAAGCGGCACATCAGATATTGACAACGCAGCAGGAAAGCTGGTAAACTTTTTATTGGATAGTGATTGCATAAACTTTATGGTTGGTGCAAAACTAAACCAGGCACATTATGATCCGGCACTTCCGGTTGAAATAGAAATTCGTAAAAATATAATCAAAAAAATTGCAGAAGTACTGCAAAGTAAATACTTTAAAAAAGTAAGCATACAGTATATGTAAATGAGAGGATAGAAAGTATGGACAAAAAAGTTAGTGTTAAAGTATGTTTAGGGACAACATGTTTTGTAATGGGTTCAGCAAATCTACAGGAATTAATTGAACTTGTTCCGAAAAAATACGGTGACAGAGTAGATGTATCAGGCGTTCCATGTCTTGGTTTGTGCTCAATTGACTGGGAATTTTCAAAAGCACCGTATGTAAAAGTTGATGATGAAGTTATTAAAGAAGCAACAGTTGAAAAAGTTTTAGCTGCGATTGAAAAAAAATTAAATAAATAAGGAAAACAAATATGAGTATGAATAATGCCCCGAAACAAACTTCACACCTCAAACGTGAAATATTAGTAAGATTAATAAAAGCGTATCTAAGCGACAATTTTCCTGAAAATACGCGATTAATCCCTTATGCTATGAGACCGAAAGGCAGTGAAGTCCCATACAGATGCTGTATACATAAGGAAAGAGCTATTCTTAGAGACAGAGCAGTTGCAGGACTCGGAATGGCGATTGAAGAAGCAGACGATAGCGTTGAATTGTCAACACTTGCAAAAGAATCTTTAGAGCGTACAGAGCCTGAAAAAAATCCTCTGACAGTGCTTACAACGGCATGCCAGGGCTGCGTACCTTCAAGAATTTACGTAACCGATCTTTGTCAGGGTTGCGTTGCAAGACCTTGTGTCAACACCTGCAAATTCGGAGCAATCAGCATTCAAAACGGTAAATCGGTAATTGATCCGGAAAAATGCAAAAACTGCGGAATGTGCGTTCAGGTTTGTCCATACCATGCAATAACCAAAATTATTGTACCCTGTGAAAACGCATGCCCTGTAGGAGCTATTGCTAAAGGTGAAGACGGCCATGCAAAAATCGACTTTGAAAAATGTATTTCATGCGGCAAATGCGTTGCGGCATGCCCGTTTGGAGCAGTCCATGAAAAAAGTCAGATTATTGATATATTGAAAAATATTAAATCCGGCAAAAAAGTTATAGCTATGGTAGCACCTGCAATTATGGGACAATTACCTTGTACACCGGCACAATTAAAAGAAGCGATAATGGAATTAGGCTTTGCGGATGTATATGAAGTAGCTCAGGGTGCTGATGTTACAACAAAAACAGAAGCAAAAGAGTTTGAAGAAAGACTTGAAGCAGGCGCTGAATTTATGACAACTTCATGCTGTGCGGGTTACAATGAACTTGTTGAAAAACATATTCCTGAGATGAAACCTTTCAGATCAGACACAAAAACCCCGCTTTACTACACGGCAGAAATTGTTAAAAAAGAACATCCTGATGCTGTGACGGTATTTTTCAGCCCGTGTAACGCAAAACGTAAAGAGGCAATGCAAAATCCGAATGTAGATTACGTATTGAATTACGAAGAACTCGGTGCATGGTTTGTAGCTTTAGGAATACAGGTTGCGGATTGTTCCGAATCAAAATTCAAAACGGAAGCTTCAGCTGAAGCCAGAAACTACGCAGTAACAGGCGGCGTTGCAAAGGCAGTTCAAACAATGCTGCCGGAACATCTACCGACATATCCTGTTATAATTAACGGTTTGGATAAACAATCCATACGCGATTTGAAAAAATATGCGAAAAACGGAGTTTGCGAACTCGGCAACCTGATTGAAGTTATGGCATGCCCCGGAGGCTGCCTGGGCGGAAACGGCACCGTAAACGCCTATAAGCAGGCACTGAAACAATTAACGGGTTATGTAAACGAAAGCGAACACCTTGTAAACGAAGAAAAAATAGAAAAATAAAAAAGAGCCTTCGGGCTCTTTTTTATTTCTTGACAATTTATTAAAAATAATATTTAATAAAGGAAAAAGGAGATTAAATATGTTGAAAAAGGTTGCACGAAAAGCGGTTCAGATAGTCGCCCCCCCCCGATGTGCAGACTAGGCAAGGCTTTTACCTTAGCTGAAGCTGTAGGTCGGCTTTACCAAGCCGACAGAAAAATTAACAGTCGGGTTAGTAAACATGAGAATGTCATCCTGAACTTGTTTGACTACTTTTTCCACAATCTTCGATTTTGTGAAAAATGTCCGGTTTTTCCGCTGCATCTCAAAAAAATTCCCCCCACCCTAACCCTCCCCCTCAAGGGCGGGAGGGAAGAATTAGTGAGCGCAGCTCACAGAAAATTCTTAGTGCCTTACTGCCTTAGTAACTTAGTATCTTCTAAAAAAGCCGCCTTTACCTTAGCCGAGGTGCTTATCACCCTCGGCATAATCGGCATTGTGGCTGCTATGACCATTCCGACGCTTGTGGCAAATTATCAAAAAAAAGTTTTAAAAACTCAGTTTACAAAAAAATATGCAGAAATTTCACAGGCGGTTCTATTAGCCAAAAGTGAAACAAACGGAAATTTCAAATCACATTGCACTTTATTAAAGACTATAGACGCGGACGCCGGAAAATATGAATACTCGAATAAAGAGGAATGTTTTGCCATTTTTAACAAGTATTTTAAACAGGTTGGTACCTGTGAATATAAAAATGACGTAGTTACATATAATAAAGAAAATACAGCGTACACTGATATAGGCTCCAAAGCAAACCCCGGAAAACTACTTGCAGACGGAAGCTGTTATGATATGGTAATTAACGGCGGCAATCTCGGATTTACATTTGACATGAACGGTCCTGATAAAGGTCCGAACGCTTTAGGACACGATATATTTTCTTTCCACATGGACAAAAATGATTATCTGCAGCCCATAAAGCAAAGTTCCATATATAGTGATGATGAGCGTGAAAATGCAATTACCGAATGTGAAGAGAAATATCCGTCAGGAGGACAGCATTATTCTTCATGTATAGCCTCAGCAGAACAAAAGGGCTATCCATGCCGGAAAGACTCAAGTCAGGCAGGCAACGGTATTGGCTGCAGCTGGTATGCAGCGCATGACGAATGTCCTGAGGATAATACAAAAGGTTATTGGGATTGCCTGCCAAAATAAAGCATATAGGTTGGGCATACCTGCCCTACAAAAAAATACCCCTCGTATTTTCTTTGTAATATAATACATTTATGGGAAAGAAAAGAATAAGCATAATCGGCTCAACGGGTTCAATCGGAACTCAGGCTCTGGAGGTTCTTGAAAAACTTCAAGACAAATTTGAAATAATTGCACTTGCAGGCGGGCACAATAAAGAGCTTTTGGACGCTCAGGCAAAAAAATTCAAACCAAAATACACGGTTCTGGGCGAACAAGGGCTTGAAAAAATCTGTTCCGATAAAGAAAACGACATAATATTAGTTGCATGTTCAGGCAAAATCGGATTACGCCCGACGCTTACCGCAATAAAAAACGGCATAAATATAGCGCTTGCAAATAAAGAAACCCTTGTTATGGCAGGCGATATTGTGATGAGAGAAGCGAAAAAACACGGGGTAAAAATTATTCCGGTCGACAGCGAACACTGTGCAATCCACCAGTGCATAAAAGATATTTCGCAGGTAGACAAATTAATTATTACAGCCTCCGGCGGACCTTTTTTACACAAATCCGTTGATGATATGAAAAACGCAACAGTCAAAGAGGCACTTGCGCACCCCAAATGGCATATGGGTAAAAAAATAACTGTTGACAGCGCGACTTTGATGAACAAAGGACTGGAAATCATTGAGGCACACCACCTTTTCGGGTTTGATTATGATGATATAGAAGTTGTAATTCACCCGCAAAGCATTGTACATTCCGCAATAGAATACAAAGACGGCAGTGTAATCGCTCAATTAGGACTGCCAAGTATGCACATCCCCATTCAATATGCCATATCTTACCCTGAAAGATTTGAGGGGATAAAATCAAAAAGTTTCAGTTTTGCGGAAATTGCGCGGCTGGACTTTGAAAAACCTGATTTTGAAAAATTCCCGTGCGTAAAACTTGCCTACAAAGCAGGCAAAACAGGCGGAACCATGACAACATGCCTTAATGCTGCAAATGAAGAAGCTGTTTTTGCATTTCTGGACGGAAAAATCAAGCTCTATAATATCTACGAAATAGTTGAAAAAATGATGTCAGAACACAAAGTTATCCAAAACCCTACAATAGACGAAATCTTTGAAGTCGACAAAGACATACGCGAAAAGACAAAAAAATTTATTAAAAATTATGCCAAATAGAACTTTCAACAAAATAATCTGCCAAAGAATAGCAGATTTAAGAAAACAGCACAATTTAACGCTGGAACAACTTGCATATCAAAGCGGCATTTCTAAAGGCGGATTAAGTGAGATTGAAAGAAATATGAAAGAGCCGCGTGCATATACAATTATTAAAATCTGTACAGGGCTTGGAATTACAATGAAAGATTTCTTTGACTTCAAAGAAATTAACGATTTTATGAATGAATTATAAAATATCCAGCGGATCCACATCTATTGTGAGCTTAATATCTTTTGGCATTGTGATTTTGTTCAGAAAACTTGAAATAAATCTGTGACCTTTTTCGTCCATTTTGTTTTTAATAAGGATTTGGAAACGATACTGCCCGTTGAGCCGCTCGATTACACAGTTTGTGGGGCCCAAAACCTCAATCCGCTCGGATATTCCGTATTTTTCAACCATTGTACAAAGCCTCAAAGCAATCTCCTGTGCTGATTTTTCCGCGCGGAAGTTGTTTTCACAAGCCAGAACAAGTCTTATAATCTGGCTGAAAGGCGGGTAATCAAATTCCTCACGGGCAATAATTTCTTTTTCAAAAAATTCACCGTAATTTTGGGATTTAGCACTTTCAAGCGCATAAAATTCAGGGTTATAAGTTTGGAAAAACACACGTCCCGCGAAATCTCCGCGCCCCGCACGCCCGGCCACCTGCGTCAAAAGCTGAAATCCGCGCTCTGATGCTCTGAAATCCGGCAGATTAAAGCTTGCATCAGCTGAAATAACCCCGACAAGCGTAACATTCGGGTTATCCAAACCTTTTGCAATCATCTGCGTGCCGACCAGAATATCTATATCTCCCTTTTGAAATCGCTCCAAAAGCCTTATGTGTTCGCCTTTTCTGACAAGAATGTCGCTGTCAATACGTTCAACTTTTTTATCAGGATAAAGTTCTTTGATATACTGTTCAATCTTCTGGGTGCCTGTTCCGCTGTTTTTCAAAGCGTCAGAACCGCATTCGGGACAAAAATCAGGAAAGCTTTCACTGTGGTTGCAATAGTGACATTTCAAACGCTGTTCACGCGCGTGCCAGATCATCGGGATAGCGCAATTAGGGCATTCAATCACATGCCCGCATGCCTGACACTGGGTAAACGTTGAAAACCCGCGGCGGTTAATTAACAAAATCACCTGCTGATTATTCTCTAAAGTTTCATTAATCGCGACCTGCAAAGGTTTGGAAATCACATTTTTGTAAGCCGCGCGGCCGTATTCCTGCATATTTATGACGGTAACCGGCGGAACTTTTGCATCATTATATCTTTTTTTAAGCTCAAAAAGATTACCTGAATTCACTGCCCTGTAGTAAACCGAAATATCGGGCGTTGCAGATCCCAATAAAAGCGGACAGTTATGGAATTCGGCAAGTTTACGCGCAACAACACGCGCATCATATCTTGGCGCAGGATTTGTTTGTTTATAGGCGCCTTCGTGCTCCTCATCAATTATAATTAAGCCGATATTTTGCAATGGCGCAAAAACAGCCGAACGCGCACCCGCAAGTATTTTAATTTCATTTTTGTATAATTTTTGCCATACATCATAACGTTCGCCGTCAGAAATACTGCTGTGCCAGATTGCAACGTCATCAGTGCCGAATTTTTTCGCCAGACGCTTGGTTAATTGTGATGCAAGTGCGATTTCCGGAACAAGAAACAAAACATTTTTACCTGCTTTGATTGTATCGTCAATTAATTTAAAATAAACTTCCGTTTTGCCGCTTGCCGTAACACCATGTAATAATATTGTTTTATTACCTTCAGCTTTATTTTTTATCCCTTCGTAGACTTTTTGCTGATCGGGTGAAAGTTCAAACAGCGGTTCTTTTTCCGTAATTTTTAATATATCAAGCGGGTTGCGGTATAATTCTTCCGCCGTAATCTTTAAACAGCCTAGTTCTTCCAGTTTTTTAATGGTATTACGCGTTGTTTTTGCCTGACGTTCGAACAAAATCAAAGGCATTTTGCCGGATTTTTGTAAAATTTCCAGAACCTCTTTTTGCCTCTTTGTCGCCCCGTCAAACTGTACAAATTCAACCGCCTGTTCGGTTTTTGAAGCTTTTTCAATTAATTTCAAAGGAATTGCCGCGTTCAAAACAGTAACCAGATCACAGCAGTAGTAATTTGCAATCCATTCGAGTAATTTTAAATAATCAATGGAAAAAAGCGGTTTTTCATCAAGAATTTTGCTTATCTTTTTAACCTTAAAATCGCCGGGAAGATAATCCGAAAACCCCACACAAAAAGCATTAATAAGCCCCTGACGCCCGAAAGGCACCAGAATCGCCTGACCGATTTGAATTTTGTCCTTCATCTCATCAGGAATTAAATAACTGAAAGTTTTTACCCCCAGCCCTTTTATATTCACAAGAGCAAGAGCGTATTTCATTATTCCTCAGCCATAAATTCTTTTCTTGCTTCCTGTATAGCCTCTTCCAAAAGATCAAGCTGATCGGGAGTAAAGGTTACGCCTTTTTTGGTCGGAAGCCAGCTTGCACCGCCGTCGGTTGTATAGAATATTCTCATATTAAGGTAGCTTTTGCCTTTATATTCACTGATAGAAATCTGTAACTGCTCTGTTTCGCTTCTCTCAATAACTGCCAAATTTTTTGCGTCTGCCATAATTTTCCTCCTTAACTAATAAAATTATAATAACACAAATTTTTTGTTTTATGCTAAAATAAAATGACAAAAGGAGAGAAATTATGATAAAAGTTGCAGTATGCGGAGCTTTAGGAAAAATGGGCAAAGAAGTTGTAAATGCAGTTAAAGAACATCCTGCAACAGAACTTGCCGCACAAATTGATATAACGTCAGCGGAAGGTGTTTTCCAATCAATTGAAGAGGCTTCAAAAAATTGCGAAATTGACGTCGTAATTGATTTTACCCAGCCGAAATCAATCTATGAAAATGCAAAATACTGTCTTACGCACAAGAAAAAAATCGTAATCGGCACAACGGGATTAACTGACGAACAAATCAACGAGCTTGAAAAACTCTCCAAAGAAAATAATACAGGCTGTTTTATTGCGCCGAATTTTTCAACGGGTGCGGTTTTGATGATGAAATGCGCTGAACTTTGCGCAAAATACTTTGACAATGCGGAAATTATTGAACTTCACCACAACCAGAAAAAAGATGCCCCATCAGGCACGGCAATAAAAACAGCATTAATGATGTCAAAAGCAAAAGAAAATTTCACCGCAGGCAACTGTCCTGAAACCGAAACAATTCAAGGTGCCAGAGGAGGAAAATCTTATTCCGACATCCATATACATTCAGTCAGAATGCCCGGATTTATGGCGTCACAAGAGGTTCTTTTCGGTTCAATGGGGCAAACTCTTTCCATCAGACACGATTCCACCGACAGAAAATGTTACATGCCGGGAATTTTAATGGCAACGGAACATGTTTTTAAGCACAATGATTTTATTTACGGATTAGAAAATATACTTTAATATATAAGCATTGCTTGCTAAAAATATTAAAAACTGGTATAATAAAAAGGTTAAAAATATATTGGAGGTTTAAAAATGGGCGCAAATACGCATCACGACTACTTTTCACTCAGGGGGGGGGGGCAGTAGTAGCTTAACCTCCGGACACTACTCTTTTTCAGGTAATCCTGAGGTGCCTGAGGCACAACAACACATTAGGGCTTTTTGGAATTTTACAGGTCATTCTAAGGCTTTAGCCGAAGGATCGCAAAAAGTTAATGAGATGCTGAAACAAGTTCAGCATGACAGAAATACCTTCCCTCGCCCCTTGGGGAGAGGGATAAAGAGAGAGGGGCAAGGCTGTGACAAAACCGTGAGCGAAGCTCACAGAAAATTCTTAGTGCCTTACTGCCTTAGTAACTTAGTATCTTCTAAAAAAGCCGCCTTTACCTTAGCCGAGGTGCTTATCACCCTCGCCATAATCGGCGTTGTTGCTGCTATGACTATTCCGACTTTGATTAGTAATTTTCAACAAAAAGCATTAGATAACCAGTTTAAAAAAACTTATGCAATGCTTAACCAAAACTTGTTAAAAGTACAAGGAGACATTGGTTATACACCAAAATGTTATTCATTAGGGGCTAACTCAGGTTTTGTTTTTGATGAATGCGATGAATTTAAAGAAAAATTTATAGGGTCACTAAAAGTTTCCAAAATATGTGATAACAAAGCATTTGAAAATGGTTGTATTCCTGAATATAACGGTTTTGACACAGTGGTGAAAGATAAACATAAAAATGATGAAGATTATGACGAAGATTACTGGCAGGATTACGCAAATCGAAATTGCGGAAGCTTTAACCAGTCTGAAATTTTAAATAACAAAAAAGTTTATGTTTTATCCGACGGAACAATTTTATTCTTTTATAACGAAGATTACAAATACAACCATATAATTACAGTTGATGTGAATGGAATGAATAAACCTAACAAATGGGGACATGATTTATTTGTATTTACAATAAATTTTCAAAATAATAACTATAAATTCCGTCCTGGCGGCTGTATGCTGGAAGAAGAAGGCGGATATTCAACAACAGCCATGTTAGACAGACTATTTTCATCAAGGTAAAAACTGCAAGTTGCATATCCTGCCCATTTCATATCTACCATATTTCCATTTTTGTCGTAAAATAGAAATATACAATTTTTAAGAGGGAATTATGACAAAGAACAGAATAGGAATAGATGTCGGCGGAACTAATGTTAAAATCGCACTTGTTGACGATAAAGGAAGCATTTTATATTCAAATTCAGTACCCACCCGTGCGGAAATGGGCTATGAATATACGGTAAACAATATTAAACAGGCAATCAGAGATTTGATGTCCGAGACAAAAGTTACCGGTATTGAAGGTATCGGCTTTGATTTTCCGGGTCAAATCGACTACAAAAACGGTATTGTAAGGCTTGCTCCGAATATCCCGGGCTGGGTTAATATTCCGATTGCAAAAATCATTGAAGATGAATTCAAAATCCCGACAAGAATTGATAATGACGTTCACTGTGCTGCCCTTGGTGAATTGAATTTCGGTGCTGGAAAGGGTTGTGAAAACTTCATCTGCATGACTGTCGGAACAGGGATAGGTTCAGGTATTGTAATTAACGGGAAACTTGTACGCGGCGCCTCAAATGCAGCAGGCGAACTCGGTCATATAAAACTTCAAATGCATGAAGGTCCTCTTTGCGGCTGCGGCGACCACGGGTGTCTTGAAGCTTTTGCATCAGGCCCGTCTATTGTTGCAATGGCTGAAGAATATATTATGGGCGGTAAATCAACAAAATTCCGCGAACTTGCATCAGGCGGCGAAATTACACCGTTTATTGTTGCGGAAGCGGCAAAACAGGGTGACCCCGTTGCAAAAAGAATTTTTGCACGTATTGGTGAATACATAGGCTTTGGACTTTCAAGCGTTGTAAATCTTCTTAACCCCGAAAAAATCATTATAGGCGGCGGCGTTGCCGATGCGGGAGATATTTTACTTGACCCGATAAAAGAAACCATTAAAAAACGCGCCATGGTTGTTGCAGGATCTGCCGTTGAGATTGTTCCGGCCAAATTAGGCAACACTGCAGGCGTCATCGGTGCAAGTTTATTAATAGAAAGTTAATAAAAAAGAGCGCGATACTCGCCGTACCGCACTCTCTTATTACGAGGGGATCATGCTGTGCCCCTCTACGGTGTCATTTAAGCTGCCTGTCGAAAGATTTACTCTTTAGAGAGTTTTTCCCGCGAGGCAGCCGCCGCGCATAATTGCATGTCCCAGCAAATCCGGGATTGATTCGGGTCCGACACCGTTTTATTCTTGAATTTCTATTTTTCGGGGTTTGTAATCTTCGGTATTTTGTTTGGGAATTGTTATTTTTAAAACACCGTTTTTGTATTTAGCGGTCGCATCAGCGCCTTTTACAGGCTGATCAAATGAAATTGTTCTTTGATATTTACCGTAACGAAATTCACTTGTATGATATTTGGCATTTTTTTCGGATTCTTCTTTTTCTTCTTTTTCCTCCTGAAT
The DNA here is from genome assembly GCA_944325945.1 of Candidatus Gastranaerophilales bacterium. Taxonomy (GTDB): domain Bacteria; phylum Cyanobacteriota; class Vampirovibrionia; order Gastranaerophilales; family Gastranaerophilaceae; genus SIG32. The sequence continues at coordinate 52,668 of CALVBW010000009.1, read as the reverse complement.
TTCGGCGGTTATTGTCATAAAATCGTTGTCAATTTCAATTTCTATATCATCCTTGTTTATACCGGGAAGCTGAACTTTAACCGTATAATTTTCTTTATTCTGTTTGACCTCTATTGCCGGACGCCATATAGAATTTTTCTTTATGTTCAACGGATTTGCAAAATGGCTGCTTAAAAGCGTATCTCTTAAAAAGTTATTTAATTCCTGATGAATACTGTCAAAATACAAATCAGGTTCACGGATTATTATATCGTGTTTCATAGAAACTCCTTTCATAATCAAGATAAACTTTTTTTCACATAGTTTCATTCTCTCAAAGTAGAATAAAATTATCCGGAATTATACACTTTTGATTAATAGATTTAATTTTTTATTGTCAAATAATATTTTATGGAGGCAATTATGGCAATAAAAATGTTAGTTTTTGAATACAGGACAACCGAACACGATTTTTTCGGCCGGAATAAATTAGACAATTATGATATAAAATTCTTTGATTTCAGTCTAAACGAAAATACTGTCAATGAATTATCAAAAGAGGATTTAGAGCAGACCTCCATCATAAGTCTGTTTATTAATTCAGTTATTACGCAAGAAGTATTGGACAAATTCAAAAATTTACGCGTAATTGCAATGCGCTCAACAGGCTATGACAATATAAACAAAAAAGCATGCCAGCAAAGAAACATCGCCCTTTTGAACGTCCAAAATTACGGTGAAACTGCCGTTGCTGAATTCACAATGGGTTTGATTATCGGGATTGTAAGAAATATTTTTAAATCCGTTATAAGCGTCAAAGAAGATATTTTTAAAGAAGTTTCGTTTGTCGGACGTGATCTGGAAAAACTAACCCTCGGTGTCGTCGGAACCGGTGCAATTGGTGCTGCTGTATGCAAACTTGCCCATGCCTTCGGAATGAAAATACTCGCCTATGATTTAATTGAAAAAACAGAACTTGAAAAAAAATACAATGTTAATTTTACAACTCTGGATTTTTTAATCCGAAATTCAGATGTGATAACTCTTCACGTACCCTATACCGGCGACAATTACCATATGTTTTCAAAACATGAATTTGACCTGATGAAACAAAATTCCTATTTTATAAACGTTGCAAGAGGTGAACTTGTTGATACAAAATACTTAAAAGAAAATCTGGAAAAAGGTAAAATCCTCGGCGCAGCTCTTGATGTTGTTGCCTGCAAATACAATCCAAACTGTGAAAAATTTTCCGACAATATGGAAAAATCGTCACTGGAATGCCTTTCCAATTCAAAAATTATTCAAGACTTAATTCAAATGCCAAATGTTTTCATAACTCCGCACATAGCCTATGAATCTCAGGATGCTATTGATTTTATCCTGACAAAAACTTTTGACGGAATTCTGGATTTTACAAACGGCGGAAGCAAAAACAGAGTTTTTTAAATAAAATTTGTTAAAATTTTTGCCTAAAATATATAATATTTTATAATAAAAGAATGAAAATAGGATTTGTACCAATAGATAATCGTCCGGTATGTTACACACTGCCTGAACAGATTGCGGCAATTGATGAGAGTATTGAACTTTTTATGCCCGACAGAAACTTACTCGGCAGTTTAACCAAATATGCAGATACAGATAAACTCTTTGAATGGCTCAAAAATCTGCCCGAGCTTGATGCCGTCATAATTTCACTTGATACTCTTGCCTACGGCGGGCTTATATCTTCCAGAAGATGCCCTGATAAATTTGAACAAATCAAATCAAGAATTGAAAAATTAAAAGAAATTTTATCGCAAAAAAATGCTGAAATCTATGCGTTTTCAAGCATTATGCGAATCTCAAACAATAATATAAATGAGGAAGAAAAAGAATACTGGAACAAATGGGGCAAAAAAATCTTCAATTATTCTTACTGTATGGATAAATACGGCACAGTATGCCAAAAAGAAGTCCCTGACGAAATTCTTGAGGATTATCTGAGTACGCGAAAAAGAAATTTTGAGATTAACAAAATTTACCTTGACTGGCAAAAACAAGGATTTTTTAATACTCTTGTTTTTTCAAAAGATGATTGCGCTGAATTCGGTTTTAATGTTCAGGAGGCAAAAACTCTGGAAAAACTCGGAGGATTTGTGAAAACAGGCGCTGATGAGATTCCTTTATCCCTTCTGGCACGGGCAATTAAAGGTGACGTAAAAATTGCTCCCGTCTTTTTGGAACCTCAATATAAAAATCTTATCTCGAATTATGAGGACATTCCGGTTGAAAAAAGCGTATTAGGACAGATTGAACTTGCCGGTTGTAAAATTTCAAATGAAAATGATGCGGATATTTTATTGTATGTCAACAATTTTAAAAACCATCAGGGCGAAATTGTAATGGGTGTTGATACTGAACCATTTAACAGCATATGGAAAACTCCTCTTAAACCCTATATGATTGCCGATATCCGTTTTGCAAACGGTGCTGATAATAAATTTGTGGAACAAATTTTTAAAACAGATTTTGATGATAATTTTTACGGATATTCAGCCTGGAATACTACTGCAAATACGCTCGGCAGCCTAATTTGCGCTGCAAAAATCAAATATCTTGCAAAAAAATATAACGATTCTGCCTTTAAAAAACTTGAAATTATAAGATTTCTTGACGATTGGGCATATCAGGCAAATGTAAGACAGCAAAAACCTGACAATAATTCAATTAAAGAAAAAATGCTTGATTTTGAAAAAATTGTGTTTAATAAACTTGGTCTGCAGAAAAAAATAGAATATAAGTTTCCATGGAACAGATTGTTTGAGGTGGAAATTGAGCTTAATTGACATAATTTTACTCGCAATAGCACTCGGTATAGACTGTTTGATTGTGTCTTTTTCACAGGGACTCGTATTTAATAAAAACAGAACTGTTAATTCTTTAAAATTAGCTTTTAGCATGGGATTTTTCCAAGGGTTCATGCCGTGTATCGGCTATACAGGAGCTGAATATATTTATGACTTTGTGGCTCCTTTCAGCAAATGGATTGTTTTTGCTATATTTTTTATTTTAGGACTTAAATTTATTTTAGAGGCTTTTGAAAACCGGAAAAAAGAAATTTGCTGCATAGGATTAAAATGCCTTATAAGTCTTGGGATTGCAACAAGTATAGATGCTCTTGTTTCAGGAGCCGGCTTAAACTTTACAAGCACACCATTAATCACTTCCGCATTAATTATTGGCATTGCTTCTTTTATTATGTCTTTATGCGGATTCTGGTTCGGAAATTTATTTAAAAAATTCCCGCATAAATATCTTGAAATTGCAGGCGGTATAATTTTAATTTTTCTTGCCGCAAAATCAATTATGTTTTGATTTTTGGCATGCCTGTAAGGCTAAAAAGCAGCAATATTAAGGAATAATTTACATTTCTTAATACTTTTATAAACCATGCAAAACCATGTCAGTACATGGGTTTGCATGGTTCAAAATCGTGAGAACATGATATAGCTTTATTCAGCATGTGGTTGACCTCTCAAAAACGCCTGTATGGCAGCGTTTGAACAGCTTGTTACAAATCTTCATAACAACATGATTGCCCCTTGAAAAATAAAACTTATTCTCTATAATGTTAGTATAGGTCGGAGATAGTTGATACAAGCGACCTCAGGGGTGGGGTAAAGGCAGCTTTGCTGTCTATATCACGCATGTGTGAGCAGATAAATTTGGAGATTATATAAATTGTTTAGAAGTAGAGATATGGGTAGGGCAGTTGCTGTTAGAAGATGGACTCCGACAGCATTGGAGTGTTACAAAAGAGGATGCAATTGTGAAGGATGTTTTTATAAAGATTTCTTTAGCGGCTCTTCACAAAAATGCCAGATGAAAGCATCCGTATTGGAATTAGTAAGAGTAATCGGCACACCGAATGTTGAACTACCGCAATTTATTATAGAAGATTAATATTTTACCCCTTTAAAAATTACGTGAATTGTGTTATACTGCAAAGGCAGTATAATAATGGAGGTTTAAATGCACATTTACGTAAACGGAAGAAACATCGAAATTACTGACGCTATTAAAGCTTATGTAAGAGAAAAAATGGGGAAAGTAGCCGCACACTATGACCAAATTCAAGGTATAGATGTTGTTTTGTCAGTAATCAAAAATCCTTCAGCATCCGGAAAACACGTTGCGGAAGTTTCATGCAAAATGGCATCCGGCGTTGTCCGCTGTGAAGAAGCTGCTGAATCTATGTATGCAAGTATTGATCTATTGGCAGACAAATTAGCAAGACAAATTGAAAAATATAAAGGCAAAACACTTACTCCGGGCAAAGAATCCATAAGAATGGACTCTCCTGAAGAAGAAAAAACCGAAGAAGAAGTTGTTGAATAATAAAAAAGAGCTCATATGAGCTCTTTTTTCCTAATATATTAAATTTTACAATTTTTTGCAAATAATTAACCAAATGAACCAAATTTAATTTTTTTTCGTTATAATCATAGAGTGAGAATTTAGTGTAGAAAGGGAGTTTTAAAAAATGATTAAAAAATTACTGTCTATCCTGATGGCAGCAGGTATTTTATTTTCAGGATTAGGTTTGAGCGCAGATGTTATTGCCGCACCGAATGATCGCCATAAGCCGGCACATAATCGCGTTTTAAAACATAAAAAGCCTCAAAAACCAAAACCTGCTATCAAGAAAAAATACAAAAAAAAGTACAAATTTTTTAAAAAACACAAAAAAAATAATATTAAGAAAAAACAACACAAAAAAATAAAATTTTTCCAAAAAAAGCAAAAAAAACATATTAAAAAACATCAAAAACGCAGATTTTTTCACAGAATATTCAGAAGAAAATAATAATAGACTTATTTTGTAATAAAAAGAGCTCATATGAGCTATTTTTTATGAATTTATTTAACATTATCTGTGATAAATCTTGCGAAATTTTCCGCAATAATTCTGTGTGACTCTTTAGTATAATGAATTCCGTCGTACTTTGACGGCTGTACAAATTTATTAAAATCAAAATAAAAACAATTATTATTTTTTGCGACTTTTTCAAAAACAGGGAATATCCTTTGAATTTTTTGAATGGAATTTTTATCGAACATAGCCGAAAAACCGCTATGCAGCAAATCTTCCGTAATTTTGACGGGAGGAACAATAATCGCATCGGAATTTGCATTTTTCACTATTGAAATAAGATTTTTCAAACCTTTTTCCGCAGCAGCTTCATCAAGTGAATAAAAAATCTGCGCATCATTTGTTCCCAGACTCAAAATACAAATATCAAACTTACCATGATTTTGCAGAAAAACAGAAAGATACTCCCCGCCGCTTTGTTTCAAACCTTCAGGATTTTTAAAAAATCCTGTACGGTTATTCATGCCTTCTTCTATAATTTCATATTCCGGAAAAAGCAAACTTGCTAAAATTCCGCTCCAACGGCTTTCTTTATTAAATCTTGTTCCGTTTTCAGGGTTAAAACCAAATGTATTTGAATCACCAAAGCATAATATTTTTTTCATAAATTATCTTTAAATGGCGGCGGTAAGGGGAATTGAACCCCTGTTTGGAGAATGAGAATCTCCCGTCCTAACCACTAGACGATACCGCTGTGTGTAACTTTATTGTATCACTAAAAAATTTTTAGCAAATTTTTTAAAACATCAATAAAACGTATGATTTTATTTTTTACATCCTCTGCTAATATAAAACCATACTCCTTAGAGACTAAGATACACATATCCCTAATCAACAGCTATGCACCTCAGTACATAGCTTTTTTTTATTTTTAAGTGTATAATAGAAAAAAACAAGGAGTAAAAATGTTAGAAAGATTAAAGAAAAATTTTGGTGAATTTAAAACCTTTGCAATGAAAGGCAATGTAATTGATATGGCAGTCGGTATTATAATCGGTGCTGCCTTCGGGAAGATTATTGATTCACTGGTAAAAGATATTATTATGCCGCCTTTGGGATGGCTTATGGGCAAAGTTGATTTTACAAATCTTTATCTGACCTTGCCGAATTACGACGGTGAAATTATAAAATATCCGTCGCTTGAAGCCGCTCAAAGCGCCGGTGCGGTAACAATCAATTACGGTATCTTTATTAACACTATGATAAGCTTTATAATTGTTGCTTTTTCGGTATTTATACTTGTAAAAGCCATTAACAAACTGCGTGCTCAAGAAGTTAAAGAAGAAACTGTTACAACAAAAACATGCCCGTATTGTTTTTCAAACATTGATATCAGAGCGACAAAATGCCCCAATTGTACATCCGCAATATAATTTTTATGCTAAGATAAAAATATGTTTGAAAGTTTAAGCGACAGATTACAAAATATTATAAATAAAACACGGGGTGCAGAGCTGACTCAAGAAAATATGCAGGAAGCTTTGCGGGAAATCAGACGTGCGCTTTTGGAAGCGGATGTTAATTTACGCGTAGTAAAAGCGTTTATTTCCGCCATAAAAGATAAAGCCGAAGGTGAAAAGGTTTTGGAGGGTGTAAATCCATCGCAGCAGCTTGTTAAAATAGTTCATGATGAATTGATTGAACTTTTAGGTAAAGAACAAAAACCTTTAAATTTGACCGGTCACCCTTCATTAATTATGATGCTTGGTCTGCAGGGTTCAGGTAAAACAACATCTTCAGCTAAACTCGCCGTAAAGCTTAAAAAAGAGGGTAAAAACCCGCTCCTGGTCGCATGTGATGTTTACAGACCCGCTGCAATTACACAATTAAAAACACTCGGAAATGAAATCGGCGTTGAAGTTTTTACAATTGACGGATCAAAAGATGTTAAAAATATTGTTCAAAGTGCCATAGATTACTCAAAAGAAAAAGGCTTTAACGTTTTAATCCTTGATACCGCAGGACGTTTACAGATTGATACCGATATGATGGCAGAACTTTTAATAATAGACAGAGTTTTTGCCCCGCAGGAAAAATTACTTGTAATTGACGCAATGACAGGTCAGGAAGCCGTAAATGTTGCAGAAAACTTTGATGCGCAAATCGGTTTGACAGGCTTGGTTCTGACAAAACTTGACGGCGACAGCCGCGGCGGTTCTGCATTGAGCGTGGTTTACTGTACAGGAAAGCCTATAAAACTTACCGGTACCGGCGAAAAACTCAATGCGCTTGAAGATTTTTATCCGGAGCGTATGGCAACAAGAATTCTCGGCATGGGAGATATTGTGTCGCTGGTTGAACGTGCGCAGGAGGTTTTTGACGAAAAATCCGCCCGCGAGCTGGAAGCTAAAATGGCGAAAGCCGAATTCACCTTTGACGACTTTTTAAAAATGCAAAAACAAATGAAAATGATGGGCTCAATGGATCAAATCCTCGGAATGATTCCGGGAATGAAAATGTCCAGAGATGACCGCGAAAAAATTTCCCACGAAGGCGAAAAACAATTCAAAAAGATTGAAGTTTTTATTCAAAGCATGACGCCCGAAGAACGCGCTAATCCTGCACTTTTGAACACTAGCCGTAAAAAACGCATCTCAAAAGGCTGCGGTATTGACATGCATAACATTAACCTTTACATCAAACAGTTTGAACAAATGCGAATGATGATGAAAGGTATGAATGATATGAAAAAAATGATGGGCGGATTTGGCGGTAAAATGGGCAAACATGCCATGACTAAAGCCATGTCAATGATGAGAAAGTTTAGATAATTAATAATCCAGCGAAACTCTGTCAATTTTATTATAAAGTTTACGGTTCAGACTGTTTATTTTTCTAAGGAAATATAATATATAGCTTATGTTTTCAGCATCCCGGTTTGCATAACAATAACCTTCAAGCACTTCCGACAACATACGTATTTTCATATAATCATACAAAATCTGCGAAAATCTTTTACTTAAATCCATTTCGTCCTCTTTATTATGTTATAACATTTATAATATTAGTTATAACATAATAGAATTTATAAGTCAATATTTGTATACTTATAAATTATGGACAAAGAAACTTTGCTAAAAAAGTTCGGTAAAAATGTAAAAATTGAACGTGTTAAAAAGGATTTGACTCAGGAACAGCTTGCAGAAATTATGGGAGTTTCTCAAAACTATGTTGCAAGTATTGAAGGCGGCAAAGAAAACATGTCTTTGGGCAAAATTCTTGAACTTTCAAAATCCTTAAACGTCGATATTGAAACTCTTTTGATTTTTAAATAGATTGTTATTCCTATAGATATGAAAAGTTTTCTCGACAACGCTATCTTGGTCACTCGCATGAAAAGGCGGTACGGTCTTTGCCTGCGCAAAGCCCTTCAGCCTCTGCTCGCTCCCGCTCTCGCATCCGTCTCCGCTATTGTCTCAAAAACTTTTCCGGTATAGTAATTATTAATAATATTTCCTCATTTTATTGACAATAATCAAACAACCCTGTATAATAATTACGGGGTAGACCTCTTTCACTCCACCGCACAACAATTTTACTGTAAAAAGGCGGAAAGGAGGTGAGAGCATGAAAGAACGGATAATAAAAGATGCCCTAGTCATAATAGGACATCTTTTACAAGTTATTTCGTTATTTCTATAGGGTCTGTAAAGGCTGCCGTGCAGGGCAGCCACCCTATATATTCATTATAACTCGTTTTTTGAGTTTGTCAACCGTAGGTTATTTTCTGAGCATTACAACCGCATGCGCCTCTATTGCAAGTTTTTGACCGACAGCATCCATATCTTCATTTGTTTTTGCTTTTATAGACAATTCGTCAGGCTCAATTTCCAAAATCTTACATAAAACTTTCTTCATTTTCGGAATATAAGGCATCATTTTGGGTTCCTGAGCAATAATATTGCTGTCAATGTTCACAATCTGCCAGCCTTTTTCAGATATTTTTTCATAAACCTTTTCAAGCAGCAGAGTGCTTTCAATATCTTTATATTTCTTATCGGTATCCGGAAAAAGCGTTCCTATGTCAGCAAGCGCAAGCGCGCCGAGCATAGCATCAATTATTGCATGTATTAAAACATCCGCGTCAGAATGCCCCAAAAGCCCCTTTTCATGCGTAATCTTAACACCGCCGATAATCAGATCACGCCCTTCAGTTAATCTATGAATATCATATCCTAAGCCGATTCTGTACATAACATTTATATTTTAACACAAATAATTAAACACCGAACATCGTATCTAAATCAGGAGTTTTACCATTAAGCTGTTGTTTAAATTTATAGACTAAATAATCTTCACTATTTGTTTTTAACATATTTTTATTTTGTCTTAACAATTCTTTGAAGCCGATTTGTCCCAAATTTCTCATATCCTGAAGTTTTCCGGCTAATACATATTTATAGAACATTTCACCCGCGTCTTTAGTCAATTTTGCAGCTGTTATACCGACTTCAACTTTTGAATCACCGTCTATACCTGAATATTTCTTTTGGAAGAAAGATTGTAAGAAAGATTGGAATGAATTCAAGGCTGATTTTTTAGCTTTTTCAAAATTCAACTGGGTATCAGACGGGAATATATTATATTTTCTCATAATATTTGATGTTAATTTAAGCATACTGTCATTTGTCATTAATTCAATTTTTGTATTATTGTCAAAGAAAAATTTATTAAGTTCTTTTTCCATAATCTCAACAGCAGCCTCTTTTGTCATACCGTCCGGTAAGACTGCTCCGTCAAGAACGTATCTTGTAATATCTTTAACATCACCTCTATTTATATATTGAGTAAGCTTGAGAGCATTTAATGATTGAACTTTAGACATATTAACGGTATTACCGGTATCAATAAGAGTCAAAAGCTTGCCTTTACCGGATTTTAAAGCATCCAGATCAATAAATATATTACCGGGGTGAATATCCGCATGCAAAACTTTTCCGTTTTTGTTAATTGCGTGGAATTGTTCCGTATTCACAAGAATATATTCATACAAAAGTTTTTTAAGTTCTTTACTGCTCAACCCATCCAAATTAAAATCAGGTGATTTTGCCCGCAATGCTTCTAATTGTGCATTTATTTCATTAATTCTTCTTTGATAATAGCCTGAACCACTATCATCGCTAATCATTTTAAGATAATATTTCTTCTCAGAAACAAGAGATATATATTCCTGTAATGTTTTTAAACTTATACCGTTTGCTTTTTCCATTACATAAATATTATCTTTTACCTCAATAGGCTGAACAACATTTGCCATTTTTGTATAAGGTTTAAGATTTTTAGCAGCTTCCATTTCATTTGTGAAATCAACTTCTTTTCTTATACCTTCTGCCAGATCATCAAGATTCCTCAACAAATATTCCTGTTCTTTAGGATCTTGAACCTGAGATTTAACTAATTCGGCAAATTTAAGTTTATCCCTGTCAATTTTTTCGACATTAATTCCTTTTTTCAAAATCTTGATACAAACTTCTTTACCTGTTTCAGTATCTTTTGCAAGATAAGTTTCTGCAACCGTACCAACACCGAGCTGTTTTGTTACATTATATTTTTTACCAAAAGTTTTAGAAATAAATTCAGCTGCTTCTTCAACTGTTCTGGTTGGAGGACAATTTTCTCTTAAAGCGGAACTCAAATCGGCATAGTGCCAATTATTTGATATTTGTATAAATTTAGCCGCAAAAATATTTTCATCCGTAAGTAGCCGAATTTTATCGGAATTATCAATCCGATCATCTATAATTTTCGTAATTGAATTTGAATTTAGCAACGTATCTTCAAGCTGCGTATAAGCTGTTTTATTATTTACAAACGGATTTGTGAGAGTTGAATCCTTTAATTTTTCAAATACTTTTGCCAAATTCTTATTCAAAACTTTTGAATAATTCGCTTTTCTCAAAAGCGGCACTGCCATAATACCTGCGGTAACAGTATTTATCGCAGCATTATCTTTATATTTTTCAGCAAAATCATTTAAAGATTTTTTATCCTTATTCTGAGTTAAATATCTCGTACCAAAATTCGCTGCCAGAAATGCCGGCACACCTACAATTCCTCCGGCAATACCTATCAACGGAGCAAATACACCGCTCAAAGCACCGGTAAAGAAATCTTTCGTTCTTTCTTTACGTTCGGCTTTTCGTATTTGTTTTCTTTCTTCCTTAGGAGGTTTATTCTTTTTATCAAATTTGAATTCTTTTGAACCGATACGATTTATATCAAGAACAAACTGCTTCATAATACCGGCACTAAGTGCAGCAAACAACACACCTAATCCGATAATTGAACGTTTATTTAACCCTTCCAGCATTTTTCTTATGTTATTAAGAAATTTTACTTTACCTTCCACGTTACTAAATATAGCGCCTGCAATTCCTGTCAATTTGCCTTTATTAATCGCTGTCAATGTTCTAATCTTATTTAAACCGTTAGTAACTGTAAAATAAGAACCTGCAGCGGTTGTTGCGGCAACAACATCTCCTAAAAGCTGCTGGCTGTTCTTTTGAGAAGTTCTGTATTTTTGTATTTCATCTTTTACATCTTCTTCTGTTTTTACACCGTTTTCATAATCTTTTATGCTTTGTTCAACATTTTGGGAACCGCTACCAAAATGTGTTTTATTCTTCAAAAAATTATAAAATCTTTCAAAAAGTCCGTTTTTCTTGTGTTCTTTTACAAATTCATCACGTAAATTTTGAGAATTGACAACACCTGCATTTACAGGTTTTACCTGTACTTCATGCGGGGTATTTGTAATATTCGTATGAGATTTACTTACGTAATCTGAAATTAAATTTGTCATTTTCCTATAATTTTCCCTATATTTATTAAAAAATAAATATAGAAAAAATTGTCATGACAAATAATTTTTATTAAGTTATTTTACGGATATAACAGGGATAAACTTTTCAATAGCTTTTACAAAACCGTCATTGTCAACCGTATCAGTTATATAATCCGCGCATTCTTTTAATTCGTCCGTTGCATTACCCATTGCAACCTTAACTCCACCGGCTTTTAAAAGCTCTATATCATTATTTTGATCGCCTATTGTCAAAATTTCATCCTGCTTAATTCCCCACATATCAGCCAAAAATTTAACTCCGGATGATTTTTTTGCCTCTTTTGAACCGATTTCACAAAAATACGGAGTCGATTTTACAATATACAAATCAGGATATTTCACACTTAATTCATTTACCCAGCCGGTAACTTTTTCAACATCTTTCAAGTCAATTGCAAGCAATTTATTTACGTTTTCTATTTTCAAATCATCAAAAGAACAAACCATATAGTCTATAAACCTGCCGTCTGTGTATTCTTTGACAATCTCGTTGTCGTGTTCTACATATAACTTATCATCCAGATACAAATTCAAATGAACGTTATTTTTTCTTGCCCAATCAATAATCTGAACCGCATAATCCGGTCTTAAATCTTTTTGATAAAGAGTTTTGCCGGTTTCGTCTTTGATTAAACCGCCCTGATAAGATACTATCGGCGTATGAAGCCCCAATTCATGCGCCACATGAACCGTTGCACTGTGCATTCTGCCCGTTACAAGAACCACTTTAATTCCGTTTGCGTCAAGTTCTTTTATACACTTTTTAACCTCAGGACTAAACTGAAAACTCCATTTTAATATAGTTCCGTCAATGTCTGTCGCGACCATTTTAATCATAATTTAAAAGCCCTCGTCAAACCGCAAATAGTCTTTGCGTCATTAATTTCACCATTTTTAATTTTTTCGAATATCTCATCAAGCCCAAATTCAAAACATTGTATAATTTCGCCCTCATCCGGATGCTCACCCACAAATTCCAGATCAGATGCCAGATAAAGATATAATTTTTCATTGCAAAAACCCGGACTTGTATTAATAAATCCCAACTCTTTCCATGTTTTTGCTCTATATCCGGTTTCCTCTTCCAATTCTCTTTTTGCAGCCGGAAAAGGTTCTTCGCCTTTTTCGAGCTTTCCTGCCGGAAGTTCTAACACCGTTTCTTTTATCGGATATCTGAATTGTTTTACCATTAAAACAGTATCAGGTGACTTTTGGGCGGCAATCACAACCCCGCCTGAATGCTCAACAACTTCTCTGACTGATTTTCTGCCGGTTGAAATCTCTACATTATCGCGGCGGACATCAATCACTTTCCCCTTATAAACATATTCATAATCCAGTGTCTTTTCTTCAAAATTCATAATACTATTTTAGCACAAAAAATTTATTATAAAAGCCGAATATTTATTAATAATATTTCCTCAAAATTATTGACAAGAAAAATTAAATGCAGTAAACTTATACTAAAGGGTAGTACTAATCGCCTCGCCCACACACGTATTTAACTAAGAAATCTGTGGAAAGGAGGTGATAGAATATGACCAGGATATTAAAAACCGTTATAACGGTAATTATAACGGTTTTACAAATATCATTTATTGGTTATAGGGTACTAAGTCAAGCCTCAATCAAAGACTCTTGGTTGGGGCTTGCCCCTATATATTCATTATAACTTATTTTTCAAATTTGTCAAGTTATGCACTGCAAAATGTTAATAATATTTCCTTAAAATCATTGACAACAAAAATTAAATACTCTATAATTTAAAAAGGGTAGTACCCGTCACAACCCGACCCACACACGTAACAATTAGGAAAACGGTGGAAGGGAGGTGATAAGATTGAAAAAAGAACAAATAAAAAATGCCATCAAAGCAGTGATAGCATTTTTACAGTTAATTTATTTCATTCTTTAGGGTACTAAGTGCAGTCTCCAAAGGGGACTGCCACCCTATATATTCATTATAACTCCTTTTTTCACTTTGTCAAGGCTGCGGCTTTTTATAAGAAACAAGTGAATTAAAATCAACTTCCAACGCCTCGGGAAGTGCAAGAATAGTTAATAAAGTCGGCGCCATTTCCGCCCATTCAATTATGCAACTGAAAAAGGCGGTAAAGAATTTCAACAGATGTATGACGAGTGTTTCAAATAAAACTTAAAGCGCTCTGATTATAGATTTGATATTCTCATCGGTGATTTTTAAAAGCGCAACGGTTTTTGCAGTGTCGTCAAGATTTCCGAGAGATTTTAAGATTTCCGCTGTTTTTAGGATGATTGTCTGATTGTTACACTTTAAAAGTTCTCTGATAGCCATCAAATCCGTTGCAAAATCAAGTGCCGTAAACACAAACGGGCTGTCCTCTTTAAGTTCCGCATTAACCTTTGAGAGCAATTCTTTTTTATCAATATTAAATAAAAGTTTTTTGATATCATTAATTTCGTTTCTGGTATTTTTATCTTCATCAAAAAGATATTCATCGTTTTCAGTCAGGGTTTCAAACTTTTCCCTTGCGTTCAAAAGCACGACGGCAGCACGGCTGTCCTCAAATTTTGTTTCAATATATTCCAAAACTTCAAAAAGTTCAAAGTCAAAAACTTGAGAAAGCCCCAAAATTTCGCCGAGCCCGTTTATGATGTAATTTACAACCAGAAGTCCGTTTTCAAAATTATCATCCAGAATATTAAAAATACTTTCAAGGTAAGGTATTTCACCTGCAATATTTTCTGCCATGGAAGAATTTTTCATGGCATCAAGAATCTGCGGCAATGCATCTTTATTCCCGTATGCAGTCAGGAATTTAACAGCCGCAAGCTTTTCAAAATCATCTCCGGATTTCAACTTTTCAATTGCTTCATTGTAGGAACTTTCCTCTTTCATCGAGGCTAATGTAATAGCGCAATTTGTGTTGAGATATTCGTTTTCGGTGTAGGAATTCTTTTTCAAAAATTCAATTGCCAGAGGATCCTGAACATAGGAAAAAAATTTTGCCGCATAAGTTTTTTCATCATCCGTACCTTTTTCCAAAAATTCAAGCATTCTGTCCGTCAAATCCTCATCAGCATATTTTGCAAGAGTTGACGCAACAAACTCCTCATAAGAAGGCGAATAATACTTTAAAAAAGACAAAACCGTTTGCCAATTATGCTCATTAGTAGCTTTTTCAAGTCTTTGGGCAACGTTTTGCTTCACAAAATCAAACAAAAAACTGTCTTTTTCGACCAATTCGGCGAAAAGTTTTTCATCTGCATTGTCCATAATATGGCGTGCAGCATATTCATACTCACGCGGATTTTTTCCGGTCAATTTTTTAAACATATATATGCCTAATCAAGATAAAATACTGTAATAACCTTGTGCCCTTCTTCAGCATACTGAACAGCATTATGAAGGGTTTTACTTGTATGTGAAAGGAAGCATATCAATTGATTACAATCATCAATAATTTCTCTGTTACAAACACGTGATGCATCAGCCAGAGTCATCATAGCGCGGTCAGAATGTTCTACAATATTAGGAACGCCGATAAGCTGATCCTGAACATCAGACGGCTGCTGCCCGATAGTTTGCGGAAGAATAACCTTGAGTTTATCCGGATTAGCTTTCATAGCACCGCGAATAGCAGCTGCATTGGTTCCTGAAGAACCGCCGGATGTAATTATTGTATTTCCCTGCATAACAAGCGCAGTTGCAAGGGTTTCAATCATCTGTTGATGCGTAATCGGCAGGTTACGGCTCCCGATAATTGCAATTCTCTTTGCTGATTGCTTAATTGTTGCAAGCTCCATTGCAAGTTCATCCATGGTATTCGGCGAGTTCGATTTGACAACATCCATATCATCATCTACAGGTACAACAATTGAACTTTGTTTTTCTTTGTCATCTTCTTTTGAACTCATTAAAATTTCTACCATTTTCCCTACCTTTTGCAATTAATATTTTTTTCGCTTATGATGTATTATAGCATGAAAAACATATTTTGGGAATAGGGTTTGTGGAAAATATATTAGAAAATCTTAATAAGGAACAGAAAGAAGCGGTGGAAACGGTAAAAGGACCGCTGTTAATACTTGCGGGAGCAGGTTCAGGCAAAACAAAAGTTTTGACAACACGTATTGCATATTTAATCCAGAATAATTACGCAAGAGCGCGTGACATCCTTGCCGTAACCTTTACAAACAAAGCTGCGCGCGAAATGAAAGAACGTCTGGGAAACATATTAGGTGAAAACACCGTAAAATATATGTGGGTCGGAACGTTTCACGGAATTTGCGGAAGAATTTTACGCGAAAATATTGAAAATTACAGTTTTCAATCAGGTAAAAAATTGGACAGAAATTTCAGTATTTATGATGAAACGGATTCCGTTGCCGTGTTAAAACAGGTTATAAAAAAGCTGAATATAGATGACAAAATCTATCAGCCAAAACTCGTAAAAGCCGTAATTTCCAATGCAAAAAATAAAATGCAGGACGCATATACTTTTGCGACATTTGCAAGAGATTTCAAATCACAAAAAATCGCTGCAATTTTTGAAGAATATGAAAATGTTCTAAATAACAATAACGCAATAGATTTTGACGATATGCTTTTGTTGACGGTGAAACTTCTTGAACAAAACGCACAGGTAAGAGAATACTATTATAACAAATTCAAGCATATTCTGGTTGACGAGTATCAGGACACGAACCTTGCTCAATACAGACTTGTGAATATGCTTTATACCAATATGCAAAAAGAAATTCCCGAAGAACGCTCGCTGTGCGTTGTAGGGGATGTTGACCAATCAATTTACAGCTGGCGCGGTGCGGATTATACAATTATTTTAAACTTCCAGCGCGACTTTAAAAATGCAAAATTAATTAAACTTGAACAAAATTACCGTTCTACCGCAAACATTTTGAATGTTGCAAACGCAATTATTGAAAATAATCAGGAGCGTGTAGAAAAATATTTGTATTCCCAAAAAGGCGACGGGGAGCTTATTGATTATTATGAAGCACAGGATGAAGCTGATGAAGCGAATTTTATTGTAAGCAAAATCAGACAAAACAGCGGCGGAGATTACAACCGCTACGCAATTTTATACCGTACGAATTCTCAATCCCGCGCACTGGAAGAAGCATGTATGGCAGCCGGAATTCCATACAGAATTTACGGCGGGTTAAAATTCTACGACCGCAAAGAAATCAAGGATATTATCGCATATTTAAGATTAATCTATAATACTGACGACTCCCAGAGCCTTCGCAGGATAATTAATGTCCCGAAACGCGCAATCGGTGATACAACCGTAAAAAATCTTCAAAAATACGCTGATGAAAAAGATTTGAGCCTTTTTCAAGCTATTCTGGAACTGGATGAAGACAGCGAAATTCCTGCTAAAACCCAAAACAAACTCAAAGACTTTGCAGCATTGATTTTAAGATTCAAAGATGCTCAAAAAAGTTATAATTTGAGGGAATTTGTAACACTTGTGATTGAAAAAACAGGATATCTTGCTGAATTACAGCTCCAAAACACCCCTGAAGCCGACGCTGATATTGAAAACCTGCAGGAATTGGTAAACGTTGCGGAAGAATTTGAACCCGAGGAACTTGATAACGCTCTGGGAGAATTTTTACAGCAGGTAGCACTCGTGTCAGACGTTGACGGAATGGATAATATTTCAAATAATGTTACTTTAATGACGCTGCATTCAGCAAAAGGCTTGGAATTTCCGGTTGTATTTCTGGCAGGTATGGATGAGGGTGTTTTTCCTCACCAGAGAACATTCAATTCCCCGTCAGAATTGGAAGAAGAACGGCGGCTTATGTATGTGGGCGTTACCCGTGCGGAAGAAAAATTATACCTGATTTCCGCAAAACGCCGCCAGATGTGGGGTGAATATAAATACTATAATCCGTCAAGATTTATTGAAGAGATTCCGCGCAACCTGCTTGAAATGTCAACATTTGAAGGCAGATCAGAAAGCTCCTCAACTTTCCGCGACGCAGTGTCAAAAGCAAAATACGGAGATTCAGGAAGAAATTATTCGACTGCTCAGGCGGACAGCTACGGTTATGTAAAACCTTCAACAGGTTTCGGCAAAGGTTTTGTGGCACCGCAAAAACGCAACCAACAAATGCCTAACAGAACCCCAAGCCGCACAATTCTCGTTAAATCTCAGGCAAATAAACAACGCGACGAAGAAAAAGTTAAAAATCTTCTGAAAGACAATGCCATAAAACGCATGATAGAAGAACGCGACCGCAAAAATCAACAAGAACTTCTGCTTGAACAGGAACGTAAACGACAACGCGAAAATACTACAATAGACTACGTTTTCAATGTTGGCGAAAGAGTTTTCCATGAAAAACTCGGCGTCGGGCATATAACAGATGTTATGACAGTCGGCGAGAGCATAATGTATACCATAGATTTCGGCAAAATGGGCAAAAAAGCTATGGATGCAGCTTATGCAAAACTCAAAAAGTTTTAATTAATTTATATATCCTTACATAAAAACTGTTATAGGTATCTTTTTGTTCACTCTTTCTTTTCTTGGTTGCTCGCGTTAAATGGGACTGCGGGCTGCTCCGCCGGAGGCTCTGGAAAAATAAATAAAAATAACTTCCTATAATAGTTTTTATATAAAGCGGTGCAACAAATTATTGTATTATTTGACTGATAATCGTATAAAGCGCCTTTACCAATATTGACACAATGTCTTGTCCTGCCTCAGGCAGATAATAGTTTTTATGTAAAAAACCTACTTGCTAAACTCTTTTTATTTTAGTAAAATAAAATAAAAAGCGGGGTTTTATGTCTGAAAAAAGAATTTTAATAGTCGATGACGATGATGAAATCAGAGAACTTTTAGAGTTTGATATTGCACAAAGCGGTTATTTTGTAGACAGTGCAAAAGACGGTCTTGAAGGGCTTAATAAAGCCTTGAATAACACTTATGATCTGATTTTGCTTGACGTTATGATGCCTAGGATGAACGGTTTTGACGTATGTAAAAACATCCGACAGGCAAAACTTGCGATACCTATCTTAATGTTGACAGCAAAAGGGACAATTGATGACAAAACCGAGGGTTTTGACTGCGGAGCTGACGATTATCTCGTGAAACCTTTTGATATTCAGGAAGTTCTTTTGAGAATACGCGTTCTTTTACGCCGCAATAATATGGAGGAAGAAAAAAATTCCCTTTCCGATGAAATTTTGAACGCCGGCGACATTACTATTTCTCCTGAAACTCTGGAAGCCGTCATAGTAAATAAAAAGGTCAAATTAACCCCTACGGAATTTGAAATTCTATATTGTCTTATGCAGCATTTTAATAATCCTGTTACACTTGCAACCTTATTAGATGAAGTTTGGGGCTACGACAGCAACGAAGATGTACGAATGCTCAGGGTTCATGTAGGCGGTTTGAGAAATAAAATTGAACCCGATACCAAAAATCCGAAATATTTGCACACGGTTACAAATGTAGGTTACAAATTAACGCCGTTTGCGGAGGGTTAGTTGATGGCTTTCAAATTCAAACGTCTTAAAATTGTAGAACAAATCGCAATTGTCTTTTTCTTTGCTGTTCTTATTCCTATGACAATAAGCGGTTTCATTATAAATAATATTAACCAGCAGTCCGTAAGATCACAGTTAAGACAGACTGCCGTTCTAATTGCCAATATGGTTTCCGATGAAATAGATTTCTTTATAAGCCAAAACCAAATGACCCTTAGTCAGATAGCTTATACTCTCAATTATCTTGACACGCCGCAAAGGAAACAGGATTTTCTGGACAGTTTGGAAAAGAAAGTCCCCGGCTGCGATGATATCGTGATTGTTAAATACCAGACAGAGCTTGATGAAATAACAAAAAACAGTCGTGAAAATAAAAAAGCAGTATTATATACAAAATTAAAAAACGGAGATTATCTGACAATCACCTACAATGTTGAAGATTTACGTGCGAAATTATTCAAATCTCTTGACGAGGACACCCGACAGATTTACGTTCTTGATGAAAACGGACAACTTATTGCAGAACATAACTACACTGAAGATGTTTTTCAAAAAACCCTGCAGCTTTTGCCAAAATATCGCAAATTTGATGATCCGGTAATTTTTGGTGATGTTAAAAATCAGCCAATCGTTTATGTTACAAAAGAAGATCCGAGAATCACAATTATAGTAAATACAACAGAAGATATAACAAATCGTACAATTAATGACAACAGATTAAAAATTATTCTTTCCGTACTGGCTGCAACAATTACTATTTTATCCGTATCCGCATTATATACATATTACCTTTATATAAATATCCGGCAGCTATTTAAAGGTATTATTGCAATATCTAAAGGTAATTACAACCGGCAGATAAGACTTTTGACAACAGCGTTTACGCCTCACGAAATTGTATTTCTGGCATTTGAATTTAATAAAATGGCGAATGCAATTCACAAATCATATCTTCAATTACAAAAAAATAACATTGAATTAAAAGAATTAAACGAATTCAGATCAAATTTGATAGACACAGTAAGCCATGAACTGAGAACGCCTTTAACCAGTATTCAAGGCTACACCTCACGCCTGATGCGTCAGGACATAACAATTGATGAGGAAACCAAACAAAAATCCCTCAGGATTATTAAAGAACAATCCGAAAAATTGCAACGTCTGATTGAGGATTTACTGACTATTCCTGATATAGAACGTATGAGACTTAAAACAGTAAATGAAGCTGTTAATTTACAGGAAGTCCTTGAACGCTCTGAAATGCTTTTGCGTAAAAAAGACGGCAGAACAATCATTATAAAGATTAAAGATAATTTTCCGCTTATATATGCAGACAAAGGAAGACTGGAACAGGTTTTTGTGAATTTGCTTGAAAACGCCGTCAAATACTCTTATCCTGAATCCGTTATCCGTGTTGAAGCTGATATAAAAGATGAAAAAGCAAGAATTCTGGTTAAAAACGACTGTGATGTAATTCCAAAAGATAAACTTCAAAGACTTTTCGGTAAGTTCATAAGGCTTGAAGACAATACAACCCGAACAACCCGCGGAACAGGGTTAGGACTTTTTATTGTAAAAGGTCTTGTGGAAGCCATGAACGGAAAAATTGAATTATCTTCATCTACCGGCTGCGGATTTTGCGCGGAAGTAACTTTGAATCTGGCAGGAGCAGTTGTTTAGATGAATTTTATGGAAGAGGCAATTGATATTGCAAAAAAAGTCAAAGGTGAAATCGCAGTAGGAGCGGTTGTTGTAAAAGATAACACAATTATTGCTCTGGCGGCTAACAGCAAGGAACTTGACAATGACGTTACATCCCATGCTGAAATTCTTGCTCTGAGAAAAGCTTCAAAAAAACTTGGCAGATGGAGACTTGAAGATTGCGATCTGTATGTTACGCTTGAACCATGCCCGATGTGTGCATGGGCAATAATCAATTCACGAATTAAAAATGTTTATTTCGGCTCATATGATACAAATTATGGCGCTCTCGGTTCAAAACTCGATTTAAGACAAATCGCGAATTCCAAACTCAAAGTTTACGGCGGAATTATGGAAAAAGAATGTGATAAAATATTAAAAGAATGCTTTAAGGATTTGAGATGATTACAAAAACTGAAATAGACAGACTTGTAAAAGAATACGAAAATGAAAAATTTATAAAAGATGATCCCGTAAGATTTCCGAACAGATTCAAAGATAAAAAAGACATTGAAATTGCGGGATTTATGGCATCTCTTGTGGCCTACGGCAGACGTGACGTTTTTACAAAAAAATTGGATCAGCTTTTTAATCTTGCACAAAACGAGCCGTATAATTTCATTTTGAATTTTGAACCTGAAATATTGGGAAACTTTAATTACCGGTTTGGCAAACCTGATGATTTTGCACAAATTTTTTCTATAATGAAAGAATTATACAAAAAAGACGGCGGATTGGAAGAACTTTTTAAATACGGATATGAAAATCCGATTGATAATAATATGTTTATTCCTGTCACTGATTATTTTTATTCACGAGTTCAAAATGCAGGTCAGGGTTTTTATTTTATGATTCCAAACCCGAAAAACGGCGGCGCGATGAAACGTATGTGTATGTTTTTACGCTGGATGGTAAGGAAAGGTCCCGTTGATTTCGGCATATGGAACTTTATGCCGGCATCTGAACTTTTAATTCCTCTTGATGTACATGTCGCAAGAATTTCACGCGAAATGGGACTTTTAACCCGAACTTCAAATGATTTCAAAGCAGTATTGGAACTAACCGAAAATTTACGCAAACTCGACCCGAAAGATCCGGTCAAATATGACTTTGCGATGTTCGGCTACGGAGTGAACAATAAAAATTGATTTTTTAAATGCTAACTTTAATATTATAAGCTAAATTTTCAATATCTTTAAACATTTCTATTATATATTTTTTAGATGAAATGTGTTATTAATTAATCCTGATATATTTGAAAAATTCAAACTACTGGCAAAAGAACAAAATCGTACTGCCGCCAACCTCGGGACAAAATTAATAAACGATTACGTAAAAGAAAATACCAGATAAAAATAAAAGGCGGTGGAGGGCACCGCCTATTAACCAGATATACACTTTCGTGTTCAGAAAGGAGCTTATTTATATTGTTCTATTCTCCTAAATTGATTTGTGAGAACTGAACAATTTTATTTTTGCCGCGTTTTTTAGCATTGTATAATGCGTGTTCTGCGTAACGGATGATTGTATTTGCATCTTCTTCCGCACCTTCAATACAAGGATAAGTTGAAATTCCGCCGGAAATTGTAATCGGATGTCTTTCTTCTTCCCCTGCAGGAATAAATTCCATTCTTTCAATTTCACGTCTGAATCTTTCAGCAAATAAAAATGCATTGTCTTCTGAAGTATTTGGCAAAATTAGCAAAAATTCTTCATCACCGTATCTTGTCAAAATATCTTCTTTTCTTATTAACTGCTTCAATTTATCAGCGATAGAACGTAAAAGCACATCGCCCCATTCATAGCCGTAAATATCATTTACGACTTTGAAAAAGTCTAAATCAAACAATAAACAAGAAAGACTATTTCCATAACGTCTTGCACGGGAAATTTCCTGTTCCAGACGCTCATTTAAATATTTTCTGTTATGAAGTCCCGTAAGTTCATCCGTTGTTGATACAACCTTCAGTTTTTCTCTCAAATCTCTTATTTTCAAAAGACAATTTGCACGGATTAAAAGTTCATCATTATCCACCGGAGTTTTAATAAAATCAAAAGCAACAGAACGAACCGTTGTACCTTTGAAAACTTCTCCGATAAATAACACGGGTACTTTGAATTTTGTTGTCATTAAAACATCTTTAATATCCGGAACACATTCAATAACAAGAATTGCAGGATTCAAAGTTTCATAATCTTTTAACTTTTCAGCATTTTCGATTCTGACGTTAGTTTCGTCAATTTTGGCAAGAACATCCGCAAGTGCTGATGAATTTTTATCTGTATAGACAACAATATTTCGCATATATATTCCCTTAAATTAATCTCTACAAAAAGTTTAACACAGGGTACATGGCAAATCAAAATTGTAACATTTATTTAACAAATTTTATGCTAAAATCAGGGTATGAAAATCAAAATTCAACGTATGCAAAAATCCGATGTGGATAATGTTATAAATATTGAAGAACGCGCTTACGGCGAACATCACTGGTCAAAAGAATCCTTTTTGAACGAACTTTCCAATGATCTGGCACGCTACTATGCGGCATTTGATTTAGACGGAAATCTTGTTGGCTATGCCGGATGCTGGCAAATTTTAGAAGAAGTTCACATAACTAATATTGCTGTATCACCTGATTTCAGACGTCAAAAAATCGGTGAAAGACTTTTACGACAGATTATTGATGATTGTTACAAAAACAAGGCAAAATATATCACACTGGAAGTGAGGGTTTCAAATAATCCAGCCATCAAAATGTATGAAAAATACGGTTTCAAATCACTCGGTGTCAGAAAAGGCTATTATCAGAACAATAATGAAGATGCCTTAATAATGTGGACAGAAAATATATTTTACGATAAATTTAAATTAAACTACGAAAAAATATTATCCGGAGATGAAAATGACCGATGAAGATACCATGTTACCCCGAATAAAAAGGGTAAGTAAAGAAAAAAAGAAACTGAAAATTCCTGTATTGAATATACTTCTGGTACTTTTTTGTTCTTTTTTATTAATGGCAGCAACATTCATACAGATTAATATAACACATTTCATCATACCGCTTGATATTTTTTCAAACAAAGCTCTGACAAAAGCCGATTTCTTATATACATATTCCATTATTCCGCAGGTACCTGCCGTAATGTTTATTGTTGGACTTTTAGGCAGAAGGTTGGGGCTTACAAGTATTGTAATTTATATTCTGACCGGATTATTTTTACTGCCTGTCTTTGCTCTTGGCGGCGGGGCGAGATACATTTTAGAACCGGGGTTTGGATACATAATTGCCTATATCCCTGCGGCATTTTTTGCGGGCAGTATTTTAAAAAGCGGCTTTTCAATTAAAAATATACTAAAAGCAGCTTTAATAGGGATTCTTACAATCCATTTTATCGGAATATTTTATATGCTTTTTATCTCTACACTCCGAAATGAAGGTGCAAATTTTATTAAAGGATGGATTATCTCCCAAAGTATGTTAAAGATAGCCTATGACTATGTACTTAGCTTAATAGCTCTTTTAGCTGCAAAATACGTTAATAAATATATTAAATATTTGATAAACTGAGATTTTTCAGGTATTTAACGAGTTTGGAAACATCTTTATTCCAGAGCCCGTTCCAATTTCTCAAAATTATATCCGCAGGGCATAAACCGTTCAAAGTCAAATCTTTTATAGGTTCAAGAAATTTTTCTTCGCCTGTATTCATTTCTATCAAAGATTTTTCCGCGATATAAAGAATTTCTTTTGCTATATCAAGGACGGTATAATTTTTTATACCGGATTGAAGTGCATTTTTGGGAATATTATATCTTAATTCGGTAAAATCTTTGTTAGTAAATTCCTTGAACAAATCTTCAATCTCGCTCAAAGCATACTTACCGTACAAAATTCCCTTATATATCGCCAAAACAGCATAAGGCATGTGCGTGCAATCATGGTTCCGAATTTCAATAAAATTCCTTAATCTTACATCCGGAAAATAAAGATTGGCATGCAATTTATAATCTTCTAAAGTCGGCTCAAAACCTTCGAACCCTTTATCCATATAATCGACAAAATTTATTCTGCCGTTGACTTCAACCGGATGACCGCCTTTATTCAAAAATATAACAGGAGAATTCATAACTTTATCTATATATTTATCAAAAGAAAATTCCACGTCCAAATTACATGCAAATCCGCAGCGGTCATTGTCGGTATTAAGCCAGCTTAAAGCTCTAAAACTTTTGTAACCGGTTTCGACTCCGCCTCTTATCGGAGAATTTGCGAACATTGCGGTCATGAACGGTACGAGTTTATTTACAATTTTAAACTTTCTCATTGCATCTTCTTCGTCAGTAAAATCAAAACACCCCTGTATTCCGGCGGTTTCTCTCATCATTACATCAGACAGAATTCCCCACAAATATCTGGCCATGATTTTATAGCGTTTTTTAGGAATTAAATTAATATTTTTATGCGTTGTTAAAGGGGACACTCCGTATTCAAGAAGTGTAATATTTAATTTGTCCAGAATCGGAAGAATAACTTTGTTTAATGATTTAATCTTTTTTTCTATGTCAAAAATTGTTTTTTCCGGTTTTATGCTTAATTCAATCTGACATCCGGGTTCAAGCGTAATCGTATCATGATTTTGTTTTAAGCCTATAATATTGAAATCATCAGTTATATAATCCCAATTTTCTGCTTTTGCGAACTGCCTTAAAAAATCAGATATTCCGTTATCATAATCAACAGCATTATATGACAATACCGAAACCGGCAAACGTTCATATTCTATCCCTACAGTATAATCCTCAGCCGTTTTATAACCGGTATTATAAAGTCTTAAAATATCTTCTTTTTCTAATCTTTGTTTAATTTGCGTATTTAACATATTCCCTCATTAATTATAACACTCTCAAAACTAGCAGAGAAATTTTTTAAAAACATTTACCTGTGTGTGGTATTATAAATTAGTAATATGAACTACTACGAAAGAGCAAAATTTTTCAGAACCAAAAAACGACTCGGACAAAATTTTCTGATAAACGGCGAAATTATTCGGGAAATAATTGACAATGCCAAAATTTCGCCTGAAGATACAATTGTTGAAATAGGTCCGGGTGTAGGATTTGTAACAGAACAGCTTGTAAAATATGCAAAACAGATTATTGCAATTGAGCTGGATGAAGAAGCAATAAAAGAGCTTGAAAAGTTAAATGCACCTAATCTTAAAATTATCCATGCCGATATTTTAAAAACAGATTTATCGACTTTATGCGACGGTAAAATCAAAGTAGTTGCAAATATTCCATACTACATAACAAGCCCGATAATTGCACATTTGCTGGGCGAAGTTGATGATTTGAATAACAAAAACCGTAACAAAATTACCGAGATAATTTTAATGGTTCAGGAGGAAGTTGCCAGAAGAATGGTTGCTGATGAAAATTCTCCCGCAAAACAATACGGACTTTTGACAATACTTTCACAATTCTGGGCAGATGTTGAGATATTTAAACTTGTCGGCAGAAAATCTTTTTATCCGGCGCCAAAAGTGAATTCCGCACTGGTAAAACTTGTGGTAAAAAATAAACCAAAACTTGAGTTATCAGACTACAGCCATTTCAGAAAAACGGTTAAAGCCGCATTTTCCCAAAGACGCAAAAATATTAAAAACTGTCTTTTAAACGGCGGATTTACCCGTGATTCCATAATAAATGCACTTTCAAAGCTTGGAATTAATGAAAACACACGAGGGGAAAAGCTTTCAATAGAAACGTTCGGAAAACTGTCGGAGGCGCTTCGTGAAACAAATTAAAATCCAATGTCCTGCAAAAATAAATTTGACGCTCAAAGTTACGGGAAAACGCGAGGACGGATTTCATAATATTGATAGCATCATGCAGACAATAAATTTATTTGATTATCTAACAATTTCAATTGAAAAAAGCGATACAACAGAAATTGTTTTAAGCGGCACAAGTGATGAAATTCCGTATAACGAAAAAAATCTTGTACATAAAGCATGCCTGTTATATTTAGAAAAGACAAAACTTCCGGCGCATAGGATTAATGTTTTCATAGAAAAAAATATCCCTGTTGCAGCGGGTCTTGCAGGCGGAAGTACGGATGCTGCAGGGATGCTGTACGGATTAAACAAATTATTTGACGAACCTTTAAGCCGTAAAGAATTACACGGGCTTTGCGCAAAACTCGGCTCAGACTTGAATTTATGCCTTGAAGGCGGCAGACAAAAAACCTCCGGCAGAGGTGAAATTTTGGAACCGCTGGAATTTGAAGAATTTGAAGTTTCGCTTATAAAACCTGAAAATTTAGGCATAAGTGCAAAGGAAGCATACACAAAATTTTCGGAAAAACTAAAAAACTACCATTCCCTTGAGGGAGATAATCCCCCCACCCAAGCCCTCCCCCTCGAGGGGGGAGGGAAAAAATACTCTCATCAATACAGCGAATTTGCAAAAGAAAAATCAAAAGAATTAAGTAAAAATATGACAGATGCCGAAAAAAAATTGTGGCAATATATCCGAAAAGAACAAATAAACGGCTTAAAATTCAGAAGACAACAACCGATAGGTCCATATATCGCAGATTTTATATGCCAGCCGATAAAATTAATAATCGAACTTGATGGCGGACAACATAATGCAAACGAAAATATTAAATATGATGAAAAAAGAACTGAATATTTACAAAACGCCGGATATATTGTTTTAAGGATATGGAATAACGAAATTTTTCAAAATATAGAAAGCGTTGTTGAAAAAATTATTGAGACTGTAAATTCCCTCCCCCCTCGAGGGGGAGGGCTTGGGTGGGGGGCAAGAGATGCTTTTCCCAACGACCTTGAATGGGCTGTAATTGATGACTACAAAGAATTACAGCAGATTAAAAAACTTTATCCAAAATCCGTTATGTCAGGCTCCGGTTCTACCTATTTCGGAATAAATATGAAATTTGAACCGCAAAAAGGTTTTTGGGTTAAAAATAATTTAAAATCAATACCTTACGGTGTAAAAGAAGTATAAAAAAACCTCCCCTAAGGGAGGTTTTTTATTATCTATTGTCCAAAAGGATTAAATCCAATAGACCAGGGATTAGGTTCTTCACCCGGAACAGGTTTACCTGTAAGTTTTTCATATTCTGCTTTTAATTCATCGGCATATTCCAAAGAAATCATCGGAGAATTTAGTTCTTCTAATATCTCTGCCGCACGATCATTTGCCTTGGGTGCCGGAGCAGGTTTTGGAGTTTCTGCAGGTTTTGCAGGAGTTTCGGGCTTGACTTCCGGATCTTGGATTACCGGAGTGTCAGGTTTTACAGGCTCTGGAGGGGTTATTCCTCCCATGCCTACTTCCCAATCACCGCTTATCGGATTAGGAACAGGTTTACCTGTAAGTTTTTCGTATTCTGCTTTTAATTCGTCGATATATTCCGGAGAAATCATCGGAGAATTTAACTCTTCTAATATTTCTGCCGCACGATCATCATTTTTCTTTGCTCTGAGCTGATTTCTAAGCTCAAGAACTTCTTCAACTGACTGAGGATCATTTTCTACAGGCAAACCTGCTTCTTTGGCTTCGCGTACAATTTTTTCTTTGAACGCTTTTTCCGCTTCAGGACCGGCAGCCTTGATATTTTTATAACAATCTCTGTTCTTTTCAAGGAACTCATCGCCTGTTACAGATTTAATATAATCAGATCTGATACGTTCAGGTGTAAATTCTTCAGCGTAAGCTTTAATTGTATCTGCATTAGCATCTCCGGGGATTTTTACCGGCTTGCCTGCAACAAGATATTTATGTGCCAGTTCTTCGCAATCAATATGACCTGATTTTTGACCTTTAACGTTTTCATTCAATTTAATCAACGCTTCAAGCTCAACACCAAATCTTTTTGCGATTTTATCATAAGTATCGTTGTTATTAATAAATACCATATACGGCACTTTTGTCTTTCCGCCATCGCCAAAATCAAGATTTTCATCCTGAATCTGAATAGGTTCATCTTCAATTTCAATATCATCCAATTCAGGCAGCGGAGGTACCTCTATAGTTTCCTTATCCGGCAATGTTTGTTCATAAGCTTTTACATAAGCTATAGCAAGTTCTTTTTTACTTAATATTCTTTGACCGTCTTCACCTGCAGCTTCAATTAAGAATTGAGTTTTCTGTTCGTCTGTCAAATTCAATTCATCAATTGCGCGCATCAAAGTTTTTACTCTCAATGTCTCCTTTTTGGAGCCAAAACTCATATTTTCATATGCTCTTTCACCATTTGGTGCATCCATAAAGATTTCTTGAACACCAACGCCGTGGAGAACATCTTCGTCTTGTGTTTCGCCGAACAATGCAGCTCCAAGAAGCGTACCGACTGCTGCACCTATGCCTGCACCTTTCCAGTTGACATATTTAACACTTGCAGAATCACTGTCATAAGCTAATACCTCTCCTGTTACGGAATTTTGGACTATAGCTTCTGCAAATGCGTTAATTGTAGCCGGTAATGCAGCTGTTCCTACTTGTGATAATACGCCGACTGCAACGCCTTTAGCAATATTTTTAAGCGTATCATCTTTAACATCAAAACCTAATTTACGAAGTTCTTTTCTTGCAGCTGCATCATGTGACTGTTCGTTAGATGATTTTGCCGCAAAATTTTGAGCTTCATTAGGTTCGTATGTTCTATCACCGCTAATATCTTTTGCTGTATTATAAGCAGCTTCATGGGATGATGCACCTTCTTCTACTGCAGCATGAAGATTTACGTTATCAGAACCAATAAATTTCTGATTATGAACTCTCAATCTCAAGCCGTCTGCTTCATCACCGAGAGCTTTTCGTGCATCACGTTTTTCAGCACCTGAGTCAAACACTCTTGTATGTTCAACTTTATCACCAGTTGCCATATCTTTAACACGGACTTTTGCACCGCGTTCAGCCATTTGTTCATAGAAATCTTGAAGTTCTTTTAATTTTATCTGTGCTTGTTCTATCTTATCTTGATCACCGGTATTTACGGCATTTTGAACTTCTTGTAAAGCTTTATTAATAGCGTCCTTATATTCCGGACTTTCTTTTACAGCATCCATAGTTCTTTCTGCAAAAGCTTCTCTTAATTCTTTTTGAGCTTTTCTGTTTCTGAAAAACGGCTTGTCATCTTCACCGATAACAGATTTAATATGCTGTCTTTCGAAATCACTTAATTCATCAGGTGAATAAAGTTTTCCGGCATATTCTTTTTGTCTTGCAATTTCTTCCTGTTCACGCTGACGTCTTGCAGCTCTGCGTTGAGCACGTGTTTGTTTTTCTTCCGGTGTTGTAACTTCTTCTTGTCCAGGTTCTACAACCGTACCCGTTACAGGTTCTTCAGGCGGAGTTTTTTGAGATTGACGAAATTCAATCGTCATCTGTTTTCGTTCAGCTTTGCTTGCCGAATTGTATCTTGCCTGTTCCGCCTCGGTCAAGTTACTAAATTCGGCCATTGTCAAAAATTTGCTTTGCACATTGTCCACTGACATCTTTCACGTCCTTTCAGCCCGTACGGGCATAGTTTTATATTAGTACTCTTTTTCTCTCGATATAAAAATAAACGTTTTTACGTTTCCTAAATTGCATGTCATCAAGTTACTTTTACCATATCTATACACCTTAAATTCTTTCTATATCTGCATTTTTACCTTTTAATATATAAGTTTACAATACTTAATATATAAAATTTATATACAGATATAGTTCTACACACATGCATTGACGGCATATAAAAAGCTAAACTTTAATTCATGTAACAAAATGTAACATAATTATTCCTCTGTTTCCCTATTCCATTATTCCCTTTTTAAATATATAATTAACGTGTGAGCATACTTGACGTTAAAAATTTAAATCTTGGATTTAATTGCGAAAACGGATTCCGGCAGGCATTATATAACGTAAATTTTTCACTTGAAAAAGGCAAAATGTTTGCGCTTGTGGGAGAATCCGGCTGCGGCAAAACAATGAGCGCAATGAGTATTCTGCAGCTACTTCCAAAAACCGCAAAGATAACCGGCGGAGAAATAATTTTTGACGGGAAAAATCTTTTAAACTGTACTCAAAATGAAATGCAAAAAATCCGCGGTGCAAAAATAGCCCTGATACCGCAGGATCCGATGACATCATTAAATCCCTTGTATACCGTAGGCGATCAATTGCTTGAGGTTTTAAAAGTTCACCAGAATCTTGAGGGGAAAAAAGCTTTTCAAAAAGCAATTGAAGCTTTTGAAATGGTACAAATACCCTGTCCTGAAGTTAGATTAAAATCATATCCGCATGAATTTTCAGGAGGTATGAAACAGCGTGCGATTATTGCAATGGCTTTATGCTGTAATGCCGAAATCCTGATTGCCGATGAACCTACAACAGCGCTTGACGTTACAATTCAGGCACAGATTATGAAACTTTTAAAAGAAATTAAAGAACAAACTCAAACCGCGATTATGCTGATTACGCATGATCTGGCACTTGTCGGAGAAAACGCCGATGAAGTATCTGTTATGTATGCCGGAAGAATAGTTGAAAACGCACCTGCTGACGAATTTTTCCAGACGCCTAATCACCCTTATTCAAAAGCCCTTTTGAATGCAATTCCGTCAAACAAAGGTGAAAAACTTGAAACGATTCCGGGACATCCTCCGACAATCCAGCAGACAATAGACGGGTGTAAATTCCATCCCAGATGCAAATTCTGTATGGATATTTGTAAAAAAGAAATTCCGCCTATGTTTACGGTTGGTCAAAATCACAATTCTGCATGCTTTTTAAATAAATAATTTATAATATAATATAATTATGGCAATCTATTTTTATTACGGCGACGAAGAATTCAATATAGAGCAGGAAGTCAACAAACTCAAAAAAGGTCTGGACAAAAACTTTCTTGAAATGAGTCTGAAAACTTATGACAACCCGAAATTCGGCGATTTAATATCAATATTAAGAACCCAGCCAATGATGTTCGGCAAAATGCTTGTTATTATAAAAGCAAACGACTATTTTAACAAAGCTTTTGAAGACAAAGAAATCAAACAGATTGAAGAAGCACTTGAAAATAATAACGAAAATCTTGATATAGTTTTTGTTGCGGAACTTCCGAGAAATGAAGGCAAAAAACTTGACAGCCGTAAAAAATTTTTCAAACTGCTTTCAAAATATAATGCAAAAGAATTCCCCTCAATCCCTACCTATAAAACCGCTGAACTTGAAAGCTGGATCAGAAAACAGGCAAAGTCAAAGGATCTGGAAATAACTTCAGACGCCGCATCAAGAATGATTATACAAATCGGAAATAACCTGAGGGAAATTGACGGCGAACTTGATAAGCTCAAACTTTTTATCTATCCCCAAAAACAAATTACAAAAGAAACGGTAAAAGAACTGTGTATTTCAAACGAAGATTTGTTTGCGTTTTCGGACTACTTAATGAAAGGCGAAAAAGATCTGGCGCTTTTGGAATACAGAAAACTCTTAGAGAAAAAATTCTGCCTTGAAATCGTTGCGGCACTCCAAACAATGATAAGAAAATGGATTTTATTAAAAGCAAAATCTTCCGAATGCTCCCCGTTCGAACTTTCAAAACTTACAGGACAGCACGAATATGTCGTTAAATTAAACCTGCAAAAACTTAAAAACACAAGTCTGAAAGATTTAGTCAAATTAAAACAAAATCTTACGGAAGCTGAATACAAAATAAAATCAGGACAATCTTTAGTACCTGAAAAGGAGGTCGAAGATGTTCTGTTCAGATAAAATAAAAACCTCGCCCCATAGGGGAGAGGAAAGAATTGCAACACGAAGAATAAGTGTCAACAATTCCGGAGAGGGGCTGTAAATGAATATCTATGAAAATTACAAATTTCTGACGGATTATTTTACAAAGGGAATTAAAAATCCCGATAAAAATATTTCTCACTGCATTTTATTCTGGGGAAATGATATTGAGGCGCAGTATGAACTTGCGCTTGAAATTGCACGAATTTTAAACTGCAAACTTGATGCCGCACCTGACTGCAATTGTCTTGATTGCACATGGATAAAAAATAATTCGCATCCGGCTGTCTTAACCTATTCAAAAGTTGACAACAAACCCTCAGATGATGATTCCAAAACAATGTTTTCAATTGCACAGGCACGAATGATTAAAAATGACCTTGCAATAACATCGGATTACCACAGAGTTTTAATCTTCTGCGACAAAGATTCAAACGGCAAACCCTGCGGGCTTAATCCTACCAACTTTTCTACCGATGCCGCTAATGCTTTGTTGAAAACTTTTGAAGAACCTCCCGCCAATACAACTTTCTTCTTTTTAACAAATGATATCTCGGATATGATATCAACTGTTGTTTCGCGTTCACAATGCTTTTTCGTTCCGTCCAAAAAAGACGAACCGCAAAACTTTGATCTCGTAAAAGACCTTATGGATAACTATCTTACGATAACACGAAATAATGTATTGGATTTTAATGACACAATTCTGTCACTCACAAAAGATAACGACCCCTCCCAAATTTTTATCCAAATGCAAAATTATATGGTTAATCTTTTAAAATCTAATCTTAAAAATCCGCAGCTTAAATTAAAGCTCATATCTGATATTAAAGCTATTGAAAAAGCAAAAAAAGAACTCAAATTAAACATGAATATCCAAACTATTATTGAAAATCTTGCGTTTGATATGGTTCTGAAATAATTAATAATATTTCCTGTTTTTCTTGACATTTTTTACGCGGCAATATAAAATAAATACAGAGGGTAAGCTCCAAACCTCCTCCGACACAGACTTGTTATGAGGATTTAGGCGGAAAGGAGGTGAAAAATGAAAAGACATTTAATAAAAAAAGCCTTACTAGGCATAAGGCTTTTTATAGATTTAATTGTTTATTTCATCTAGGGAGTTATGAAAGCTCTAAAGGTAGCAGCCTTTAGGGCTTTTCCCTATATATACATTATAACTCATTTTCAGGCAATGTCAAGCATGATTAAATAATTGCCCGAAAAAACTTTATACAATATAATAAAATTATGAAAAAATTCAGTTTTTTAAATCAGTTTCCGGACGCGGTTATTGTAACCGATAAATTAGGGGATGTTGTTTTTCAAAACAATGCGTTTAAACGCAGATTTCCGAATTTTTCCAACTTGAAAAAATTCTCCCACAACATGAATTTTGACATCTGCCCTCTTAATAGCGAAAATGTTGAAATCTATTCTCCCATCTATCATGCACTGAATTCAAAAGAGGATTTTTTTGCTTTTGTTTCCTACGAAATCTCAACAAATAATATATTGTATTTTTATCTGACAGCAATCAAAAAAAAGAAATACACGGTTATTTTTATGACGGACGTAACTGCCGAAAACGC
This sequence comes from Candidatus Gastranaerophilales bacterium, assembly GCA_944325945.1. GTDB lineage: Bacteria > Cyanobacteriota > Vampirovibrionia > Gastranaerophilales > Gastranaerophilaceae > SIG32. Next base: position 18,297 of record CALVBW010000009.1, on the reverse strand, counting down.
GCTGGAAGTTTATAAATCACGATTGGAAAAACTGCAGGATAAATATAACCACCTTGAAGAAGAAAATGAGGATCTCCAAAAAATCAGGCAAAAAGCTCAATCTCAAGCTATCCGTATTGCTCTTATTAACAAAATGTCCAACATAATAAGAGAATCAATGGACATATCAAAAATCTTAAATTCCGCATTATCGGAACTTGCCATAATGTTTGGCGCTTACGAAGCTTATTATGCTTCAAATGATGACGGCAGTTTTTCTATAACGGAAGCTTTCGGAAACAAAAATAAAACCGGTAAACAAATAAGATTTGACGAAAAAACTTACAAACAGATAGTTTCAGGCGATATTTCAATAACCCACTCCATGATTGAATACATAGGCGCCGAACCTTTTAAGCAACCCGTGATGAGAATTATTGTCCCGATTTTCCACATGCAAAAATTAATAGGCATTATCGTTCTTTTAAGTTATCAAAAACGTGAACTGAATGAAGAACTCGAAATTCTGGAAGCAATTTCATCCCAGCTCGGCAACGCAATTATAAGAGCCGAACTCTATCAAAATAACATCAAAACCGTTCAAGAACTTCAAAATACGCTCAAAGAACTGAAAGAAACCCAAATTCAACTGATAAATTCAGAGAAAATGGCATCCCTCGGTCAGTTAGTCGCAGGTGTAGCACACGAAATTAATACTCCGGTCGCCTCAATCAAATCAAATAATACTATTTTAAACAAATTCATCCCGCAGATTAACGACCCTGAAATCGCTGATATGCTCAAAGAAATAAACGAAATTGACCGCGAAGCAATTCAAAGAATCAGCAATATCGTAACTTCCCTCAAAAAATTTGTCAGACTTGATGAAGCCGAACTTCAAGAAGCCGATATCAATAAAGAAATCGATTTGACTCTTGATTTAATCAGACACGAAACAAAAAATCGTATTGAAATCGTAAAACACTACGGAAATCTTCCGCTTATAAAATGCTATCCGAATATGCTAAATCAAGTTTTCACCAATATTTTGATTAACGCTTGCCAGGCAATTTCAGACAAAGGAATAATAGAAATTACAACTGAATATAACGATAAAAAGTTAATTGTAAAGATAAAAGATAACGGAAAAGGAATACCCGAAGATCAGCTCAACAAGATATTTACAGCCGGTTTTACAACAAAAGGAGTAGGCGTCGGAACAGGACTTGGTTTAGCAATTTGCAGCAAGATTATCGAAAAACACAACGGCGAAATATTGGTAAACAGTGAAGTTGGCAAGGGTAGCGAATTTGTTATTACTATCTATAGTGAGTAGTATTATATTAAGTTTTGTAACACGGATTACACGTCTATATCGTAATTATACATATTTTTAAAAAAACAATTAATAAAAAACTTAAAATAATACATTTAACCCAAGAATTTATTCAAAAAATATGTTATATTATAAATATAAAGTGTGAGTGTTACCCTTATTATTTTCTCACAGTAGGTACAGTAAAAGGAATTGTTACAAAAAATTAATAGAAAGTTATAAAAAAAGGCAATTAAATTCAACACAAATTTTTTATAGTAAATGTAGGTGTGAATTTATTACTTTAGTGTCGGAGGAAAATAATGACAATTAGTGTGAACAGCAAGAAAAAACAAGTAAAAAAGACATTTGACGAATTATTAATGGATTTGAAAACAAGCAACTCAGAAAAAGTCAGATACAACGCGGCACGAGTATTAGGCGAGATGGGTGACTCCAAAGCTGTTGAGCCGTTAATTGATGTATTAAAGCATGACAAAAACGGATCAGTAAGATTATATGCAGCACGTGCTTTAGGCGAACTCGGCGATTCAAAAGCCACTGTACATTTGATTGAATCTTTACGTGAAGACAGAAACGTCGATGTAAGAGTTCGTGCAGCAAGAGCATTAGGCAGATTGGGCGGCGAAATTGTTGTTGAACCGTTAGTTGAAGCCTTAAATGATGAAAACCCGCAGGTTTGTATAACAGCAACTGATGCTTTGATTGAAATCGGCGATGTTGCAACAGATGCCCTGATTGCATCGCTGGATCATGAAAAAGTCAATGTAAGATGCGATGCTACACGTGCTTTAGGTGAAATCGGCAACAAAAAAGCCGTTGATAAAGTTATTAACATGTTATATGACGAATGGGTAAACGTAAGAATTTACGCAGTAACCTCACTCGGCAAATTAAACGATACAAAAGCAGTACCGGCATTAATTGATGTAATGAAAAATCGTGAAGAAAATGAATTAGTCAGAGCCGGCGCCGCAGCTGCATTAGGTGTCTTGAGAGATCAAAGAGCACTGCTTCCTTTAAGAGAATTAATTATGGAAGCTGAAGAATTGGGCGAATTGGAAGATACAGCATTAAAATCTTTCAAAAAGATTATGGCTGCAAACTGGCAATCAATTCCGGGTGCTACCGCTCAGAAAAAACCTGTTGCAACTTTCTAAATTTTTAAATGAAAGGAATGAAAAGCGCTCTTTTGAGAGCGCTTTTTTAGTTACCTGTCAGATTTAATTTTACGTAAAAACTTTGTAAACTGTTTTTATGCAAGATTCATTGTGGTACTATTCATTAAACAAATCACCGCTAACCCCGCCGGAGGCAGTATTTCCGATTGTATGGACAATACTTTATATAATGATAGCAATTTCCCTGTTTTTCTACATCAAAGACGGTTTTAGGCAGGAAAAAATCATTCCTCTTGTAATATTTATCACACAGATAATATTGAACCTTCTCTGGACACCTGTATTTTTTGAATCACACGATATCAAACTTGCGTTCTTTATAATAATCGCGCTCATAATTCTTGTTTTTATAAATATCATACTGTTCTACAAAAAATCGAAAACCGCTGCGTTTCTGCTGATTCCATATTTTCTCTGGCTGATTTTTGCATCATATCTAAATTATGAAATTATTAAATTAAACTTGAATATGTATTGACAAAATCAAGAAAATATTATAAAATGAAATTAATGAATAACGGTTACGGGAAAAATAAAAAATGTCAAAAATGGGGCGGCAAGAGATTGAATGCCGGTCGTAAAAAGACATGCCTGAATAAAATTCCGTTTAACCGGAGAATTAACGAAAACGTGCTGAAGATATTAAGAGAGTATGCGGTCTTGCACAATATAACAGAAACGGAAGCATTGGAAAGTGCGATATTGCTGCAGTCAAATACTGACAAATTAAAAGGAGATAAAATTATGAAAATTGCCGTACCGACAGCAGAAGGGAAATTATGTTCACATTTCGGACACTGCGAGTCATTTACATTTGTTGAGGTAAACCCTGAAACAAAAGAAATTTTAAATATGGAAACAAAAGTTCCTGAAGAAGGAATAAGCTGCCAGAGCGCAAGCTGGATATCAGAACAAGGTGCGAATGTAGTTCTGGCAGGCGGAATGGGGCAGCGACCGCTTGGAATATTCAGCCAGAACGGAGTAAAAGTTATATCCGGCTGTCCTGAAATGCCGATTGAAGATGTTATAAATTCCTATATGAATTCAACACTTGTGACGGGTGAGAACTCTTGCGGCGGCGAACACAGCCACTGTCACGGACATCACCACCATCACTGCCATAAAGGTGAATAAATTTAAAAAAAGCCACTTTCATCAGAAAGTGGCTTTTAATTTTACAAAAAATGAATTTAGCATGCTTTTACGATTTCGTAAGCCACATCGGCAGTAATTGCGCCTTTTTCACCAAAAGCAACATTACGTTCTCTGAAACGGTCACGAATTTTTTCAGCAGCTTCTTCAGGGTTTATACCGTAATCCGCAAGTCTGGTTTTCATACCTATTGAGTTATAAAATTCTTCAATCTTATCAATAGCCATATCAGCTGCTTTCAAATCAACAGACTCATTAATACCGAAAACTTCACGTGCGATTTTTGCGAGTTTATAGGATTTTGCGACCTTTTGGTTTCTCAACAAACGCGGCTGAACAATCGCAAGGCTTTGACCATGATCGATTCCGTAAAATGCTGTCAATTCATGTCCTATCATGTGTGTTGACCAGTCCTGAGGCACACCGCAAGAAATCCAGTAGTTTAAGCCACATGTCGCACACCAGAAAAGATTTGCTCTTGCGTCATAATCTTTAGGGTTTGCCAGCGCTTTCGGCGCTTCCGATATAAGTGTTCTTAAAATTCCCATTGCCCAGATATCCTGAAGCGGTGAATTGACATCATAAGTGCAATTGAATTCCATAGTATGAACAAAAGTATCCACAACGCCGTTGATAGTCTGTCTTTCAGGCAAAGAAAAAGTAACTGTGGGGTCAATAACAGAAAATTTCGGGAACACATTCGGATTGTGGAAAGCAAGCTTTTCGCTTGTAGAAATTCTTGAAATAACACCGCCGTTATTCATTTCAGAACCCGTTGCAGGAAGCGTAATCACATCCGCCAATTCAATTGCTGATGCAGGATGTTCAGCTCTAATCATAATAGCGTCATAGGCATCATCGCCGTCGTATTTAGATGCAAGCGCAATAAATTTTGTTCCGTCAAGAACAGAGCCTCCGCCTACGGCAAGCAAAAAGTTTACGCCCTCTTTTTTAACGATTTCAACAGCTTTTGCCAGAGTTTCATATTTAGGATTCGGCTCAATCCCGCCGAATTCCAACAAATCATAACCCTCAAGTGCTTTTTTTACCTGATCGTAAACCCCGTTTTTCTTAATAGAACCCCCGCCGTATGTCATTAAAATCTTTCTGTCACGCGGAATAAGTCTTGAAAGCTCCTTTATGGTATCTTTACCGAACACAACACGCGTCGGACCGTAAAATTCAAAATTCTGCATAATTCACTCCTCTCTTTTACAAAATTATGATAATGCATTTTTTACAGTCAGTCAATAACAAGTTACTTTCTTTTTATACTTATTTTTATACCGAAAATGGAGATTGTAATTCTTACACGATCCCCTGTAATTGAAAATAAAGATTTTGATGATCTAAAAAGTTTTTTCCGTACATTTGAATATTTATTTAAATCAAATTCATTTTCAAACATCTTCAAAGGACGCGGCGTCTCAAAAACTTTCTTAATCCAAATATCAGCTTTTTCCTTTTCTGAATTAATTATTTTTTCAATTTCATCCCAATTTTGGTCAGTAAATTCAACAGAATTAATCAATTCTGGAGAATTTACAAAATTTTCAGCAATCGGAAATATTCTGATAAGTGACTCAAATCTTGCCATTCCCCGTGATTCATTAGTTACGGTAACAAAATTTTTATGGAATAATATTGCAAAACATGTTCCATGGAAAGAATCAGTCACAAAATATCTGCAGGTATATATTGCCGTCAAAAATTCTTCTATTGAAAATTTTTTACGATCTATATAAACAACCTCGACTGACAATTTGCGGCTCAATTCTTCAATAGATTTTCTTAAAGTTTCAGACATATCGAGCAACAGACAAACTATTTTATCTTTATATCGCAAACTGTCAAAATCTACCAATTTCAAAAAACATTCCCTGTCCGCAAGGAATACAGGATCCATAATACGTTCAGCCTCAACATCAAAATCCTCCCTGCAAATATCAATCCCTGAATGTTCTCTGACTGAAATAGCATCAAAACGTTTTAGATATTTAGATAAAATATACTTATCTTCATCCGATGCAATAAAATTATCCTTACCAAAACTTGCTGAAAAAGCTATTCTGCGTTTTGAAAAATCAGTATACGGCAAAAGAAAAGAATCAAAATATTTTCTCATACAGTGATCTTTAAACACCTGATCCGAACCAACAACAAATGTATCCGCAAAAGAATTTAATTTTGATAACTCTTTCTTATTTTTAACCGGCTCAGTTAAATAAAGATATTTATCCGCAAACTTTCTGACAAAAGAATTTTTATCCTTCATTGCAACCTGAGGATACAAATTTAAAAGTCTGAAATCATATCCTCTTTCTTTAAAAAACTGCTGCAATGCATACGCTGTTAATGTAGCGCCATAATTGTAATTTGAATCCCAAAAATTCGCTATTACGCCGTTATATTTACCGGAAAATGTATCTTTTATATTTTTTAAAATATCCATATTATCAATCTTTGCAAAAAACATATCGCGTAACAGATGAAATTTTAAAGGATGAGCTAAAACCGCATTACCTCTTATTGCATACTTAATCGGGACTTTTTTAATAACTTTTATTTGTTTTTCTATCTCAGCTAAAGCTTCTTCACCCTTAACAGTATTACAAAGACATAAAGAAGTGCCTTTTGGTCCGTTTAAATTTTTATCAAATTTATAAATCTTCCAAAAATCACCGAGTGTAAGGTCAGAAACTCTGTATAAACAAGTAAAAGAACAAGTTTCACAACTTGGTCTGGAAATCATATTCTTTATAAAACTTTTGAAAAATAAATTCTCTTTTTTAGATTCTACAATGCTTGAACCGTCATCGAAATCAAACTTTATTTGAGAATCCTGCCAGCTTTTCATTTTACTGCGAAAATTCACAAACTGTAATTTACGTTCTTTGCAGACCGAATCAAGATATTTGCGCCAGACTTTAGGAGACGGAACAGAATGACACAAAATATCAGCCGTTAAAAGATTTGAATAATCTTTTCCCAAATAATTTTTTAAACCTTCCACCTGACATGGAGTTCCCGTAAAAAACACCGGGATATCTTTGTTAAGTATTTGCTTAATTTCCCTAAAAACCGTATTACAATCGCTTTGGACATACTTTGATAAACGAAGTTTATTTAATTCTTCAACAGAAGATATCAAAATATGTCGAACACTTCTGAAATCATCACTCCAGGCAGCACCGCATACATATCCGCCTTTTTTGAGAATATTTTCGGCTATCAATGTAAATAATCCTCCGGATGAACTCATCAGACAAATATCATCTTGAGCCTGAATTGCATATGCATAATCCGGTTTTTTATCATTAAAATGCTTAGAATGATTAATAAAACAAACTTTTTCACATAACCCGCAATCAGTACACTTTGAATCATCAATCACAGGATACAAAAATCCTTCATTATCTTCCTGCATTGAAATAGCCCCTGCAGGACAAGCATTATAACACGCAGAGCATCCGCTGCACTTTGATTTATTCAGCTTATTTCTCATATTTCCTCACATCTGCTTAATATTTCAGGATATGTTTTGCAGATATTTTCATATACCTGCCCCGGAGACATCCCGTAACCCGTATTATTATTTATTTTGCAAAGCCCGTGTTGTTGTGTATTTTCAACATAATAAAGCTGTGATTTAAACCCTTTGACAATACGAACTTTTGTACCGTTCAACACCGCCATTGCCCAAAAATAAATATCATCCTGCGTCGGAGCAAGAGACTTGATTTTAGCTATATCAAAAACATCTTTATAAAGTGAATGCGGCGGATACAAACAGCCTGAGCCGCCCATCAATTGATAACAATAACTTGAACCTGATAAATTATCATAATAAAATTTTCTACTCTGCAAAGCTGAAAGTTTGTCTTTAATCTTAACAACTTTTGCAATTCTATGAACATGAATTTCATCAGGATGCGAAAGATAAGATTGATAAAGGCTTTCCAGCATATCTTCTTCATAATACAAATCATCATCCACCGTCACAATAATATCTTCAGGGAATTCTTTCAACGCCGGAATAAGCTTTTTATAAGACTTTAAATCCTCACACCACCTTATGGATAACCCCAGCTTTTGCAAATCAAGAAGCTCCCCGGGCAATTCATCAATTCCTTTTGGAAACTGCTCTTTTGCCAGCCACAAAATAACTAAATCAGGCTTCATTGTCTGCTGTAATAAGGTATTGATTGTCAAATGAACCATATTTATCCTTGCAGGATGACTGGTCAACGAAATAATTACCCGTGGTATCCTTGTTTCATTACTTATACCATAATTGACAGCTTTTTTATATTTAAATCTGCACCTGTGTTTTAATGTTACCTGAATGCCGAAAACTTTTATTATATAATGCGAATCAAGATCAATAAACAAAAATAATTTTCTTAAAAAACTAAATATTTTTCTAAAGTTTGTTGTACAAATTTTCAAAATAAAGACCTATAAAATAACTTAATTCCAATAAAAATCTTCCACAAAAATTTTAGCATGAATTTTGTTTTATGCATATAATTTTATAAGTTTTATAAATTCATTCTAAAAAAACTTAAAGGCTTCGACTACTTAAAAGACTATTTTTTCCAAAAATCAAATTTTGGTATCCAGCGCGGCACACGATTCATATATTCCAAATATTCCTGTCCAAACCGATTTTTTAACTGCCTTTCTTCAAAAAGAGGGAAATAAATAGAATTTATCAAGAAGAATACCACGAACCAGCAAAAAATTTCCGGCGAATTTAATATCATACTTTCACCCGATAAAATTGCCAAAACAGCTGTTATCATAGGATTTCTGACAAATTTATACGGACCTTCCACCACCAGCACTTTAGGCGGTGACCACGGAGCGGCAGTTCCTTTGCCGATATTATTAAATAGCAGCATTGTAGTTACTGCTAATATAAAACCAATAACTACAAATATAATTCCTAAAATTATCAATAGCAAACTGTTATAAACATATTTGTAGTCACAAAAATATAATATCAATACCGGTATCACAACCAGTACATTAAACGGTAATATAATGACAGCTTTTAACCACTCTTTCATACAAAACAAAATAACACAAACTTTATTTATTGTTAATCAACTGTTTTCGAAACTGCATTTCATATAATGCTCTGTATTGTCCGTTTTCTATAGCCATAAGTTCGTCATGAGAACCGAGTTCAACCAGTTCACCTTCATTTATAACAGCAATTTTATCTGCATTTTGAATTGTTGACAATCTATGTGCTATTACAAATACGGTTTTATCCTGCATCAAATTATCAATTGCTTTTTGAACAATTGCCTCAGACTTATTATCAAGAGCGGATGTTGCCTCATCCAATATTACAATCGGGGCATTTTTTATAAATGCACGTGCTATTGCGACTCTTTGTTTTTGCCCGCCGGAAAGTAATACCCCGCGTTCTCCGATAGGAGTATCAATACCTTTTTCCAATTCACCTATAAAATCTTCAAGACATGCGTTTTTTATTGCAGCATGCAATTCTTCTTCCGTAGCATCAAATTTTCCGAGTAAAATATTTTCTCTTATAGTTCCGGAAAACAAAAAATTATCCTGAAATACAACGGCAATTTTTGACCTCAAAGATTCCAGACTATAATTTTTAATATTCAAATTATCAATTAAAATCTGCCCTCTTGCAAAATTATAAAATCTTGCAAGAAGATTTACGAGCGTAGTTTTACCGCCTCCTGAATTTCCGACAATTGCAAGGGTTTCACCTTTTTTTACCTCAAGATTAATATTTTTTAAAACATCCTTGCCTTTAACATAGGCAAAACTCAAATTTTCAAATTTTATACTGTCTTTCAAATCCTTGAATTCAACAGCATTTGCCACATTTGTTATAAGCGGCTTTCTGTCCAGAATATTAAATATACGCTCTATTGCAATAAAAGAATACTGTACGGCATTAAAATTATTACCGAGATTTTTTATAGGTGTATAAAGCATTATAAGCGCAGTAATAAATGAAACAAAATTCCCGCTTGTAATCTGCCCCGACAGAATTAAATGCGACCCGTAACCTATAGCAAGCCCGATGCCTATAGATACGATTATATGCATCATAGGTGAAAGCCAGTTTGTTCTTTGAACTAATTTTATCTTTAGAGTAAAAATATTCCGCAAAATATTGGCGTATTTATTTTCCTGATAATCCACCAGATTATAAGATGTAATTGTTCTATTGCCCGAATAAGTTTCGTTAAGTGCTGTAATAGCAGTTGAACTGGCTGCAACTGATTTGTCCATAACATCCTTAATGCGTTTTCTTATATTTGCAAGCGGTAAAAACGCACCGCCGAGGATTAAGACCGCAATCAAAGCAAGCTGCCATGAATTATAAAACAATACTCCGACTAATGAAATTGATGAAAATAACCTTGAAACAAAAACTTTCAAATTTTCCAACAAACCGTTACACGCCGTATCCGCGTCAGTGTTAAACCTGAAAACAATATCACCGGATTTACGCCGGTTAAAATAATCCGGTTCAAAGGTCAAAAGCTTTTTATAAAGCGCCATCTTCAAATCATTGGTAATCTTTCCGCCGACCCATGTGTTTAAATACGTTGCAGTATAATTTAGCAAACCTTGAACAGTTGTAAAAGCAACTATACCAAATGGTATATACCACGGAGATTGAACGCTTTTTTCAACCATTACCAAATCCATATAAGGCTTTAAAGACAATGCAATAATCGCATCCAAAGCCCCTATAGGAATACAAATCCCTATTGCTAAAAGCGCCCTGAACCAGTATGGTTTGACGTAAGGAAGAATCCTTGAATAATTTATATACGCTTGAGTTTGTTTAATTTGTTCAATTAGTTTCTGCATTTATTTTTTCTCTTATATGATATTTTTATAAATAATATTCTTATTCTAACTTTTGTTCCGCAATCCTGTATCTCAAAAATCTTATGCATAATGCGTGCCAGACTGTATTTAAACCTGAACATGAAATTAAATTCATCTTTTAATGCATTATAGATAGGTTTCAACATTATGTTGCCGGTTCTGCCGTTTTCATAAAGCCAATCAAGATATTCATTTCTGTGAGCTTTATAATAATCTACATCAAAGCTTTCACGAAAATCATCTAACTTGCCAAGAATATCCAGAGTCAAAAGTGTTCTCCGGCATTTTAGACATGTACCGCAGTTGTAACCTTTTGTACAACATACGTGCAAATATTTTTGAGCAAGCTTGTCATCTACTATTGCCCGGGTTTTTTCAAGTCTGTCTTTTGTTGAGCCTTCAGAATACAAACGCAGATTATGCGTACTAAAACACTGAAGCGACAACAGTTCATAATATGCTGTGTCTTTTTTAGAGCTGTTTTTCAGATTAAAATATGCGAAAGTATATGTACTTGCATAATAATATACCTTCCAGAGTTTTTGCATACAATAAACTGCAAACATAGAATAATAAGTATGACTGTGCTCAAAATATATGTCAAATTCTTGTTTAATATTTGAATTTGATATTATAAGAGGAAGCCCTAAATCGTCCGCAACAGCTTTTGCTCTTCTTCTGACATCATCACGGGCTCTGTCTATGCCGTATTTTGTATAACCTCTGTGGAAAGAGCCGACTGAATTAATACACAGATGAGTAAGATTTTGACCTTTATACTGTGAATTGTAATGATTATGAATACAATGGAAAGAATCCACACCGCATGAAACACCTGTTCCGACTCCGCCGGCATTAGGCATTGGTTCAACTTCGACAGGTGCTGTTATTTTAATAGGGTATAATTTTGAATCATTAATTGCAAGCGAAGGGACAAGATATTCATTAATATTGTATAAAAGTTCCTCAGTTACAGGAGCTTTACAAACAATATCATGCTTAAACCGCATTGCATAATTTAAAATGCCGATTAAAAAAGCATCCGCTCTTTCATAACATAAATATTGTGCCCACTTATTTTCTACTTCAAAAAATACCTGTTTCTTCTTCTCATCTTCTTGAATATCACAGACGAGCCTTGTAAAATCACCGTTATTTTCTAAATATGGTTGTTCTAAAGTAATCATTTTCTATTCTCCTTAGGCATAAATTCAGGCAAAACATTTACATATTGTTTAGGCAGCTTATCTAAATCAAGATATTCCCCGAGTTTGTAATCCCACTCACGCGGAACAAATCTGCTAAACGCTCCGCCGGATGTAAAAGTAAGCTCTCCTACATAAATTCTGTCGCCGACTTCATAAAAATCCACACGTACAAGCGGAAAATCTTTTGCAAGAACTCTGCTCAATTCAAGCATTTTGTCATAATTTTTAGGTTTTTTAAATTTCCCCGGGATTTGCGGATGTCCGTCATATTCGACTGGTAATTTATTCCAATCAAGATCAAAAAGCGAAATTTTTGATTTAACTCCGGGAAAATGATCAATTGCTACATATACAAACTTAGGTTCTCCGTGAAAACAGAAAAATTTATAATCGTATAACTGCCCCTCAACTTCTTCTTTATATTCTTCTATGATAATTCTTGGCTTAATTTCTAAATAATCTCTTTCAAGAGAATAGTAATACAAATTTTTCCATTCCATCAAAAGAGGACTAAATTCATATTTAAATTTATCCAAATTAAACTTTTTCTTATCTTTTACAACTTTAATAGCCAATCCGCCATAACCATTTGTAGTTTTAATTACAAATTTGTCAGGAAGCTCATCAAGATTAATATCATCGACACTGTCATAAACGGCTATTACAGGGATTACATATTCTGCACCGAGTTTATCTGTTATATATTTTTTGAACTCATATTTATCAACACAAATAGCCTGATGCGGATCAAAATAATTAAACTTCATCCAGTTCATTTTTTCATTAAAAGATTTAGGATTACGCAAATTCGGATAATAACCTAATCTTATATAGCATTCCTGCTGCAAATACCATTTCTTTTCTTCTGTTGTCCAACGATCCGCATTGTTATAAAATAACAACCTCCCTCTTGTTACCCATTTAGATGCAAGAGCCAAATCCTGAATATCTTTTTCCAACTTTTCTATTTTTAATTTAAGACTTTTTACAGAAATTTTTATACCTAAAATAGTAACCTTGTAATGATATCTGTATTTTTCAATTTTAAATAATTTATCCAGCATAAAATTCTCCCTTCTCTTTAATCACATATTCGGGATTTAATTTATTCAAATCCAGCCATTCACCAATCTTATTACCCCATTCATCCGGTGTAAATATACTGAAACCGCCGCCTGATGTAAACGTAAATTCGCCAATATAAATTTTCCCGTTAATATCATAAAAATCTACACGGACAAACGGGAATGGTTTTGAAAGTTCTTCTGCAAGACTAACCATTTTATCATAAGTAGCAGGTTTTTCAGGTAATGTTGTTTTGGGCATCGTTCCTATTTTAAACGGCATTTCGTTAAAATCTTTATCATAAAATGCTCTTTTAGGTCTTATACCAAAATAATCACATTCCACCAGACAAAATTTCACTTCTCCGTGAAAACAAAACATTTTATATTCTAATGCCTTGCCTTCCCTGATTGGCATATATTCTTCAATTATAATCCGTGGCTTTAAACCTTCATAAGTTGACGGAAGCGTCGCATAATAGACAGTTCTCCAACTTTGTAAAAATCTGGTAAACCTGTATCTTAAATAATCCCAGTTAATTCTTTTTTTATCTTTTATGACTTCAACACCCGTACCGCTGCCCCAGATTGTTGATTTCATAACAAAACTTGCGGGCAGCTTGTCAAAATCTATATCTTCAATATTTTCATAAACCCCTATTGTTGGTATAACATATTCAGAACCTAATTTTTCCTCTATATATTTTTTAAATTCACACTTATCCACACAGCGTTTTTCTAACGGATCATTGTAATATATTTTTAGCCAGTTTAATTTTTCATTTAAGCTCTTAGGATTTTTAAAATCAGGAAATTTTCCTGTAGCTTCATAAAATTTCTGTGTCAAAATTCTTCTTTTAGTATCGACGGTTAAGGCATTACATTTATCCATAAGATACAAATTCAGCATAGAAAATTCGCCGTAAATAGGAATTCTTTTTAACTGTTTGTATAATAATTTTTTGCTCAAAAATTTAAATTTAATCCCGAGCATCCGGACTATCTTGTGACTTTTTTCATTTTTTATTGAAAACAATTTATCTAACATTTACCCGCCCTTTCTTTTAGTTATATATTCCTCTGGCAATCTGTCCAGATCAAGCCATTCGCCTATCTTGTAATCCCATTCCCTCGGATGAAAAATACCAAATCCTGATGCCGAACTAAATGACATCTCGCCAACATAAATTTTGCCGTTTACATCATAAAAATCAACTCTTACATGCAAAAAATCTTTTGATAATATTTCTGCCCATTCAACCATCTTATCGTATGTTGCAGGTTTTTGCTTAATAGTAGTTCTTTTTATATTGCCTATAGAAAACGGCATTTCGTTAAATTTAGCATCATAAACCGCTCTTTTCGGATGTTTGCCGAAATAATCACACTCTATTAAACAAAATTTCATTTCCCCGTTAAAGCAAAACATTTTATACTCAATTGCTTTACCCTCACGAATAGGTAAATATTCCTCTATAATAAGCCGAGGCTCTATGTTTTTATAACCTCTTGATAAAAATCTATAATACAAACTATGCCACTTTTGCATCATATTGTTTAAATCGTATTTTAATTTATCTATATCAAGCTTATTGTTGTTTTCAACAACACGCATTCCCAAACCGCCGCCGTCAAATACTGATTTAATTACAAATTTTTCCGGCAAAGATTTAAAATCAATATCATTAACATCTGTATATACACCCAATAAAGGTACTGTATGACCTTCCCCGAGAATTTTATTAATATAAATTTTTGCTGAATATTTATCTATACAAACACTTTCCGCAGGATTATAATAATTTAATTTTAACCAGTGCAATTTTTCATTAAAACTCTTTGGATTTTTAATATTCGGATAATATCCAACGGTTTCATAAAACTCTTGTGATAAATACCATATTCTTTCGTTAATTGAATATTTTTCTTCTCCAAGCCAGAATAATTCACTGCTCCTCAAAGATAATTGGCGCTTTTTTAATTCTTTTATTTGTTTATATGCAAGTTTTAGACTTTTAAATTTTATTTTTATCCCTAAAAATTTAATTTCATAATATAAACCTGCTTCTTTTATCGAAAATAATTTATCCAGCATAACCACCCCTGATAACTTCTATATATTTTCCAACATTTGTTTTCAAATTCCGGTTTTGGGAGATATAATTCCGCAATTCATACTCTTCAATCCGGCTTAAATCCAAATAACTTTCTTTTTTCTTCTGTTGAGATACCAACGACTCTTTCCTTATCGTAAAATTGTCAAACAACTCCGCATTGGAATTTGTGACAAATGAATAATTTTCACTCCTGTAATCAGAACAAACCAGACACGGATAATTCAGGTATGCCGCCTCCAGGATTACAAGCCCTACCCCGCCTACAAACAAAATTTCGTTCATATGCTCACTTAAATATTCAACCGTTTTGACAGGACCTATAAAATGTTCCTCCGATAAATTATATTTTGTAATTAATTCATTTTTTAAATTGTATCCGTCCGGCTCTTCACCTGCTATTTTGAAATCATAACCATTCTTCCGGCAATACTTTATAAAACATTCAATAGATTTTATCTTATCCATATTAATTCTGGATATCATAAGTGCCGTTTCCTGATTTTTATATTGCCATACAGGTAAATTCGTATCCGGATTAATACAATTTTGGATTACAACAGCATCTTTAATCCCTATATAATAATTCTCATACATATACCTGCTGACCATAATCTTATAGTCAAACTTATTTATGGAATTTATATCTTTTATCCCGAGATTATGAATTACACATCCGACTCTTGCTTTTGTTTTTAATCTCGCTATATCCAAATTCTTCAATATCTTTGGATGTTTAAACTGAAATTCAACAACATCAATTTTATATCTGTCAATAATTTCATTTAAACATTTATCCAAATTATCGCCGTCAAAAATCAAATTAAAATTAACAAATTCATTAAGCTTCTTATTCACATTATTTTCGCTCAAAATATAAACATTCCATCCCAACGCCTGCAGCTGGTTTGCATACTGAAAAATTCTTGTCTCTATACCGCCAAAATCAACATAATTTGAGGCAACGTATAAAATACTCTTTCCGCCTGCAGGAACTTGATAACCTAAATTAACTTCATTAAGTCTTAAATTTTCCTCATTAGCTTTTTTAAGCCAATCTTTTGTCTTACGTGTAATACTAATTCCACAAATTTTAATCTTTTTTCTTTTGTAATCCGAAGAATTACAAATTTCGGCAACCGGTACGCCAAACAAATAGATCTTTTGCAGCTTTAAAAAATCCTTTATTTTAAAAACAGGGACAAAAAACAGCTTATACTCTTTTACAGCAATATCTCTATTCATTAATACCTACAAACCGACCCCTTCTCTAAAACGCAAATTCATATTTTCGTCTTCGTCAATAAATTTTAATGCCATTTTTATATTTGTCTGATTAAAAAGCCACAGTAAATATGACAAATCCTTGTATTTCTTATAATATTGATACGCAAATGTCTTTCGCCAGGATGAAACTGAATATTTATCGCCTAAACCCAATTCCGAACATATATTTTTAAATGCATAAAATACTGATACCCTATGCAGCTTTTGTCTGTTGGAATTTAAAAATAAATAATCATTTGCCTTACGTCCTTTTGTAACTTCTTTTATTAATTCTAAAATTTCATCATTAAGCGGAACAGATTTATCTTTTCCAATACTCAAATATAATTTATCTTTTACGTCTTTTACTTTTAAATTCAATAAATCAATTAAATCAATACCTGTATTAATCGCCAGCGTAAACATTAAAAGATCACCAAGTTGATTTTTTCGTTTGTACAAATCCTTTATAAGATTAATTTCTTCAATATTCTTAATTGGCGAACTGATTCCCACTACTATTCTTCCTAAAAATTGTCGGTGATAAGCAAAAACCTGCAACATAATTGTACTTATGTTGAATTAATGATATAGACTAACATTTATAAAACTTAATATTAAAAATCACTATAAACAAAAAATTATATTTATGTTAAAATTAAGCCAGATACCTGATTATCCAAAAGATTCAACATAAGTACAATTATGTAGACTTTTAAAGATTGATTTATAAAACAAAATTATTATAACTTGCATCAATAATATCTTGATTTATCCCTATATATTGAAGAGTAACATAAGGCGAATAATGATTAAAAATTTTCTGTAACACAGCAACATCCTTGAACTTCTGATAATGATGATAACCAAAAGTTTTTCGAAGAGTATGAGTACCGGTTTTATAATTAATACCTGCTTTTTGGCAGGCATTTTTCACTATTCTGTAACATTGCGTCCTCTCCATTCTGTTATGGAATATTGACAAAAATAGCGGCTCTTCAGGATTTCGCCCCTGAGTAAATTTTTCAAACATAGGTTTTAACTTTGAATTAATCGGGAATCTTTTATATTTACCGGTCTTTTTTTCAACAATACTAATATAATCTTTATTACTAACATCTCCTACGTTCAGATTTAATATATCTGAAATTCTTAAACCGCAATTAATTCCGACGGTAAAAATCAATAAATCACGCAAACTTTGTTCTTTTAAAATACTTTCAATTTTTTCAAGATCTTTTTTCTTTCTGATAGGTTCTACAACATTCATATTTTTCTCCTTTCTGCTTCTTTTGAATGTTATAAAATAATAAAAATCCTGAAAAAATTTAGAAGAACTATAAATCAAGATAAAATTTATTAAAATTTTAATTGAATACTTTTCAAACAATACTCCAGCCTCTGCCCGCCCGCGCGACCCACTAAAAAGTTGAATCTCATCCTCACCATACAAAATAAAAACGGGTCTGACATAAGTCAGCCCGTTTTTATTAGGAGGAGGTGGGATTGTCTTGCTCGGCGGCGATAAACGGGTCTACGGTTGACGCCGTCAATGCCGTTGGCATTTTGTCGTCAAGCCTCCGCCCTCTGCCGCCTCACGTGTAAAAGAACACATGGTTTGATTTCTTGTTCCACATGGTTTGATTTTTTTGGGCAACTTGTTCTTTAAATTTTCTACAGTCTATTTCTTGTTTTTAATCTAAATTCTTCATTAGCCCTGCATTTTATCAAGCAGGGTTTTAATTTCCATAATTTTTTCTTTAGCGATTTCAGAATCAGAAAAAGACTTAGCAACACATTCTTCAAGATGTGTTTTCAAAATATTACTTTCAACATGCTTAATTGCAGAACGCACAGCCTTGAGTTGTACAATAATATCAGGACAATATCGTTGTTCTTCAATCATTTTTTTGATACCTTCCAACTGACCTATTGCCCTGTTTAAACGAGGTATTTCATGTTTATGATTCGGATTTTCTGATTTTTTGTTGTTCATATCTTTTTTAGAATCTTTTTTCATATTTTCATTATACATAAAAAAGGGACAGAAAAACTGTCCCTTAATCCTAAAATAATATTCTATTTTTTAGGAGGTTCATT
>CALVBW010000008.1 GCA_944325945.1 Candidatus Gastranaerophilales bacterium | reverse complement strand
CCGTGATTATAGGCGCGGTAAGAGATTTTAGCGAATACCCCGCCCCTTGAATTTCTAACACTCGCAAAGCTCGTGTTGAAATTCTTCCCCCGCCCTCAAGGGGTGGGGGAGAGCTAAAACGGCACGGAGTGCGCCCGTTAGGGCTTGAGCAATCCGTAGGATTGCCAATAAATAGCGTGTTTTTCTTTTTCGGTTCACTTTTTCTTTTTACATAGCAATAAAAAGAAAAAGTGAACATAAAGAACTCCCTATAATAGTTTTTATGTAAAAAAATTATTTCATTCGTCAATGTAAATTCTCAGGTAATTCCAGTAGCTTCTGAAAACTTTCTTGACATACTTTGTAGTTTCCGGATACGGAATTTGTGCAACAAATTCATCCGTATCGGCATAATTCAAATTACAAAAGAGATTTTTAAACAAAATAGCTGATTTTGCAAAGGTTTCAGAAACATTTTGCCGTAAAAAATTTTAAAGAAAGGATTTTTTATGGCAAGAATAATTGAAGGTAAAAGACGAATAATCAAAATGAGCGTAGATGATGTAATAAGCATAGTTAGGGAATACCAGCAGATATGCCACCACAGCTGCTGCTATGAACACACGCGGGAACTTTTGGAAAAAGCTGATTTTTACATTCCGGAGGATTAAGGGGATGTTGCCCCCTTATCCAACAAAGACGTGTAAACTCGCTCATGTCACCCTGAAGTGCCACAGGCACGATAACATTTTAGGTTTTGCATAAATTTATTGTGTCACCCTGAACTTTACAAAGCGAACCAACGAGGCACGAGTTGAGTGAGCCTGTATCCGTCGGCGTAGCCGTTAGGTGTTTTAGGGTCTCTTATATTTTACCGATCAGACAATACACGCCTATGAAGATTGTTTCGGCTACAGTTATTATTCGCTATCGCGGTATTAATGCTGCGTAGCGGCTCCGCGCCGTGATTATAGGCGCGGTAAGAGATTGCAGGATTTTAGCCCCTCTCCTGTCCTTAGGACACCATCTCCCCAAAGGGGCGATAAAATACTGAAACGGCACGTAGTGCGCCCGTTAGGGCTTGAGCAATCCGAAGGATTGCAAATAAATAGCGTGTTTTTCTTTCTCGGTTCACTCGTTCTTTTTACTTCGCAATAAAACGGATTGCGAGCAGAGGGCGTAGGGCGCACACGGCGGCGTAAGCCGGCGGAGCAGCCCGTCCCATTTAACGCGAGCAACCAAGAAAAGAAAGAGTGAACAAAAAGATACCTTTAAGAGTAAATAAAAAACTACCCCGTGGTATTGCCCGACAGGGGTTATTGATATTTTATTTTTAGTTTATGCTACTATATAAAAGGAGTTAAAATTATGAAAAAAAATCTGATTACAATTTTGTTAATTTTTGCGGTGCCTGTAATTGCGTATATGGCATTGACAAAATCCGCCGCAACAACAGCACAGCCTGCGGCTACCGCAACAAACACAGCCAACAAACCGCAGGTAATCAAATTTACATCCGCGATGTGTCTTGACTGTCAGAAAATGAACGACATTTTCAAAGAAATTTTCCCGAAATACGAAGGCAAAATTATCTTGACAGAAATTCCTGTTCAAGACGGAAATTCATTTACAAATTCACAGATAGAAAAATACAACGTAACCCTTGTTCCGACAATAATTTTACTTGACGCAACAGGCAAACAGGTAAAAAGAATTGAAGGTGCAATAGAAAAAGAAGAAATGGAAAACCTTTTGAAAGGTCTTGAATAATGGATTACACGGATATTTTCACGAACAACACGAGCGTTTTGATATTATTTATAATGTCGTTTTTCGGAGGGCTTGTTGCATCTGTTTCACCGTGTTCTCTTGCGATGCTTCCGATAATAATCGGCTATATAGGCGGATATTCAGACGCAAAACCGTCTAAAACCCTCTTGCAGATGATATTTTTCGTATTCGGAACAGCAATAGTTTTCTCAATAATAGGTATAATCTGCGCGCTTACTGGAAAAGTTTTTGTATCAAACCACTATTTCGCCCTGATACTGGCATCTTTGCTACTGGTAATGGGGCTGAAACTTGTAGGATTTCTGGACTTTGAACTTCCGGTTCTAATAAAAGAAATGCCGAAAAATACAGCGCAAAACACATTTATCTACCCGATACTTCTGGGTACTGTTTTTGCACTGATAGGAACGCCATGTTCCACACCTATTTTAGCAGGTATAATGGCGTTTGCGTCACTTTCCGCAAATATGGTGAATGCAATTATCATGCTGTTTTTGTTTTCAATTGGTCAGGGGTTAATCCTGATTCTTGCCGGATTTTTAACCTCCCGCCTCAAAAACTGGCAAAATTTCTACAAAATTTCCGATATTTTGATGAAAATAAGCGGAATTTTGTTAATTCTGGCATCAATATATATTTTTTATAAGATTTTCTACCCGCTTATTGTAAAATAGCCCTCTATGATGTACAATATATGCAAAGGAGTATATTAAGATGAAGACATTTGAAGGGCAATTAACAACATCAGGGGAAAAATTTTGTATAATAATTTCAAGATTTAACGATTTTATCGGAGCGAAACTCTTGTCAGGAGCTGTAGATGAGCTTAAAAGGCATGGAGTTTCCGATGAAAATATAGATATAGTAAAAGTACCCGGCGCATTTGAAATTCCGCTTGCCGCCCAAAAATTTGCAAAGACGGGTAAATATAACGCACTTATTACACTTGGAGCTGTTATAAAAGGTTCAACGCCGCATTTTGATTACGTAAGTGCGGAAGTATCAAAAGGGGTTGCTCATGTAGCGTTGGAAACAGGTGTTCCTGTAATCTTCGGAGTATTAACAACGGATAATATAGAACAGGCAATAGAAAGAGCCGGAACCAAAGCCGGAAATAAAGGTGCGGACGCTGCAAAAACCGCAATAGAAATGGCAAATTTAGTTAAATTAGTTTAGTGTTTATAGGGGGTTCAAAATGAGCGAAGCAATTACGGAGTACAGAAACGAGAATACCAAAGACATTGATCTTTTATCAACTGTCGATATGGTAAGAAAAATGAATGAGGAGGACAAGCTTGTCGCGCTTGCGGTTGAAGATGAAACAGAACATATTGCCGAAGCTATTGATTTAATTGCAAAACAATTTTTAAAAGGCGGAAGATTATTCTACTTTGGTGCCGGAACATCCGGCAGGTTGGGAATTTTAGACGCATCGGAATGCCCGCCGACCTTCAGTGTGCCTTTTGATATGGTTCAGGGAAGAATCGCAGGCGGCAAAGACGCATTTTTGTATTCTGTTGAAGGCGCCGAGGATAACTTTGATTTAGGCGTGGAAGATGCAAAAGTTTTGACTGACAAAGACGTGTGCGTTGCGATTTCTGCAAGCGGAAACCCGAAATATTTACTCGGAGTTCTGCATCAGGCAGATGAAATCGGTGCAAAAACTATTGCCGTAACCTGCAACTCTCAAGGCAGAATTGCAGAAGAAGCAGGGCTTATAATCTGCGTTGAAGTAGGTCCTGAAGTTATTGCAGGCTCCAGCAGACTTAAAGCCGGCACAGCGCAAAAAATGATTTTGAATATGCTCTCAACAGGCTCTATGATTAAAATCGGCAAAACTTACGAAAACTTCATGATTGATTTGAAAGCCGTAAACGAAAAATTAAAAGACAGAGCAATCAGAATTGTTGCTCAAATCGCTGATGTAAACCTTGCGGATGCACTTTCAACCCTTTTGAAATGCAACTGGGAAATCAAAACAGCCATTGTGTCATTAATGATGAAAATGAGTATAGATGACGCAAGAACAGAACTTAAAAAGCACGGCGGAGTTTTAAGAAAAATCATTTACAAACAGGCAACGGTATAAGGAGAGAGTATGAAACTTACGGTACTTGGCGCAGGATGCTGGGGATTAACATTAGCGTGGCTTTTGACAAATAACTTTGACGAAATAACCGTCTGGGGCAGACAGCAGGATTTGACGGAAGATCTGGTGCAAAACAAACACGCGTCAAAGCCTCTTGAAGTTCAGCTTTCAAACAAAGTTGAAATAACCTCAGATATGACATCCGCCATCGCAGATGCCGATATAATTTTGAATGTTGTTGCAACATCAGGCACGCGTGATGTTTGTGAAAACCTTAAAAAATCAGGCATCAAGCCGGAACAAATTCTTGTAAACGCGTCAAAAGGTATTGAACTGCCTTCTTTAATGCGGATGAGCGAGGTTATAAAAGATGTTCTGCCGGAACAAAAACTCGCAATTCTTTCAGGTCCGACTCTTGCAAAAGAAGTTTTGCAAGGGAAACCCACCGCAGCATGCGTTGCAAGTGAGGATATGACAACCGCTGAATTTGTTCAGCACGCCCTGAATGTCCCCGGCAAATTCAGACTTTATACTAATAACGACGTTATAGGCGTTGAGCTTGGCGGAAGTTTGAAAAACGTAATCGCAATCGCTTCGGGCTTTGCACACGCAATGGACCTCGGCGACAATTGCGCCGGCACTCTTTTAACACGCGGCATGGCGGAGATAGTCAGGGTCAGCATCAGGCTCGGCGCAAATCCTTCAACACTTTACGGGCTTTCCGGCATGGGAGATTTGATTGCCACCTGCTCAAGCCCTATGTCCAGAAACTACACGGTAGGTTCAATGCTCGGTAAAGGCAAAAAAATTGACGACATTTTGAGAGAATTAGGTTCCGTCGCAGAAGGCGTCAAAACCTCCAAAGCAATTTGCGAACTTGCAAAAAAACTTGATATTGACGTTCCTGTCTCAAACGCTATTTATGAAGCCGTTTACACCGACATAACCCCGCAGGAATTATTGGACAAATTAATGAACAGGAAGTTAAAAGAAGAAGAAAGATATGTATAAATTTGCAGTAAGATACCTTAAAAACACATTTTATCCCGTAACCGTGCCTGAAACAATTCAACTTGAAGACGGTCAGATGGTTATTGTACGAACTGAAAAAGGTGAAGAGGCTTTAAAAATTATTCTGGTAAGCCCCGAGATTTCACAAGCGTGGGAAAAAAGCGAGGTTAAACCGGAGCCTTTGCCTGTTATAAGAGTTTTATCCCAGAGAGATTTGCAAACTCTTGACGACATTAAAAAAGAGGAAGTAACCTCGTTTTTCAAATGTCAGGAGCTTGTAAAACAGCACGGATTAAACATGAACCTTGTCCAGTGCAGAATAACTTTTGACAGACGCAAGATAACTTTTTACTACACTGCACCCGAAAGAGTGGATTTCAGGGCACTTTTAAAAGATTTGACACAAGTTTTCACGCGTGTTCGTATTGATTTGAGGCATATCGGCGTAAGAGATGAAACCTCAATCCTTGACGGGGTCGGGATTTGCGGCAGACCTTTCTGCTGTTCGAGTTTTTTGAGAAAATTCGCGACAATTAACGTAAAACTTGCCAAGGATCAGGGAATGCCGATAGCTCCGGGTAAAATTTCCGGAACCTGCGGAAGATTATTGTGCTGTCTGACTTATGAATACTCAAACTACATTGACGCTGCAAAAGGTATGCCGCCTGTAGGATCATCCGTTATGACACCCGAAGGTTTGGGCAAAGTCTGCTATCTGCAATTTTTAAGCGGGAAAGTCGCTGTCAAAACCGAAGACGGCAAAGTAAAAGAGTTCCCTAAAGGCGATATTGAAATGGTTGATGCTGATGTTAATGTTGAAATTGATGTTCAGCCTCTCAATACTTCCTACGTTGTAGAAGATGACATAAATATTGACATCAAACAGCTTGAAGATGACAGAAACAGCTCAACAGGCAACATATAAAACAGGATTTCAGCGCACAGAAACGTATTTTACGTAGGGCTTTAAAATATCCGTAATCTCTTTGAATTCGGCGTCTGTATAGGTTGTTTCCGTCATCATTTTGGGATCTAAAGTTTTGGACGGAACAAATTTCTGCAGATAATATTTTTCGGCACCATTAATAAGCCCGCCGATTGATTTGAAATCTTCATAGGTCAATTGTGATTTTACAACGGTTGTCCTGAATTCATAGCCGATACCGGAGGTCATAATAATATCAATACTTTCGCAGATTTTTTCGGGACTGATTTTGGAATTAGTTACAAGCGGATACTTTTCAAGCGGGGCTTTTATATCCATTGCAATGTAATCCAAAAAAGGCAATAACCCTTTAATTTTTTCCGGGAAAGTGCCGTTGGAATCCAATTTAACAAGAAAACCGAGCTTTTTAATCTCTTTTATAAAATCTTCCAAATCCGGCTGCAGGCATGGCTCACCGCCTGTAATCACAACCCCGTCAAGCTTGCCGCGTCTTGTATTTAAAAATTCAAGAAAGGCCGGCACAGTCCATGCCGGCTCTTTCAATACTATAAGTTCAGGATTGTGGCAGTAACCGCATCTGAAATTACACCCCTGTGTAAAAACGATTGTGCTGATTTTATCCGGAAAATCCAATAAAGATGTTTTTTGAACTCCGCCTATTTGCAGCATTCGTTAATCACAAATTCCTTTCTGTCCTTGAATTCACGTTTTTTGCCTTTATTCCACTGGGTTACGGGTCTGATATAACCCACAACACGTGAATAGACTTCGCATTCGGCACCGCATTCAGGGCAGGTAAAGTGTTCACCCGCGATATAACCGTGGTTCGGACAGGTACTAAACGTCGGAGAGAATGTGAAATACGGGAGGTGATAATTGTTGCACACTTTTTTAACAAGGTTTTTCATAGTTTCAATGTTATGAATTCTTTCCCCTGCAAAAATATGCAAAACCGTTCCGCCTGTATATTTAGTCTGCAAATCATCCTGATGGTCAAGAACTTCAAAGATATCATCCGTATAATTTACCGGCAATTGAGTTGAATTTGTGTAATAAGGATATTTTTCCTTATCAAGTTTTGCAAGTCTGTAAGATGTACCTTCACCCGGAGTTGCCTCAAGATTGTAGTTATGACCAGTTTCTTTCTGGAACTCTTTGATTTTTTCTCTCATAAAGTCCATAACCTCAACCGCAAACTGTTTTCCGCGGAAACTGCCGATATCATCAGCCAGCAAATTCAAACAAGCTTCATTCATACCGATTAAACCGATAGTTGAGAAGTGGTTTTTCCAGTATACGCCGAAACGTGCTTTAATATCCCTCAGGTAGAATTTTGTATAAGGATAAAGATTTTTGTCAGTCAAATCTTCCAATAAAGCTCGTTTGATTTCCAAACTTTCTTTAGCGAGTTCCATTTTTTCAGCCAATTTAGAAAGAAATTCACCTTTAGTTTCGGAATTTGCAGCGATTTTGGGGAGGTTAATGGTTACAACACCAACCGAACCTGTCAGAGGATTTGAGCCAAAAAGTCCGCCGCCTCTGTATTCAAGTTCTCTGTTATCAATTCTTAACCTGCAGCACATAGAACGTGCGTCTTCAGGTGACATATCGGAATTAATAAAGTTTGAGAAATACGGAATACCGTATTTTGCAGCCATTTCCCACAGACCTTCAATATTTTTGTTATCCCAGTCAAAATCTTTTGTAATATTATATGTCGGAATCGGGAACGTAAACACTCTGCCTGAATTGTCGCCCTGCATCATTACTTCAAAGAAGGCTTTATTCAGCATGTCCATTTCTTTCTGGAAGTCTTTGTAAGTTTCTTCCATCAATTCGCCGCCGATTATAACAGGCTGTTCAGCGTAATAGGAAGGAACCGTCAAATCCATTGTAATATTTGTGAAAGGTGTCTGAAACCCTACACGGGTCGGAACGTTCATATTAAATACGAATTCCTGCATTGCCTGCTTAACCTGTTCATAGGTAAGGTTGTCATATCTGATAAACGGTGCAAGAAGTGTATCAAAATTTGAGAAGGCTTGAGCACCTGCAGCTTCCCCCTGCATTGTATACATAAAATTGACAACCTGACCTAAAGCAGTTCTGAAATGTTTTGCCGGTGCGCTTTCAACTTTTCCCTTAACGCCCGTAAAACCTTCTGTCAATAAATCTTTTAAATCCCAGCCCACACAATACACAGATATAATATTCAAATCATGAATGTGAATATCACCGTTAATGTGAGCATTTCTTATATCAGCCGGATAAATTTTATTCAGCCAGTAATTTTTACTTATTTCAGACGCGATATAATTATTCAGCCCCTGAATTGAATAAGACATGTTTGAGTTTTCATTAACCTGCCAATCAAGCTGTTTTAAATAATTATCCACAAGTGCAATATTTGCATCCTTGTCAGATAACTGAACAGGATTTGACATAAAAGCTCTTTTTGCGGATCCCAAATCGACAACATTGTTGTCCTTCAAAATTGCATTGTTCATAAAATATCTCCCAGATTACCGTGGTTGTACAACAAACTTACATAAGCATTCCGACTCTTACGGCTGCGGTCCAGTGAGGGATTTTCACCCATGCTTTCCTTACATAAGTATCATAATTTTATAACTATCATGCAAATTTGTCAATAAATCATAAGATGTATCAATTAAGTTCTTCCGTAAACATAATATACATCACCGTCAACAAGAGTTATATTATATTTTATCCAATTTTTATTTTTAGGGTCAGGCCCAACTTGTGTTACATTTGCAACAAACTCATTCTCAATAAATTTTTGAACTTCATTGAGCATAAAATAACCCTTTGCAAGATACTTGGTAAATTTTTCGTATTCTTTGTTATCATCCATAAAATTATTATACCACTTTTCACAAAAAAAGAAACATTACTTAACATTTTTAAAAAATTCATCAGCGATTAACTGAGAATATTTATCTTTTTCAGACACGGAAATAAGGAGCCTGTCTTCGCCGTTTGAATCTTTAACAACAGATATAATTCCTGCGACATCACCTACGGGAAGTTTTTTAACCTTTGCCTCAAATTTCACATACGGAGCTGATTTTCCGTAAGAAGAAAGCGTTCCGTGCTTTGTAACGGACAAATCATTAACAGAAATTGCCTGATATTTAATTTTTTTGACGGAATTACGCAATTTTTCTTCAATATCATCAGATTTAATATCTTCCGCGGTCAAAATCGGTTTAGAACCAGAATCGACAACAATCATTTTTTGTCCTGAGGCTGTATGTTCAGCCACTACTGCATTATACCCCATGACACCGGCAGCTTTTTCTATCTCAAATTCATCGTTAATCTGAGAGAAATCACCCACTTTTTTTGCTCTTTCAAGCATGACATCAGGTGAAGGATTCAACCAGTTTCCAATCCAGCCGCTAACCAGTTCTCTGCCGCCAAGCGCCATAAATCCTACAATAGCAAGAGTTATTACAACAGCTCTTACAATATTTCTCAAACAACCAATCATTTTGAATTCCTTTTTATGGTATAATCATAACAAAACATTTAATGCTATAATAATATTATAATTATGACAAAAACAGAAATCAATAATATAAATAGTTGGGAAGTAATTCCTGAAGATACAACGCCGGTAATGCGACAGTATCTGGAAATCAAGCGTGAAAATCCGAATACCCTTCTTTTATACAGACTCGGAGATTTTTACGAAACATTTTTTGAAGATGCACTGCAGCTTTCCAAAGTTTTGGAATTAACTTTAACGGGCAAAGACGCAGGTTCTATCGGAAGGATTCCGCTTGCAGGAATTCCGGTCAAAGCAGCTGACACTTATATTGAAAAACTTGTACAAAAAAATATTAAAGTTGCGATATGTGAACAGCTTGAGGATCCCAAATACACAAAAGATCTTGTTAAACGCGGTGTAATACGAATTATTACTGCCGGTACAATTACAGAAAGTAATTTTCTTCAACAAAATACCAATAATTATATCTGTTCTTTATTTAAAGATGAAAAAAACGATATGTATGGTTTTGCATACACAGACATTTCGACAGGCGAATTCAAAGTAACACAGGCTCCGCTGGATTTAATTACGGCAGAACTTGCAAGGCTTAATCCTGCTGAAATTATTGCGCCTGCAATAAGAGAGGAGATTAAACCTTTTCAGATTGTACCGGATGAAAAAATAAATCTGCCTGAAACAATCACCAAAATTTATAACTGTTCAAAAATCCCGTCATCAGTTTTTGAACCGGCTTTTGCCGAAAACAATTTAAAAGCCGTATTTGAAGCAAAAAGTCTTGAAGCTTTCGGCTATGAAATGTGCAAAACAGGTTTTCGTGCAGCAGGAGCGTTATTATCTTATATTTGGGAAACACAAAAAGGCAATATGCCAAAATTTGAACGTATTGAATATTATGAACTTTCCGAATATATGATAGTTGATGCAAGTACGAGGAAAAATCTTGAGCTTACGGAAACCTTACGCGAAAAAAACAAATACGGTTCACTGCTCTGGTCACAGGACAAAACCTGTACAAATATGGGTGCAAGACTTTTGAGAAACTGGATATGCCAGCCGTTAAAAAAAGTCTCCGATATTCAAAAACGTCAGGATGCCGTGTCCGAATTGGTTGAAAAAAGCTCTCTCAGACGTAAAATTTCCGGAGAATTAGAAAAAATTCAAGACATTCAGAGACTTTCAACCAGAATAAGCAACGGCAGCGCAACTCCGAGAGATTTTATCGGGTTAAAAACGTCGCTTTCATCTCTGCCTGAAATCCTTGATATTGCAAAGAATCTAGAGAATAATCCGTTTGAAAAAATTGAACAATACCGCGAAGAAATTTCTCTTTACACCGCGTTAATCGAAAGGACGATTATTGATAATCCGCCAATCCAGATAAAAGAAGGCGGCATTATTAAGAACAATGTAAACGGCGAATTGGACTATTTCAGAGATTTGTTGACCGGCGGAGAAGAATGGCTCAAAAAATTTGAAGAAACCGAACGTGAAAAAACAGGAATTAAAAACCTGAAAGTCGGATATAACAAAGTTTTCGGATATTTTATTGAAATTACCAATGCCAATATTAATATGGCACCCGAAAATTATATCAGAAAACAAACCCTCACTAATGCGGAAAGATTTATAACCGAAGAACTGAAAAAACACGAAGATGATGTCTTATCCGCAAAATTCAAATCAACCGAATTGGAATACAAACTCTTTACGGACTTCAGAGAATATTCAAAAGAATACGTAACCAAAATCAGAGAAATTGCGGAAGCGGTTGCAATTATGGATGTTACGTCCTCATTAGCCGAAGTCGCAGTTGAAAACAATTACACAAAACCGATTATTGATGAATCCGATGATTTTATAATCAAAAACGGCAGACATCCCGTTCTGGAAAAGATTTTACCGCTTGGTGAATATGTAGCAAACGATTTGACATTAAAAAGCAATTCAGTTGATACAACACAATTTATGATACTTACGGGTCCCAATATGGCGGGTAAATCAACATATATGCGCCAGAATGCCCTGATTGCTATTTTAGCGCAAATAGGTGCATGGGTTCCTGCGGATTATGCCAAAATCGGGGTTGTGGATAAAATCTTTACGCGTGTAGGAGCATCTGATGACTTAACACTGGGGCAGTCAACTTTTATGGTTGAAATGATTGAAACCGCCTGCATTTTAAACTCCGCTACCGAAAAAAGTTTTATTCTGCTAGACGAAATCGGACGCGGAACCAGCACCTATGACGGGGTTGCGATTGCCTGGGCGGTTGCGGAATACATCGCAACAAAAATCAAAGCAAGATGTATATTTGCAACACACTACCACGAATTAAACGTGATGACAAACACCTACCCGCAGATTAAAAATTACAGGATAACCGTTGCGGAAGAAAACGGCGAAATTGAATTTTTACGTAAAATAGTTCAGGGCGGAGCCAGCAAAAGCTACGGTATTCAGGTTGCGAAAATGGCAGGGCTTCCGGGAGTTGTTGTCAAACGTTCGCAGGATTTGATGACAAGAATGCAAAGAGATTTTTCAAATAACCTTTCAACCCGCAAAAAGTCCGATACACCTGAGCCTCAGGTTCCTCAATTAAATTTATTCAATTGATAAAATTTGTAAATTTTTTTAAAAAAACTCGCAAAAAATTTCTTTACGAGTTTTAATGTTAATGGTAAAAAAGGAGAGGAAATGTACGTAAGTTTTAATCCTAATGTAAGTTTTAAACAACAGGCACCACAGATGCCCAAAGATAACGTACAACAAACTCAAAAGCAGACTGCGGTAATAGAGACACAGGAAGAAAAAAAGCCATCAGGATTCAGAGAGGATATTAGTAAAATAGCCAAATTCTTCACGTCTTTGAATGAAATGACAAAAGCATCCTTCAAGGCAGTCGGCTACGGTGCATTAACATCAGCAGTATCACTTGCCGGTTTCTGGGCATTCGATGCTGTTCCGAGAGGATTTAAAAAAGGCAACAAAATTTTGGATGCTTTCAAACATCCTATTAAAAATATAAGCACAAAAGGCAAAGTTATAACTGCAATTTTAGGTCTTGGAGTTGCGGCATACCACATAATTAAGGGTATGTTAATAACAAACCAGCGTACGGCAAACGTTGACCACCAGTTAAAAACAGGTCACAGACCGGCTTAAAAGTTGACAATTCCTCCCAATTTGATATAATGAAGAAAAATGGAGGATGAATTCATGAAAACAAAGACTACAAAAGCGGTTCAGATAGTTACCCCCCCCGAGATTAGCTCAGGACTTAAATTTTAAGGATTTTAACTTTACAGGTCATCCTGAGGCTTTAGCCGAAGGATCTCAAAAAGTTAATGAGATGCTGAAACACCTACCGGCTACGCCGACGGATACAGGCTCACACAACTCGTGCCTCGTTGGTTCGCTTTGTAAAGTTCAGCATGACAAAAATACTTTCTTAGTGCCTTACTGTCTTAGTAACTTAGTATCTTCCCAAAAAGCTGCGTTTACCCTCGCTGAGGTTTTAATCACCCTCGGCATAATCGGCGTTGTCGCAGCGATGACTATTCCGACTTTGATTGCAAATTACAAAAAACAAGTTGTGGGCGTCAAGCTTGCACGGTTTTATTCCACAATGAATCAGGCATTAAAAATGTCTATTGCCGAAAACGGTCAGTTGACATTCAAGCAAATAAATACAGCTGACAGTGCTTATTTGACAGACTGGTATCAAAAAAACGTGACAAAATACATAAAAACAATAAAGGAAGAAGGACCGGAGTCCAGTACTTCATATTATAAAGTATCATTTCTTGACGGAAGCGGGTTCAATAGTTATTTTTCCGGCATTTCTCCCGACGGAACACAAGGCAATAGAAATATCAATATATTTTATTGTATAGATTATAGTTCCTGCCAAAATGGCAAATTTGACGGCAAAAACTCCTTTTTATTTTTCTTAAATGTTTCAAAAGCAAATATAGAAACATACCCTGCAACAACCTGTCAGGAAGGTGATAACCAATACAAATGGGGCTGTGCAACAATAATTCAAAGAAACAACTGGAAAATTCCGGAAGATTATCCGATTAAATTCTGATAATGCTCGTTGTAAAAGTCGCCGAACCTGTCCTGCAGAATAGCTTCACGGCATTTTTGCGAAAATTCCACAAGAAATTGGATATTGTGGATGGATAAAAGAGTTGCGGCAGTGCTTTCACCGCAGCGCCAGAGGTGCCTTATATAGGCTCTGGAATGGTTTTGACACGCATAGCAATCACAGCCTTCCACAAGCGGACGTGCGTCATCATAAAATTCTTTATTTTTAATATTACGTTTGCCGCTCCATGTAAAAAACGAGCCGTGGCGGGCATTTCTGGTCGGCAGAACGCAATCAAACATATCCACACCGCGCTTAATCCCGTCCAACAAATCCTCCGGTGTTCCGACACCCATAAGGTAACGCGGCTTGTTCGCGGGCAATAAAGGCGCGGTAAGCTCAACAAAATGGTTCATAATCTCTTTTGTTTCACCGACACTCAAGCCGCCGATTGCATAGCCGGGTGCATCATAAGATGAAATTACGCCTGCGCTTTCACGTCTTAAATCATCGAAAAACGCGCCCTGAACTATCGGGAAAAGTGCCTGACGGGGGTTTGTTTTTGCTTTCATACATCTTTCAAGCCACCTGTGGGTGCGCTCCATAGCCTTTTTTGCCGTGTCATAATCGCAAGGATACGGCGCACATTCGTCAAAAGCCATAATTATATCCGCACCGATGTCCTGCTGGATTTCCATGGAAACCTCAGGGGATATAAAATGCTTTTTGCCGTCTTTGGGGTCGCGAAATTCAACGCCGTCCTCGGTAATTTTTCTCAAATGCGACAGCGAAAACACCTGAAACCCGCCCGAATCCGTCAAAACAGGTTTATCCCAATTCATCCAGCCGTGAATTCCGCCGAATTGTTTGATTAACTTTGTACCAGCTCTTAAATAAAGATGATATGAATTTGCCAGAATTATTTGCGTGCCTGTATTTTTCACCTGATCTGAGGTGAGAGTTTTGACAGCGGAATTTGTTCCGACAGGCATAAAAATAGGCGTCAAAATTTTTCCGTGCGGAGTTGTTAATATTCCTGCTCGGGCGCCTGTTTGCGCGCATTCGTGAACCAATTCATAACTGAAAAATTCACTCATCTACTCAAGATCTTCCTTTTCGGTTACAAGCTCTGTCATATTTTTCCAGTTTGTACAGAGTTCTTCGGGCTTAAAGTAAATTGCAATTTCGCGCTCGGCACTTTCCGGACAATCGGAGCCGTGCACGGAATTGTATTCTTTCAACTGTGCAAAATCAGCGCGGATAGTGCCTACCTGAGCTTCTGCAGGGTCTGTTGCACCCATAAGCTGCCGTGCACCTTTAATCACGTTATAGCCCTGCAATACCATTGCAACAATCGGACCGCTCTGAATATATTTGATAAGTCTGTCATAAAAAGGTTTGCCGTAGTGTTCGGCATAATGTGCTGCTGCCTGCTCTTTAGTTACCATAAGCATTTTTAAACCGATAATCTTATAACCTTTATCCTCAAACCTTTTGATAATAGTACTTGTCAGCCCTCTGATAACAGCATCGGGCTTAATCGCTATAAATGTTCTCTCTTCAGTATGACCCATGTTTTTTCCTCCATATAAAGCTATGATAGCATAAATCCTTGAAAAAAGCTAATATTCGTCAACAATTCGCACAAAATCAAGATTTTTCTTCATATCGTTTATATACTTTCTAAGAATTACAAGCATAATCGAGCAGAGAATAATCGCGGCACTCACAAGACCGTACCAGAAGCCCATAATATTCATATTATATTTAAACGCGAGCGTATACCCGACGGGTATCGAAATCAGCCAGTATCCGATAAAATTCGCAATCATAACAATTTTGGTCTTTTTCATGCCCTTGAATATTCCGGCGAGCGACACCTGCAGCCCGTCAAACACCTGAAACAGAGCCAGTACATACAAAACAGGCACGCTGATGTCAACGAGCTTGCTGTCAGATGTAAACAACCCGACAAGAAAACCCGGAAAACTTGCAAAAATAATTGAACTGCAAGCCATAAACCCTACAGCCATTCCCAAGCCTATATAAGCGTAACGTCGAAGCTCCATAAGGTTTTGCGCGCCGTTTGCAAACCCGACTTTAACCGCAATCGCATTTGATATAGCAAGCGGCACCATAAAAGATACCGTTGTCAAGGTACACACAAGGTTCTGCGCCGCTGCATAAACCCCTGACACGCGCCCCATAATTACCGCAACGCAATTAAACGCAACAAATTCAATCAAAATCGCAACAGATATGGGCATTCCGATTTTCAAAAGCCCTTTGAAATATTCCCTGTCATCTCTGTAATTGCGGAATTTCATCAGCTTGAAACAGTACCACAACAGCACAAATCCCATAAAATATCTTACGGTAAAACTTGCTATAGCAAGCCCTATTGCACCCAAAGACGGTATCGGACCCCAGCCGAACACGAGTATTGCGTTCAATGCAAGGTTCAAAAATACCGAAAACACAGTCACAACGTTTGGCAAAAATACAATTTCAAACGCCTGCAAAAATTCCTTCAACGCAGCATGCAAATATGCCCCGAAAGTCGAAAACGCAGTTATAATCATATATTCCTTAATCGGCTTCACAAGCTGCGGTTCAAAATTCAAATAATCAATCAGCGGTACGCACAACAAAACGCCAATCATCATTATGACAGCCAAAATCATGGCAAACCTGATTGTCGGGTAAAAATACTTTTTAGCGGAGTGCTTTTCGCCTCTATAGTTTGACAAAAGCGGCGAAACACTTGCGATTAAGCCGATTCCGAAAGTCATAATACAATTGGAAATAGCTGTTGCAATGGAAATCGCCGCGAGAGTATCCGTCGAATGACGTCCCGCAATCAAAACATCACCCGCGCCTATCATAATAAAGCCCAAATTTCCCATTATAATGGGCAGGGCAATATGTAACAACTCTTTTGCATAATGTTTAAACTCGGATAAACGCATGATTATATAGTAACACAAAAAAGATGTTAAGAGCATCTTTGTTGATGGGAACCACCAACCTGCATCTACCCGTTAAATATCATATCTAACTTTACAAGGCGTTTTAGAGATAGCCACATCAAAAATTGAGTGTGTATCCGGAGAGCCCCAGAAATCTTTAATTTCCGGATTATTCAATCTCCAAAGTATTGAAAGCAATTTTCCATACATCGGTTCGCCCGAATCGGACAAACTAATTACCGGTTTTTTACCCGTATCAGATATATTTTCTGCAAAAAGAGCCTCTGCTCCATGAGTTTTTTGAACATACAATTTTATGACAGTATTTGGATGATGTTCTTTCAATTTATTAAGCTCTTCCACAATGTCTTTTTTCAACTTGACTTTATGTGCTGCAGGTAAATTAAAATAAGACGGTAAGTTTTTTGCAGGTTTAGTGTACAGATTTAATTCATTATCCACTGTTTTCAGTACACTACTTGTCTGTGGATCATTTAAGAAATAAGCCGTAAATTTCGGGCTGTAATTTGAAACTCTTGTAACTTGCATAATAATGTCCCTTTCTACAGTCCATATAAAACCGCTGAAAATAAATTTTACACATTTAAGAAATTTTTGTTACAAAAAGTTATATAATAACTGTGTGCCATTTTAGTCAACGGAGAAGATTTCCTTCAAATCTTCCATAGTAAGCGATTTAGTAATATTTCTGTCAACGGAAATTACGCTGTCAACAAGGTTGCGTTTAATTGTTTTGAGTTTTTGAATTTTTTCTTCAACGGTATTTTTGGTAATAAGCCTGTAGACAAATACCTTTTTAGTCTGACCGATACGATAAGCACGGTCTGTTGCCTGATCTTCGACCGCAGGGTTCCACCACGGGTCGTAATGGATTACGTAATCCGCGCCTGTCAGGTTCAAGCCCGTTCCGCCGGCTTTCAAACTGATTAAGAAAATCGGAATTGACGGCGTTGAATTAAATCTTTCAACAGCAGTCTGACGATCTTTTGTCTTGCCTGTCAGGTACTCATACTCAATGCCTTCACGTTCAAGCCACGCTTTTACGATATCCAGCATATCGACAAACTGGCTGAACAAAAGCACTCTGTGACCTTCTGAGATAATTTCTTCCAGCATGGATTTAAGTTTTTCAAACTTGCCGGAGGACATAATATTTTTAACGTTTTCTTTATCGTAAAGCCGCGGGTGGCAGCAGATTTGACGTAATCTGAGAAGAGCCGAGAAGATTGACAATCTGCTCTTTTCAAGCCCGTTTTGCTCAATACTCTTGAACAATTCTTCTTTGGTACTGTCAAGAACCTGCAGATAGAAGTCTTTTTGCTCATCCGTAAGTTCACAGTATGCAATGTTTTCGACCTTATCCGGCAAATCTTTTGCAACATCGCGTTTCATACGACGCAGGATAAACGGATAAATCTGCAATTTCAGACGTTTTTCAACGGTTTTGTCCTGACGTTCCATAATCGGATTAACATATCTTGAATTAAAATCCGCAACGCTGAACAAAAATCCCGGCATCAAAAAGTCGAATACTGACCACAATTCCTCGAGTTTGTTTTCAATCGGCGTACCGGAAAGCGCCAATTTATGCTGGGATTGCAGTTTTTTAACCGCCTGAGCAGTCTGCGACATCGCGTTTTTAATATTCTGCGATTCATCAAGAATTATATATCTGAAATTAATATTTTTAAGTTTTTCAATATCGCGTCTGACAAGTGCATAGCTTGTAATCACGACATCGTAATTCGGAATTTCTTTAAATAACTGTTTACGCTCAATCCCTGCGAGTTTTAAACATGTCAAAGTCGGCGCGAATTTTTGAATTTCAGCTTCCCAGTTAAAAACAACGGTTGTCGGACAGATTACAAGAGTCGGCATAGGGCCGTCCTCTTCTTTTGCCTTTTGAACTGCGGTCAGAGCCTGTAAGGTTTTACCAAGCCCCATGTCATCAGCCAGAATCCCGTTCAAGCCGTATTTATACATAAACCAGAGCCAGCCGAAACCTTTTGTCTGATATTCACGGAATTCCGCATGAATACCTTCCGGCAACTTCAAATCTTCGGACGTTGAGAATGTTGACATCTGCTGCCAGAATTTTTCAAAATCATCGCTCAAAATTAATTCAACACCGAGGTTCTTCAATTCATTGATAAGCCCTGCACGGTAGGTTTTTACGGTAAATCTGTTGTCGGGCGTTCTATACACATCAAAAGAGTTGAAAGCCCTCATCATTGCGTAAATATTTTGCGCAGGATATTCTACAAAGCCCAAACTTCTGATTCTGGCATATTTTTCGCCGCTTTGAATAGTTTCGTAAATATCGTCAAAGTTAATAATCTCGTCGCCTGCTTTTCCGAAAATATGTATTTCAAAACTATCCTGAGACTCTTCGCTGAACTTAATTTCCGCACAAAGCTTAAACGGATCATCCATAAGTTTGAAAAAGTTCATATCGTCTTTTTCTTCAAACTTCCAGCCGTCGCCTGCCTGTTTTATGTAATAATTGTAAAAATCAATTGCGTTTTCTTTTTCAAGCGCGAGGTTATTTGTCTGCATCGGAACAAATTTACATGCCAGAAGCATATTATATGCCTCAATTTCGTGTTTATAATTGCGCTTAACCCAGTAAATCAAATCCTCATCAGGCTTTTTAATCGTAAGATAAGGTGATTTTTCACTCGCATTTTTGGAAAATGGCACCCTGACCCCATCATATTCAAATTCCAGCGTAGCTTTCAGAGACTGATCATAATCAATTCCAAGCGTCACGATATTCAAAGGCGGACGTTCTTCAAGCATTAATTTTGAGATATTATCCGCAATTCTGACATCCATAATTTCGCGCAGTTTCGGCAGTTCTTCATAAATAAATTTGCCGCCTTCCGCATCTTTCAAATCGGTAAAAGTGGATTTCAAAAGGTTTTGCGGAATGGATTGCATTGCAATATTTGTCGGGAAAATTATGTTTTTATATCTGCCCCATTTCAAATGTCTTGAAAAATACCTGACCTCTTCAAATGGGTAAACATCGTCCTTATCAGGTCTTTGCCATTCAAGCGATAAAAGTATGGTGCCAGCCTGAGAGCTGTTGACATACAAAACAAGCTGCCATTCTTTATCGGTGAATTTCAATCTCTGCTTGGTTTTCTCATCAAGAACCTCATCCGCCATAGACAAAAGATTAAACATCGGACCGAATTTGGTAATCGGAATGTCATACCAGCCGGCTTTTTTGTCCTGACGCGAAATTTTTAAAAGCTCTTTTAAAATATTCAATTCAACTTTTTGAGTATTGTTGATTTCAAAATTTTTATCCTGTTTTTGAGCTTCAATAAAATTCCTCAAAATCGGTTCAATCTGGCGGACGACCTTGCCTGTTTCACGGGACATTACAAGAATTGAAAAGAAATTAGCTTTTCTCTTAGGGTTAAAGTGGAAAATGTAATTCCCCTTAGGCGGTTCTGTCAAAGCCGTATTTTCATCCGGAAAATCAAATTCCATACCAAATTTTGTTTCCAGCCAATCTTCATAAGCATGCTCGTCAATAGCTTTCAGCGCAACAGCAACGGCGTGTTTGCACCATTCTTCTTTCAAAGGGCAGTTGCATCTGGCAGTTACACCGTTTTTCTTAAAAATCAAATCAGTATTATAATGATCCTGAAAATTTCCTTTGACTTTTGCCATATAGAAATTCTTTTCAGGATAAGCGTCGAACACCATATCTTTCAGATGGTATTCGTAACCTCTGCGCCAGCTGCCAGCGCTTGCATGCTCTTTTATAAACTTATAATTGAATTGCTCGCCACTCATTTGCGGAGTATAATCTTCCTTTACAAAGGGTACAACGCCGGATATAGAATTAAATCTATAAGCCCTTATATTCCTATTATACATGAATAAATTAAAAAGTGCAAGTATTTTTTACGGAACAAGAAAATTATGAAACGCAAACGCGAATAAAATTCCGAAAACAGCTCCAAAGAACACCTCTAAAGGCGTATGTCCCAAAAGTTCTTTCAACTTGCCTCCTGCAGCCTGCAGATCATGTTTATAAAAATCATCCATCATACGGTTAAGACACGCTGCTGTTTTGCCTGCTGCACGCCGCAATCCTGCGGCATCATACATTACAATCAACGCATATCCGAATGCCACCGCAAAAATCAAGGAACTAAATCCTGCAATAATCCCGACGGATGTTGATAAACCCATAACACCCGCCGAATGAGAACTCGGCATGCCGCCCGTTGTTGTAAATATTTTAAAATTAATTTTACGTGTTCTTATTGTAAAAACGCAAAACTTTATCACCTGAGCAAAAAATGCGGATAAAATTCCGCAAGCTAACGCTTCGTAGCCATTATTTATAATTAAAGTATGCATAAAATCTCGCTTTCTATAAATTTGTCAATCTGCGGCAATTATATCAAATCTCAAAGCAGGTTGCAAAAACTTTACAAATCTTATGCAATACGGATTTTGGCAATAATTTGGTCAAAAATATCCGATTTCAAGCCGTTTTCCGCCAATATTTTTTCGCAATCATCCAGAATTTGAGTCAAATCCGCTTTTGCTCTGTCCAGGCCGTATAAAGAAACATAAGTCAATTTGCCGGAGAGTTTATCTTTGCCGAGAGTTTTGCCCATTTTTTCAAAAGTTGAGGTTTCATCCAGAATATCATCGGCAATCTGGAATGCAAATCCGAGATTTTGAGCAAATCGGGTTATAACATCAAGCTGTTTTTCGTCCGCGCCTGCAATTATTGCACCTGTCCGCAACGCGAGTTTAAACAAATCAGATGTTTTATGAATATGAATATATTCAAGTGTTTTTTCAGGATTTTCGGGGGTTGTTTTTTCACTTTCAATATCCGCGACCTGACCCGCGATAACCCCGTATGCGCCTGCATATTTAAAATATTCTTCAAGAATTTTTAATAACTTTTCCGCACCGAGATGTTTGGAATTTTTTACGATAACCTGCGGTGCAAAAGTCAAGAGAGCATCGCCTGCAAGAACCGCCACGGCTTCTCCGAAAACCTTGTGATTGGTCAATTTGCCGCGTCTGTAATCGTCGTTATCCATACAGGGCAAATCGTCGTGGATAAGGGTTTGCGCATGAAGCATCTCAATTGCGCACGCAGCCGGAATTGCATCTTCAAGTTTCCCGCCGAACATTCTGCACGCCTCAAGACACATTACAGGACGCAAACGCTTCCCGGGCAGCAATACCGTGTATCTCATGGATTTGAAAATATCCTCGGGATATGTTATTTCCATAAATTTATCTAAATTTTCGTTTACTAAGTCAATAAGTTTATTCATCGGTTTCAATTTCCTTATATAATTGTTGTTTCAAGGTATTTCTCGCACTCCGACGTTTTTTGCCGCTGATTTTGGCAACAGACCTGTTATTTACAAGTTTTTTAGAGTGTTCGACTTTTTGTCCTTCGTATTTAATTTTTTCCTTAAAGCTTTGTGCCTCATCGACAAATGCCAGATAGCTTTCATATCTTGACGGGTCGATCTTGTCAAGATTTGCGAGAACCGCGCAGCCTGATTCATTTTTATGAAGGCAATCACTGAATTTGCAATCTCCGCTGAATTTTGAAATATCCTCGAACAACAAATCCACGTCTTTCGGCAGTATAAAGTCAAATTTCACGTTACTGAACCCCGGAGTGTCAACTATTCGCGAATTTTCGCTTAATTTTATAATCTCGCAATGACGGGTTGTGTGAGTGCCTCTGCCGATTTTTTCGCTAACCTCTTTTGTGCGCAGATTCAGATTCGGGTTCAAAGCATTAATAAGACTTGATTTGCCGGCACCTGACGTCCCGCAGAGGACACTTGTTTTGTCCGTCAAAATCTTTTCAAACTCCCTCAAGCCTTTATGTTCCGTCGCGGACGTAAAAATAATTCTATACCCGAGAGGTTCATAAATCGAAAGAATTTTAGGTTTTAAATGTTTATCCCACTTCAAATCGCTCTTATTAAAACAGAGAACAGCATCGATATTATGATATTTTGCAAGTGAAGCGTACCTGTTCAGCTGCATAAGGTTCAAATCAGGCTCTTTTAAAGCCGATACAATTATAATTTGGTCAATATTTGCTACGCTCGGACGCGGGATGAAATTTTTGCGCGGAATTATTTTTTCTATAACCCCGTCTTGAAATTCCACAAAATCCCCGACAAGAATTTTTTCTTTCTGCTTTTTCAAAACCTCACGGATTTTGCACTCGCGGCGGTTTATACCGTCGTCGACATAATAAAAATCCGAATGTATCTTGTAAATTTGTCCTTCTGCCATTACATATTTATTTTAGCATAAAAAACAAAATGTCTGCAGACTTCAAATTTATCAATTTGTTAAGCTGATTTGAAATTTTAAATTTTTATGTTATTATCAGTATATTCAAGAAGATATATTTTATAAGGGGAAAAAAGATGATTTCAGTAAACGACTTAAAAACAGGCTTGACTCTTGAATTAGACAACGGTCTATGGTCAGTGGTCGAGTTTTTGCACGTTAAGCCGGGTAAAGGCGCAGCTTTTGTAAGATCAAAACTTAAAAACGTTGAAACCGGTCAGGTAGTTGAAAAAACTTTCCGTGCCGGCGAAAAAGTTGCAAAAGCAATGCTTGACAGACGCGAAATGCAATATTTATATAAAGAAGGCAAAGAATTCGTTATGATGGACACTGAAACCTACGAACAATTACAAATAACCGAAGATCACGTAGGCTCAGGCGTTAAATATTTAAAAGAAAACATGATTGTTCAGGTATTAATGCACGATAAAAGAATTATCGGCGTTGATATACCTGCTCACGTTGAATTGGAAGTCGTTGACACACCTCCTTCCGAAAAAGGCAACACTGCTCAGGGCGGCACAAAACCTGCTACACTTGAAACAGGTGCAGTTGTCAACGTTCCGTTCTTTATCTCTAACGGCGATAAAATAAGAGTTGACACCAGAACTAACGAATATCTGGATCGAGCATAATTTAAGAAAGGCATATAAAATGAAATTTGATACAGATTATATTGAAAAATTAGCAGAAATAATTGAAGCAAAAGGCTTGACGGAAATTTCACTGGAAGACGGCAATCAGGCAATAACCGTAAGACGTGAATTATACACGACAGGCGCACCTGTTATTGCAGCACCTGCTGCAGCTCCGGCTGTACAGCCGGCACAAGCATCCGCAGCTCCGAAACAGGAAGCTAAAAAAGGCCAGCCGGTTACATCACCTATGGTCGGCACATTCTACAAAGCATCTTCTCCTGATGCAAAACCGTTTGTTGAAGTCGGTCAAACAGTTTCCAAAGGCGATGTGGTTTGTATTGTCGAAGCTATGAAATTGATGAACGAGATTGAATCCGAATTTTCCGGCAAAGTCGTTGAAATTTGCGTGGAAGACGGTCAGCCCGTTGAATTCGGTCAGGTATTAATGTATATAGAATAGTATTTATAAGTGAGATAATCATTTTATCTCACTTATTTTTTAAGGAATAGGGTATGTTTAGAAAAGTATTGATAGCAAACCGCGGCGAAATCGCGGTAAGAATTATAAGAGCGTGCAGAGAAATCGGAATTCCGACGGTTGCAATATATTCACAGGCCGATGCAAATTCACTTCATGTAAGACTTGCAACTGAAGCTTATTGTATAGGACCTGCCGCCAGTGCGCAAAGCTATTTGAGCATTCCGGCAATCATATCCGCCGCGCTGGTATCCGGCGCCGACGCAATACACCCAGGTTACGGTTTTATGTCCGAAAGAGCTGATTTTGCGGAAATTTGTGCAAAACATAATATCAAATTCATCGGTCCTACTCCCGATGCTATGCACAAAATGGGCGATAAAGCCACTGCCCGCAAAACAATGATTGAAAATAACGTACCCGTAACTCCAGGCACGGGAATTTTGAAAACACCCGAAGAAGTTAAAGAATTTGCTAAAAAAGCAGGGTACCCGATTATCCTTAAAGCTACAGCAGGCGGCGGCGGAAAAGGCATGAGAATTGTCCGCTCCGATGACGAAGTTGAAACAAATATGAACCTCTGCCAGTCAGAAGCTCAGAATTTCTTCGGCAACCCTGATGTTTATGCGGAAAAATACCTTGAAAATCCCCGCCACATTGAGGTTCAAATTCTTGCCGATCAATACGGAAATGTAGTTCACCTAGGCGAACGCGATTGTTCTATCCAAAGACGCCATCAAAAGTTAATTGAAGAAGCTCCGTCACCGGCAATTAACGAAGAAACAAGACGTGAAATGGGTGCTGCAGCCGTTCGTGCAGCTAAGGCAATTAACTATGAAGGCGCAGGCACCTGCGAATTCTTGCTTGACCACGACGGCAAGTGGTATTTTATGGAAATGAATACCCGTATTCAGGTTGAACACTGCGTAACCGAGATGATTTCCAACGTAGATCTGGTCAGAGAACAAATTATGGTTGCAGCAGGCGAAAAACTTGACTTTACTCAGGACGAGATAGTTTTGAGAGGTCATGCTATTGAATGCAGAATTAACGCGGAAAACCCAGAAAAAGACTTTATGCCTAACCCCGGTCAAATTACAGGCTACGTAACACCCGGAGGTTTCGGCGTCAGAGTTGATTCTCACGTTTATCAGGATTACTCAATTCCGCCGTATTATGATTCAATGATCGGTAAATTAATATGCTGGGGCAGAACCCGTAACGAAGCTCGCCGCAGAATGTACAGAGCTTTGAAAGAATATGTCATAACAGGTGTGGAAACAACTATTCCTTTCCATCAGGATATTGTTGAAGATGAAGTATTCATTAGCGGAAACTTTAACACCGGATTCATTGAAGATTATTATAAAAGAAAAGGGAAAAAATAATTAAATTTTCTCATTAAAAAAAGAGGAAGCTTTTGGCTCCCTCTTTTCTTTAACCTTAAAAACTATTTGCCATTAACAATAGTTTTGAATTTTTTACCTGCAGAGAATGCCGGAACAGTTTTAGCAGCGATTTTAAGTTCTTTACCTGTTTGAGGATTTCTGCCAACTCTTGCAGCTCTCTTACGTGATTCGAATGTACCGAAACCAACTAAAGTAACTTTTTTGCCTTTAGCAACTGTTTTTTGAATAGTGTCAACCCAAGCGCTCAATACTTCTGAAGCTTCTTTTTGAGTTACGTTTGCTTTTTTAGCGATTTCTTGTACTAATTCTTCTTTGTTCATGATAAAACTCCTTTTTTTGTGTACATGCTAATTATAGCCGAAGTTTTCCCGAGTGCAAGTAGTTTACAATATTTAACCTTAAAAAACATCCGAAAAGATGAATTTTAAACGGTTTTTGTACACAAAATGTAATAAAAATAATAAATTCCAAGCAAATTTTACATTTTTTTTGGTACAATGTCATGTGGAAGATAT
Source organism: Candidatus Gastranaerophilales bacterium (assembly GCA_944325945.1). Taxonomy (GTDB): domain Bacteria; phylum Cyanobacteriota; class Vampirovibrionia; order Gastranaerophilales; family Gastranaerophilaceae; genus SIG32. The sequence continues at coordinate 50,845 of CALVBW010000008.1, read as the reverse complement.
GAAAGAAAGAGTATTATTATTTACAATAGTTTTCGGACTGGGTGTATTTATATACATCTTCCAGAGTTACTTTAATACGGTATGGGGATTGGCATTTCTGGTTGCCGCAATGGCTCTGTATGCATTGTTTACAAACCTTGCATACAAAATCAAAAGCCGGCAGCTGCAAAAATTTCCGCAAATAATTAACGAAAACTTCAAACCGTTTGTGTCTGTTTTGATACCGGCGCATAATGAAGAAAGCGTTATTGCAGCGACTGTTGAAAATATTTTACAGATGGATTATGAACCGTTTGAGATAATTGTTATAGACGACAGAAGTACCGACAACACCGCCTCCGTTATAAAAGATTTAGAGAAAAAATACGACAGAGTTACGGCGTTTATTCGCCCGAAAGACGCTTTTCCGGGTAAATCCGCAGTATTGAATGACGCACTGCCTTATACAAAAGGCGAGGCAATTCTTGTGTTTGACGCTGATGCAAGGGTTGAAAAAGATTTCTTAAAAAAACTTGTACCCAATCTCGAACCTAAAGATGTCGGTGCTGTTCAAGCAAGAAAAATCATAAGGAATAAAGACGAAAATCTTCTTACCCGCTGCCAGAATAACGAAATGACAATGGATACCCACTTTCAAGTCGGAAGAGATTCCGTCAAAGGTGCGGTTGAACTTAGAGGTAACGGGGAATTAATTAAACGTGAGGCGCTTGAAGATATCGGCGGCTGGAACAATTACACAATTACGGACGATCTTGATATGTCAACCAGACTTCACATAAAGGGTTGGGACGTGAGATTTTGCAAAGATGCAGTTGTTTATGAAGAAGGTATAATTTATCTCTGGCCTCTGTACAGACAGCGAAGAAGATGGCTTGAAGGGACAATCAGGCGCTATCTTGAATATGCAGGCGCTGTTTTGACTTCAAAAGATATGTCGTTAAGGGTTAGCCTTGATCTTGTAGCGTACATTTCGCAATTTATTATGCCTGCGTGGTTTATAATGGAAATTTTAATCCGCGGGTTCAAAATCCTTGCAAAAGACGCGCCGCCCCATATGCTTTTTTCTTCAATAATTATCGGGTGTGTTATCGGCGTGGGATTTTTTGCTGCTGCAAGATACAGCCTGAGAAGATATGACAATCTTTCAAGATGTGAAGCATTCAAGCAGGCGCTTGAAACATCTATTTATTTGTTTTTAATCTGGTTCCCGCTTGTTTTATTCATCGGATTTAAAATCCTGTTTATGAAAAAAGACATGAACTGGGGCAAAACCGCACACGGACTTGTACAAAGAGAACACGCCATTCAAAAGGCAAAAGAAAAAATCAGACTTGCAAAAGAAGAATTGAAAAAATTATTAATGACAAAATAGGAGAAATATAAATGAACACAACCGATGTAGTAGCAAATGTAAAAAGCAAAATTCGTTCAGTAAATGATTTTCCCAAAAAAGGGATAATCTTCCGTGATATTACAACTGCATTAAAAGAGCCGGAAGTTTTAAAAGAAATGATAGATTATCTGTGCGATCAATTCAAAGATGTAAAAATAGACTATATTGCGGGGATTGAAAGCCGCGGATTTATTTTCGGCATGCCTATGGCATATAAATTAAATGCAGGATTTGTGCCGATAAGAAAACCGAATAAACTTCCTGCCGAAACCATAAGTCAGGAATACCAGCTTGAATACGGCACTGACAAAATCGAAATTCACACTGACGCCATAAAAGAAGGCGACAATGTTTTAATTGTGGACGATTTACTCGCAACGGGCGGAACAGCGGAAGCTGCCTGCAAACTTATCAACAAAACAGGCGGAAATCTTGTCGGTATAGCATTTTTGATAGAACTTGAAGATTTGAAAGGCCGCGAAAAATTCGACAAAGACTTAAAAATTGTTTCAATGCTTAAATATTAAAAAAGGGGCTGTAAAGCCCCTTATGTTTATTCTGCGTCCTTGCAGGAGTGCGCACCATCCCAGGATAATTTATCCCGGCAGTGCAGATAATCCATATTTTTATTATAAATTACCCAGGCTGTGCAGCCTCTGCCTAAATTCCCCACGCTTAGAGAAGCAGTCGCCGAACAATTTTCAAAAGGTTTGTTGGTACTTGTTTGCCACATACCTTCCGGATAAATTCCTTTAGAATTCATAGTAAAATAAAAGTAATTTTTACCTAAAACTTTTTCCTTACCAGGCAAAGTAACAGCAATATCAATGGATTTATTAAAACCATACCAGCCTACCTCCATCAAAATACCGTCAGAAAGCCAGAAAGAAGCCTCCGCAGTGGACGGAGCAGGATCAGAATATTTAGCCCCTGCTAAATTATATATTGTTCTGTTATCACAAATTTCACCCTGTTTACAATCCCTGTTTACACGGAAATAAGGCCTTAATCTTTGAGCTACCAAATTTTGAGAATATCTGTCATAAATAGGATTATCGTCCTCATCAACTTCTCCGGTATCTGTAATTCTTAACCCCCACGTGTCCATAGAACCATATTCAGCCTGCATCATTTGATGCGCGCTTGCTAACGTAGAATATACTTTCGTCAATTGCGATACCGTTTGTTTTTCCTGATATTTTGAAATCAAAGTAGGAATTGTCATTGCTGCCACAATCCCGATTATGCCGAGGGTTATCAAAACTTCCGCTAACGTAAAGGCGGCTTTTTTAGAAGATACTAAGTTACTAAGACAGTAAGGCACTAAGTGTTTACTGTGAGCTTCGCTCACATTTTTGTCACCCTGAACTCGTTTCAGGATCTCTGATTTATAATTCATCATATTAGAATTATAATTTGTTTTATCTATTGTGTCAATTGTTTTGGTATATTTTCTGTCGGCTTGGTAATGCCGACCTACATTTCTGTTACTTCTTACTATCTTAGTGCCATAGTATCTTAGTATCTTTACTAAACCAATACCGTCAAAACCATTGTTAATTTCATGACCCGTTAAATTTTCTCCAACTTCTTGTTGGGCGGGTCCAGCGGCACGCTGGCTTAGAGGAGTCGCCCCCCCCCGACATTTTTTAAACTCTTTGTTTTTCATGGCTTTCCTCCTAATAATTCAACTAATTTCTTGTTTAATTTTACATTATGAACCCGCAAAAAGTCAACTTTTTTACTAATCGCAAGCGAGTTCAATGCGAGTGTAAAAATATCCTTTGTAAAATTATCCGCATCAGGCATATTTAACAGACTTTTACGGGAAACACCAAGCATAACAGGGCAGCCCAATCCGTAAAATTCCTCAATACGTTTAATAATTTCAAAATTGTCCTCACGTGTTTTGCCAAAGCCTATACCGGGGTCTATAATAATATTTTCACGTTTTATACCTTTTGAAAGTGCAATATCAATCTTATTTTTCAACCCGAGGTAAATTTCATCCGTCAAATTTTCATAAACCGGTTTATCCTGCATATTTTGAGGGGTGCCTTTGGAGTGCTGGATAACGACTTTCGCATTGAATTCAGCAATAACCTCCGGCATTTTTTCATCATAGTCAAAACCTGACACGTCATTAATAATATCCGCACCAAGTTCCAGACACCTTTGAGCGACTGTTGCACTTCTTGTATCAATACTGATAGCTGTCGTAATATTATTTTTTTTAATATATTCCAGAACAGGAACGAGTTTGGCAAGCTGTATGTCGTCAGATACAGGTTCGGAATAGGGTTTTGTGGATTCAGCACCAATATCAATAACATCCGCGCCGTCATTAATCATTTCGTTTAAATGTTCAACGGCCTTATCAAATTCGTAAAACTCACCGCCGTCTGAAAATGAATTAGTCGTAAGGTTTAAAATACCGACAATTTTACAACTGTCGCTGTCTTTTTCATGCCTTTGCATTAACATTTCACCTAATTTTTTAAGTCCGAAAGGCTGAAATGCGAGTTTTCTAGCAATTTTTTCGATTTGAGAAAGACTTCCGCCCAGAATACAGTCGGTTTTTTCGACCTTTGCGGTAATTGTTTCCCTGTGGGTTGCGCAATCAGCGCCGACCGATAATGCCGTTTGTTTCAAAATATTTGCCTGAGCGGGGGTCAGATCAAAAATTTTTATATTTTTATAAACGAATTTGTCACAGGCTTTTTTGATATAGGATTTATCAAACCCGACTGAGGAAAGCTCTTTTTCCAAATCATCCGTTACAATTTCTTTCAAAACAAAATCGTGCATAACCGAAGTTTAGCACGATTTTATTAATTTAACAACTTTTATCTATGCATCTTTAGCAGCGAGCTTTCCGAAAGTCTGCCCCATTTCGCCAATACCTGAGATAAATACAAATCCTGCAGTGATTCCGCCCAGAATACCGGAAAATCTTGCGAATGCTTTACTTTCAACGATAGGTTTAGCCCATTTTGCAATTTTTAAAGATTGTGCCCAATTAATAATTGCTTCTTTATAAACCCTTGCATTTTTTAACATTCTGCCCCAGAGCGTTTTAGTTTCGGTACCAAGCTTGGCTGCATTTCTAATTGCCTGTGTGGTTTCACCTGACAGATGAACAACGTCTTTTGTTCTGGCAAGTTTAAAACGCTTAAAAGCTTCCGCACCATATTTAGCGCCGCCGACTGTTGCACCTGCGCCGACACCAACTTCAGTTGCGGTTACACGTTTATCATCTTTATCATTGCCTGTAAATGAAATTCTATTAACACTTAATGCCATACTAATCTTTTGCAGCCTCCTCAAGTGCAGTAACACCGCCGGTTACACCGCCGCTTACCGCGAATAAATTTACAGTACCTTTTTCTATTCTTTCAGGAGTTATAAAATCTGACACAGCTTTTTTAAATTCTGCACCTTTTTTAGTTACATATTTTACAGGCGCATAATTTTTAAATGTTGTTTTAATGTCTGCGATTCTTTTACCTAATCCGCTTTCATTAAACTTTTTAGCCTTATTAGAGAAAAATTCTGATATACCTTTGAAAACGCCTGATTTCTTCAATTGCGGAGCCGCATTTTCGACCACTTTACTTTTACCTAAAGAACGCATCCAGTTATAGCTTTTCTTCATCAGAGCAACCACACCCTGTGCGCCGTATTTCATACTTACGAAACCAAGTGCTGCACCGATACCAACCGATACAAGTTTCCCGAAGGCACGAACCGGTTTTGGCACCTGAACATTTTCAATCACTGCATTGATATCTTCAAGTTGTTTTTCCAATTGTACTTTATCATTAGTATAATCTTCTTTTGAATAATATACATCAGACGGCATATCATCAACTTTTGTATAGTCAACATCAATAACATTGCCGTATCTCGGGTCATAATGTCCGAAGGCAGGTTTAAAATTTACCGATTGTACACTTAACATATTTTCTCCAATTTTGTTGCAGTCATCTTAAAATACGTAAATAAAATCTTTTGCTGAATTTTTTTAAGAGTTTTAACAAAATTTTACAAATTAACCATACTAATTATTACACATTATCGCCTGATTGTAAACAAATTTCAACCCCTGATATGAATTTCTCTTAATAAATTCACGATCAATTTTATTAAGGCAGTCAAACTTTGCTCCGAGCCATTTGGGCGCGATTAAGGTATCCTTAAACCCGTTCCCTGCAAGACGGTGGATTGTGGTTTCTTCCGGAAGATATTCCAAAAAATCACAGACGTAATTTACATACTCATCTTCACTCATAAAATCAATTTCGCCGTTTTTGTACATGTCGGCAAGCCTTGTATTTTCAAGCGCGCAGAGCATGTGGATTTTCACCCCGTCGACCCCGAGTTCCGCAAGCTTTCGGGCAGTCTGCATAATCTCATCATGGCTTTCCCACAACCCGAAAATCACATGCACACACACATTTATCCCGCGTTCTTTTGTTTTTTCGTAAGCCCTTAAAAAACAATCCAGATCATGCCCGCGGTTAATCCTGCGCAAAGTCTTATTATGAATGGATTGAAGCCCGTATTCAATCCACGTGTAATAATCATCTTTATATGAAGCTATTAAATCAAGCTTTTCATCGTCAACACAATCCGGACGGGTTCCTATTGAAATACCGACTATTTTGTCGTTATTAAGTGCGGAATTATAAATTTTTTCAAGTTCATTAACGGGTTTATAAGTATTTGAATAGGCTTGAAAATATGACATGAATTTTTCTGCCTTAAACCGCTCCGTCAAATTCTTAATGCCTGCCTCAACCTGTTCTTCGATTGAAAGTTTATTTGAATGTGCCTTGGAAAAACTTCCGCCTTCATCACAAAAAATACACCCGCCAGTTGAAATTGTTCCGTCCCTGTTCGGACACGAAAAACCGGCGTCAAGGGTAATTTTATATACCTTAGCGCCGAATTTATTTTTCAGATGTGCACTATACTGATTATAGCGCTTGTCCGTATTATTGAACATAATTACTTGTTATTTTCGTCTTCGTTCAAAATCGGATACACATAGTGTTCACCGCAATTTGGACATACAACTTCCTGCTGTTTGCCATCTTCCAACTGCGCAACCTCAAATAAAGTTTTGCATCCGGATTGTACACATCTTATTGCCCATGAAGGTCTGATTAATCTTGCCATATAATTTCCTCACTCTTACGTCTATATTTTATCATTTAAGATTAGTTTATGCAAGTATTAAACACTTCGACAATATAAAAAATATGCAATTCAGCTAAAATACAAATGAAGGAGAAAATAAATGAAAAAATTTTTAATATTTCTGTCAATAGGCGTGGTTATGGTGCTTGCGACAATTGATGCGAGCCAGAGGATGCAGGAGCTTGACAAAATGGCAATAAAAACTCCTGCACAGGTTGAGATGAAAGATGATTTAATCAAAAGAGAGCCGCAGCAAAATGAAACTCAGCGTCCAATGAAAAATAATATCCAAACCCCTGACAATTCATTCAACGAACGGTTAAGAGAACAGCAAAACAACAATATTCCGCAAACAAAACAGCCGAATTTATTAAAAAATTAAAAATCAAAAATAGTTTCGCTGTGTATTTCACCGTAATCTTTATCGTCCTGAAGTCTTACATTGGTATTTCCCAGAGGATTCGGGCGAAAATCAGTCTTTTCCGTTTTTTCCGTTGTTCTGGGAACAACCGGCTTTGTGACCTTAGGATAAAATCTGAGAGTAATATTTTGCGCAATATCTTTTGAAATTATATCTCTGGAATAAAATTTTAATTTTTCCAGCTGAGACGCTGCCTGAGAACTTGTTACCGCCCAGAATCTTGTTTCATTATCACCGAGGGTTCTTTTATACTTGCCGCTCCACATTACAACATCATTAACATTATCCGTTAAAACCGCATTTGTTTCCATTGTATACGCATTGTATGCTTCAAACGCACTTGAAACTTCCATTACTTCCCAAATATTTCTTTTGGAAGTTTCCTGAGATACAAGACTGCTGATTAAAAGAACGGATTTTGCATCAAATGCCTTTGCTACCGCCTTTGTAGAGGTGAAATCAACTGAATTTTTGTTTTTATAACGATTAAGAGTATTAACTGCAGAAGCTTTTAACTTTGGATCGGCTGCAATTTTTTTTCTCACGTCATAAAGATTGGGAGCTGCTATTTTCCCCTGTTTATTAAAATTATTTATTACGTCCTCCGCGATAATTTCCGAAACTTCCGGAAAACAGTAATAATTTTCACAAACCGAGAATAAATCCACAGGCAAAACCAGCACCTTAAAAGGTTCTGCGCCCACACAATTTCCTAAAAATAAGCATAATAATACGATTATTTTTGCAAAAAATTTCATAATAAAATTATAGCACAATCATACGTGTAATGGATTATATTTATAAAAAAATGCTCTAAACTGGTTTTAAAAGGAGAATAGTATGGATTACGATATTTTAATGGAAAAAGCAATTGAGGTTTCTAAAAATGCTTACGTTCCATATTCAAAATTTCCGGTTGGAGCGTGCGTTTTAACAGATAACGACAAAATGTACGCAGGTTGTAATTTTGAGAATGCAAGTTTCGGACTTACAATCTGTGCGGAAAGAAATGCCATAGGCAGTGCGATTGCAGACGGCGAAAAAAAGATTAAGGCAATTGCAATATACTCTCCGAAAATGGACAACTGCTTTCCTTGCGGTGCATGCCGTCAGGTCTTACACGAATTCAAAGCTGATGACGATTTCGAGATTGTGCTAAAACAAGGCGGCAAATTAACTTTTTACAAACTTGAATATCTTTTACCTGAAGGATTCAATCTGTAATGTATTTTATAGAAGTGCTTGTTAAAAAATTTCTCAAAAAAAATTCTGACGGGGACACCTTCGACCCCATGGCTGAAAACAATCCGGAAGAAGAACACTGCGAACATATTTTTATGCCGATAGACAGCACGGGAGAAATCCTTTCCTGCAGAAATTGCGGACTTGTGGTCAAACGGGAGGATTTGAAGGATATTAACTTCTTTCGCAAACACAGCTAATGCCTGCAAAAGCGCTTTACATAAAAACTATTATAGGTATATGTCAGCATTTTCTTTCTCTTTTTTGGCGAGGAAAAGAGAAAGAAAACGCTGGCAAAAGAAAGAGAAACACGCTAAATAAATTGCAATCCTATGGATTGCTCAAGCCCTGACGGGCGCACTACGTGCCGTTGCAGTATTTTATCCCTCGCCCCTTTGGGGAGAGGGTGTCCTAAGGACGGGAGAGGGGCTAAAATCCTGCAATCTCTTACCGCGCCTATAATCACGGCGCGGCTTGAACAAATATTCGACCTTAACGGAACGAGCAATCATTACATAACGAAGCAACTACAAAGCGAGCGTTGTCTGAGCGTAAAGATTTAGAGATTCTGAAACAAGTTCAGAATGACATAAGCGAGTTTGCGAGCACAGGCTGAGTTATAGTAATGATTAGCGAGTGCAGTTCCGGTCGAGAGTTTCTTTGGGTACTTTCTTGTCGGTACAAGAAAGTACCATGTACCTATAATAGTTTTTATGTATAACGATACCAATATTAACACAATATGTTGTCGTGCCTCAGGCACTTTTTATATAAAAATAGAAACCCCTCGAGTGAGGGGCTTCTATTATGTTTCCCAAATTTCCTTCCAACGACCTTATTGCAGCAAAGCTTCCAAAAGTTCGGCGTTTTTACCTGCTGTGGTTGATTCACGTACTTTTTGTTTGTAAATATACGTGCGCAGAGCTTCTCTGATTAGTTCACTCCGTGAACGATTTTCTCCGTCAGCTACCTGATCGATTTTGTTTAAAAATTCTTCGGGCATTGAAATTAATACTCGTGCCATATATTCTCCTTTTTCTTTCAAATATTGCTCTGATATATTATTAAAAACATTTTTTTTGAAAAAAGTGCTATTTTTTATATAGAAAATATATACATTTTTTCAAAACCCTTATAAACAGGCGGTTTACAGCAAAATATTTTCTGTAACATAACTTAACTTTTAATTAAAAACCTCTGTTGAAATGAAAATATGTCTGTGGTATTCTTTTGTGTGCTATAAAGAGAAAGAAGGAAATATGACAGAAGTTAGAGTAAGAATTGCGCCTTCTCCGAGCGGAAATCTTCACATAGGAACCGCACGTACTGCGCTTTTTAACTATTTATTTGCGAAAAAAAATAACGGTAAATTTATTTTAAGAATTGAGGATACTGATGCCGAACGTACGAGTCAAGCTTATATAGATAATATTTTTGACAGCTTGAAGGCATTAGGCTTAAATTGGGATGAAGGTCCGGATGTAGGCGGTCCTTACGGTCCTTATACCCAGTCAGAAAGATTTGATATTTATCCAAAATATGCTCAAATACTTTTGGATAAAGGCTTTGCTTATGAATGTTTTTGCACTCCGGAAGAATTGGAGGCTGAAAAACAGCTTGCAACACAGAATAAAAAGCCTTATGTGTATTCCAAAAAGTGCGAAAACCTGACAGAAGAAGAAAAAGCAAAACTAAGAGCCGAAGGCAGAAAACCCGCAATTCGTTTTAATATTGCAAAAGCTCAAAAAGCTTTCCACGAAGGCACGATTTTGAAATTCAATGACCTTGTAAAAGGCGAACTGCATATGGATACAAGTCTGCTTGGCGATTTTGTAATTATGAAATCCAACGGAACTCCGACATATAACTTTGCGGTTGTTATTGACGATATGTTGATGAAAATTTCACACGTTATCCGCGGAGAAGACCATATTTCAAATACATTCAAGCAAATTCTTATTTTTGAAGCTTTAGGCGCTGAAGTTCCGAGATTCGGACACCTTGGCATGATTTTGGCACCTGACAGAAGCAAACTTTCTAAAAGACACGGTGCAACGGCAGTTTCCGAATTTGTTGAAAAAGGTTATCTGACGGAAGCTTTAATCAACTTTGTTGCGCTTTTGGGCTGGTCACCGTCTGACGGACAGGAAATTAAATCAATTGACGAAATCGCTAAAGACTTCAGAATCGGTGATATTTCTTCAGCTAACTCGATTTTTGAATACGACAAATTGAACTGGATGAACAGCCATTATATTAAAATGCTGAGTATTGACGAGCTGAAAGAAAGATTAAAACCGTATTTGACAAAATACGATTTGTCAGAGCTTACGGACGAACAGTATACCAGAATGGTTGAAATTACCTATGAACCTTTGACATTATTGTCGGATATTACTGACGCTGTACCGTATTTCTTCGGCGAAGATGTTGAAATCGACCCGAAAGCTCAAGCGGATGTCCTTGATACGGACGTTGCACAGGATGTTTTGAAAGAATTTTTAAGACAGGCCGAAAATTGGGAATTCACGGAAGAAAATCTTCATGAAAAACTTGAAGCCTTCCGCGCTCAATACAAAGAAAAAGGTATTAAGCCGAAAGTTACCATGTGGGCGATAAGAGCAGCCGTTACAGGCAGAACATGCGGCGCTGATATGACGGCTATCCTTGCTATTCTCGGCAAAGACAAAGTCTTCCGCAGGGTTAAAAAAGCCATTAAATAATTTGGTAGTGTAAACTTTTGTTAAAAATCCCGGATTGCATTAAAGTTTTTCGGGATTTTTCCGTAGTAATTATTAAATAAAGAAGCGGAGGTTTATATGGCTTTGGAAAACAAAATTTCAGATACTGCTACATATGAAGAAGTGATGGATTTTTTGAACTCATTTGAAGATGTGGATGGCATGCTGCTGGACTTTTTGGAAGATTCAAAACCCGATATTAAAGTAATAAGCGGTAACCAGGAAACTTCTTATAACTATGATGATTTTTTAAAAATATTTGACGAAGACGGTTTTACAGGTTTTTAATAACAAATATTAATAAATGTAAACAAACTGCCGGAAAACATTAAAGCTTCCGGCAGTTTTGCCGTATATATAATCGGGACTGCATCAAGGGATATTAAGAGAAAATGGAATTTAGGAAAAATATACTTATCATGCTCATGAATTGTATTGATCGCCCGACCAGAGAAGAAATCAATACAGATGAGGAAATGGCGGATATTCTGGCACGGCTTCAGAATAAAAGGATGGCTGAAATAAAGCAGATTATTGAAATAATCGACGCAAATGACAACAACAAACGCTCAACATATTCTTATGACAAATTCATAGAAATATACGATAATTACGGGCTTGGCGGTTTTATTTTTTAATGCTAAAATTTTTTTATGGAAGAATTTAAGCATTATACGGTAATGAAAAATGAAGCCGTAGACGCGCTGGAATGCAAAAACGGGCTTATTTACGTTGATTGTACGCTGGGCGGCGGCGGGCATAGTGAACTTATTCTGCAAAGAATTTCACCCGACGGACGGTTAATAGCTTTTGATATAGATGATGACGCAATTAATGCCGCGTCCGCACGGTTAAAAAATTACAAAAATATTACAATTGTTAAGGAATCTTACACGAATATTAAAAAAGTTCTCAAAAATCTTGGAATTGAAAAAATAACAGGCGGAGTGCTTTTTGATTTAGGAGCATCTTATCACCAGCTAACCAAGGCAGAGCGCGGATTTTCGTTTATGAAAGACGCACCTCTGGATATGAGATTTGATACAAATTCTGATTTTACTGCATATGATGTTGTAAATTTTTATTCTGAAGATGATTTAGTCAGAATTTTTTCCGAATACGGCGAAGAACGCTTCTCCAAAAGGATTGCCAGGGCAATTGTCGAGACCCGTAAAAAGAAAAAAATTGAAACAACTCTTGAATTATCCGATTTAATTCTCAAATCCACACCAAAAATTAAATCCTCCGTACACCCTGCAACGCGTGTATTTCAGGCAATCCGAATTGAAGTTAATCACGAGTTACAAAATGTTAAAAATACATTAAATGATGTGTTGGATTTATTGGAATTTGGTGCTATAATAAGTGTAATAAGTTTTCATTCTCTGGAAGACAGAATAGTGAAACACTTATTCAAATACAACTCACAACGCTGTCATTGCGATAAAAATCAGATGATTTGCAATTGTCCTCCTCCTGTATTGGAGCTGGTAAATAAAAAACCGATAATGGCAAGCGCAGAGGAGATTAAAGAAAATCCGCCTTCAAGAAGTGCAAAATTGCGGATAGCAAGATGTATAAGACACAGTTTGTAGTTGGGGAAAGAAAAAGTTGAATACGGCAAGAGCACATAAATTAGATTATTCTTATCAGCTGGGGCAGGGAGGCAAAACCGCTTACACAGAAGTAATAGAAGAAAGATATGCGGAAAACCCTATAGAAGAAACACCGATTATAGAAGGTTATTTTTATAAGGAAAGCACGGTGAAAGATATGGCGATAAGAAAAGTTAATAAATCATTATGCGGGCTTTTGATGATGGCCATTTTGACCACGTTTGTAAGTTATTATTTTGTTATGTGTAATGAATTAACTCTTAATACTCTTAACCGTCAAATTATTTCTTTGAATGATGAAAATAATGAATTGCAGAATAATCTGGACAGATTAAAATCATTCAACAATGTTGATAATAAAATGATGCAGTACAATCTTCTGCAAAAAGCGGAAAAAGTAATCGAAGTTCCTGCAGTTGTTACAAATGCAACTATTACTAAAACAAAAATTTCATCTGCACCTTTTAAATGGGCTATCGGATATTAATAAACGGGATTAAACCAAAAAGTAAAATTCGTTTGGATTGCATACTTTCTTGTATTGTAAACAGATTAAATTTCCAAATGGTTATTTTTTTAAGTACAGCCCAATAAGTTTTGTCTTTTATTTTTATGTTATTGGATTTAAAAAAGGCAAGAATTTCACGCCTGCTTTTTTCCTTGTCCGCCTGTTTTTGGGCGTCCATAGTGTTTACTGTGGATTTGGGATTTTTATAGTAGTAATAATAAATACCCGGGACAGTCACGAGTTTGTTTGAATAAAACAGAGTTTTTATTGTAAAAATACCGTCCTCAAAGAACATGCCTTCCGGAAACCGCAGGTTTGCAACGAGTTCTTTCCTGTAAATTTTATTACAGGTACAGCCTTCTTTAAGAGCATGCGCGACTTGAATTTTATCTTCAACAGTTGTGTAGAGTTTTTCTTCCGTCAAATTCAGCCTTATTTTATGCTTGTTTGAACCTGTACGGATGAAATCCGCCATGGCAATATCAGCGTCATATTTCACAGCTGCGGAATATAATTTTTCGTAGTAATCCAAATCAATCCAGTCGTCACTGTCAATAAAACCTATATACTCACCGCATACCGTTTCAAGCCCTTTATTTCTGGCAGAAGATTGACCGCCGTTTGCCTTATCTATTATTTTAATTCTTGAGTCGGAAAATTTTCTGATAATTTCAAGGGAATTGTCTGTGGAACCGTCATTTACAATGATAATTTCAATCTCTTTCAGAGTTTGATTAATAAGACTGTTCAAGCATTTTTCAATATATTTTTCCGAATTGTAAACAGGAACTATAATACTGACTTTTACCATCAATTCACCTCAAAAAAATTATACCATACTAAAGTAGGAAATTTTATAAAAAGTATTAAAGTTTTAATAAACTTGTGCCGTATATAAAAATAAAAGCATGTATAGAAGGAAATTTTGATGAAAAAAGATGAAACAAAAAACGGTGTGTCCCTGTTTTCCCAGTCAGAGTATTTAATGGACGGAGATCCGTTAGAAGAGATTTTTGCGCTTAATTTAGGAGACTTTATATCAGAACATCTTATATCAAAAGATCTTGCCGAAAAAATCAGCGCAAGCAATATTGATAAACGCGAAGGTCTGAAAAAACAACTCAAAGAACTTATTTCAATATATTCTTCCAAAAACACTCTTTGCGTTTTGAGTTTTGACACAAATCAGGAGCATGCCATCTATACATCCATTGCAAAAACAGTTAAACAAATGGTAGAAGTTGAATACTGCAGGATTTATATGCAAAAAGACAATCAAATGATGCTCGTCGGCGCATCAGATGAAAATTCAGGTATTGAACTGACGGTAAATTTTGCAGGAAAAGATTTTGTATATGAAGAAGGCACCACATATGTTCCTATGCGTGCAGCATCACATATATACGGTGTTATATCACTTAAAACAGCAGATAAAAAGCCTCTAAATGAAGAATATTTAAGTCTTGTGTTAAGTATTGCACGGCTTTTTGCAACCTCTACGGAAATTCAAGCACAGGTTGACGAAGTAAACAGATTAACCGGAGAAGAAAATGCTAATATATCCGATATGCAGCACCTGAGAGCTGAATTAACAGCTTTAATAGGCGACTTGTGCGATTATCAGCAGAATTTTGTAGAAGAACTTGCAAAAGCAGTTGACATGAAGGGGCAATATAAAGTTTCTCATTCACAAAATACTGCAAATCTGGCACGGCAAATTTGCAGACAATTAGGCTTGAATGAAAAGACTACAGATTTAATCTATTATGCAGGTTTGCTGCAAAATATCGGGAAAATTACACTTCCTGAACGGATTTTTGCAACGAACGGAAAACTTTCTCCGGATGAATTGAAAAAAATTCAAGAACATATAACAACCGGAGTAAACATGTTGATGAATATAAATTTCCTATCGGAAGTTGTACCGTACGTAACTTATCAAACAGAGCGCTACGACGGTTCCGGAAAACCGGAGGGCTTGAAAGGTCAATCAATTCCTCTTGGTTCAAGAATTATTGCCGCAGCAGACGCATTCAGCGCAATGACATCCGACAGACCTTACAGAAAAGCAATGGAAGTTTCAAAAGCTCTGGATATTATGAAGTCCGACACAAAATGGGATCCGGTTGTAATTGAAGCTTTAGCTCAAGTTGTTAAATAACAATACTAAAACAACATGTACAATATTGCTATTTAGAGGTTTAGGTTTTTTGCTCAAACACTTTTCCGTCTGACTAAAAGTCCAAACTGCATTTTACGAACAAGGGTAAATATTGTCCTTTGGCAGTGATTTTTATGTAAAAAATTTTTAATACACTAACAAAAAATATCTTGATGTTTTTTTATACATAGTGTATTATTAAAAAACGGTGGAGTGTATGCAAAATTATATACGAAAAAACGATTTAAAAAAAATTGATATCAATTCTATTACAAAAGATTTTCCTGATTTAAAAAATCTAAAAGAATCCAAAGCAATTACAATCGGGAAATGGCTTATGGAATGGATAAAAGAGGATTTAGCATCAGGCAAAATTCAAAGTAACAATCTTTTGCCGTCAAAATCCGAATTTGCATACATGCTTGGAGTCAGTATAGGAACAATCCAAAATGCTTTAAGATATCTGGAGGATAGAGGATGCGTTGAATCCAAACAATGCATCGGAACACTCGTAAAAAATACCGCTTCAACATCTGCAATGCGAAAACTCACCTCTAAACGCGAGAATGCCATAGAGGAGATTAAAAAATATATCAAATCAAACAATTTTAATATCGGACAACACCTGCAGTCCGCAAAGGTTATTGCTCAATGCATAGGCTGTTCTCATAACACAACAAGACTCGCGCTTGAATATCTTTGCTCAAATGGAATTTTGACACACAAATTTAAAAACTCCAAAGAAACAGGCTGGATATTAAATAATAATAATTTTTCCATCAATGAAGCAACCCGGAATGAAACACTGGTTACCAAAGTCCGGAATGATTTAAAAAATTATATTACCAAAAACCTGCAAACAGGGGCAAAAATGCCACCGCACGCAGAATTGGCAAAAGAATTACATGCAAGCATCAAAACAATACACGATGCTTTAAAAATGCTGATTGACGATGGTATTTTGCTTGCCCGCCGCGGACGTTACGGGACAACTGTTATAAAAATGCCTGACGAAATGGCGATTGAACAACCGCGTGAAACTTCTATTTTTGCTCCTGCAAAAGAAACGGCATTTTATTACTATGAAAAAACACAGCACAATATCAAAAAAATGATTGCAGAAAATTATTCTGTAGGCATGAAACTCCCGTCAATTATAGAACTTTCAAAACAAATGGATTTGAGCCCGAACACAATCCGCAAAGCCTTTCATAATCTTGCAAAAGAAGGCTATCTGGTATTTTCACGCGGACGTTACGGCGGGACTTTTGTAATTGATATACCAGAAACGGAAGAGCAGGCATTCAAATGGCTTGCTGTTAATCCGCAGTATGCCGAGGCTTATAAAAATTAATTTTTACGGACATAAACTTTCCCAATCGGGTTCATCCTCATCTTCACCGGGTTCCGTTATATGATCGCCGTTTTCCAGCATGACCATCAACATCAATTTTAACTGACGTTTATAATTTTCACGTGCTTTTTCAATTGTTTTGGCGCAAAAAACAAAGCTCGGGATTTCCTTAATTTCGATATAACGATATGGATTTCCGTCAAAATCCATATCTTCGCCCTCTATTAATGTCCAATTCAAATTCAAATAATAGTCTAAATCTTTATTAACCATCCAGTGACCTGTCGTTAAGTGGTTGTGTAATCATAATACCTTCGCCGCCGATTACGTCAGCCCTTTGACCGCTTATATAAAGATAAACCGGCAAACTTGTATTTCTGTTGGCAGTTTTTATCACCTGATACAATCTTTTGTAAAGACTATCAGTGCCGCCGCCTGTTTCAAAATCCATAGACAAATCTATTATTGCTTTATCCGGAAGTTCTCTGACAGCAATGACCTCTGTGCCTGCAGGGATTTCAGTATATACACCTTTATCGCGTTCTGATGGTTTAGGACCGGCAACAAGTGATTCTATTGCAAATTTTAATTTTGTACCGTCAATTTCAGGGTCATATTCACGCTTTACAGCTTTATAAACCTCTTCTCTGTTTTCATTCTGTCCTATAAAAAACACATTTACGTATTCTTTTTCATTTTTTACCTCGGGAACTTCCTCTTGAGTAGTTCTTTCAGATACCGTAACATCTTCCGGTGAAATTTCACCCGGATTTAACACATTAAGACCGTACATGACCGCTACAACGACAAGCACCATGCCGAGAATCACTAAAAATAATTTTTGTTTTCCGTCCATACTTAACTTCCTTTTAATCTTTTGGCACAACGATTATACCGCTTGCATAAACTTTATTGTCCTGAATTTTTATATTTTGAACCGTAAGGTTTGCATGTTTATTTTCCAGTATATTTAAAGAAAAATCAAGTGGGTTAATATAATTTATAACATGATCAAGCTGTTTTAAATCAATCAGCATATTATTATTGACAAGTTTAGTGTTTGCAAGATCAATCTGCCCGCGGGAAACTTTTAAATCAGAGGACAAAACAAGATTTTGCAAATTCTTCACAAACGGAATTGCAATTTTTAAAATATAATAAAATTTGTTATCCTTTATCTTTATCTGACTTGTTGTAACCTTAAAAACCCCGAGACTGCTGCCGAGCATGTTCAAATCGTCAATAACTTTTTTATAACCTGAACTTTGCATAGTATTATTAATATCATCTTCCGTCATAACAGCTGAAAACGAAAGCGGCATGGTTTCTTTTACAACGGGATTTTTCGGATCCTCCATTGAAATATAGTTAAAATCACACAAAGTTGCCATATTCAACGCTGTAAAATATACACCTTCCATACTTATATTTCTGCCTTTGAATGACAATGATTTAAAAATACCCTTTTTAAGATCTTTTACGCTGTAGGAAGAAAGATTTATACTAAAATTTCCCTGAACAGTTTTTTTAAGTTCTTTTTTAAAAATAGCCTCTGCAACACGTGTTGCGAGGAAATTTGAGCCTGATGCAACACTCATAAATCTGGAAGCGCCGGAACTTAAATCGTAAGGCTCAGCACACTCCATCCAAACACATTTACCGGCATATGCCTGATTAAAACTTAAAACTAAAATTCCTAAAAAAATTAAAAACTTTTTCATACAAATACCTTTTTGACCTTAATTTTGTCACCGTCGACGTAAGCCACAGCGTCTATCTTATTATTATAAATCAAAATTAAAAAACCGTTACTTAATGCGGATTTATTTTCCAAAACCTGTCCCTGAATAACCTTTTTGTGTTCCAGAGCATCAATCTCAACCTTTGGCAATTCGAGCACATCCAAAGGATTAATCAAATTTTGCCCGACGATTTCACATGACGACAAGTCCTCGAGTTTTACGGAATTTTCAATACAGAACATGCCTGCCTTTGTGCGTACAAGATTTGTAAGATATCCTCCGCAATTAAGTTTTACGCCCAAATCAAAAGCAATTGATCTTATATAAGTACCTTTTGAACAACCGACAAGAATTTTTGCCTTTTGCTTGTTTTCATCAAAATCCAGAAGATTAATTTTGTAAATTTTCACATTACGCGGCTTAATTTCGACATTTTTACCCTCGCGGGCGTAATCGTAAAGCTTTTTTCCGTTAATCTTAATAGCGGAATACACAGGCGGCATCTGAGAAATTTCACCTTCAAAATCAAAAAGCGCTTTTTCAATTTCATCTTTTGTGACTTTTTTATCAAATTGATCGGTAATTTTGCCTTCCATGTCATAGGTGTCCGTATTCGCGCCGAATTGTACGGTTGCAATATACTCTTTATCGTCATTTAAAAACTCAATTAACCTTGTTGCTTTACCGATACAAACAGGCAAAACACCTTCTGCAAAAGGATCGAGAGTTCCCGTGTGACCGATTTGTTTAATTTTAGTAACACGGCGCAGCTTTGCGACAACATCGTGAGAGGTTATGCCCTCAGGCTTATAAACATTCAAAAATCCGAACAAAACAAACCGGTCATCCTGAGCGCCAGCGAAGGATCTCAATTGATTTTGGTCCAAAATTATATCCAATTACAGTTCCCCTCTGGAAATTTTATCAATAATTTCAGTCACTCTTGAACCTTTTTCAAAGGAATCGCTGTAAACAAATTTTAATTCCGGAGTCAGACGTAATCTAATACGTCTGCCGACTTCGTAGCGAATTTTCGGGGTACTTTTTTCTATAACATCTTTTGATTTTTCAATTTGTTCAGGTGAACCTAAAACACTGTAGATAACTTTTGCAAAGGAATTATCATGAGAAACCTCGACATCCACAATTGACACAACGCCCTCCAATCCTCTGATTTCTTTGCGAAGAATTTCAGAGATATCTCTCATAAGTTCTTTTCTGACGCGTTCGTTTCTTAATGTCATAACTTTCTCCTTTTTAAAACTATACCGTAGATTCCGGACAAAAAAATCCCGCAGCCGGTTACTTATAAGGATTTTCTTTCAACTTCCTGTGTAGTGGAAACTTCTATGATATCCCCTTCCTGAAGGTCATTCCATTTTGCAAAAGAAATACCGCATTCAAAGCCCTGCGCAACTTCTTTTACGTCATCTTTGAAACGTTTCAACTGATCAATAGTACCTTTGAATATTTCTTCGCCGTTTCTGATAATAACAGCGTCCTGACCTCTTACGATTTTACCTTCGGTTACATAACAGCCTGCAATTCTTGTAGTTTTACCGATTGTAAATATCTGACGGACTTCGGCTTTTCCAAGCTCAACTTCTTTAACTTCAGGTTCCAGAAGTGACAGCATTGTTTTTTCAATATCTTCAAGAATTTGATAAATAATATCGTATTTTTTAATTGTAACGCCTTCTCTTTCAGCAGCTGCAAGCGCGTTAGCATCCTCTTTTACGGTAAAGCCCAGAATTAAAGCGCCTGACGCAGATGCCAGCATAACATCGGCTTCCGAAATATCGCCGACACCGACGTGAATAATTTTTGTTTTGATTTCTTTTGAATCAAGCTGTGCAATCGCCTGCGATACAGCTTCGGCTGACCCGTGGGTATTAGCTTTAATAATTAAATTCAATTGCGGAATATCATCTTCGCCTGCAACGGCTTCACGTCTGATATGTGCGGGAAGCATTGCCTCCAGACGTTTGTCACGGGCTTTCTCTTTACGTTTGTCGACAATTGCTTTCATTTCTTTTTCGTTTTTAACAACTTCAAATCTGTCGCCTGCCTGCGGAACTTCGGTTAAGCCAAGAATTTCAACCGGTGTTGAAGGTTCAGCTTTTTGAATTTTTTCTCCGCTGTCGGACAATAACGCTCTGACACGACCGCAGGCTGTACCCACGACTATGCAGTTTCCGACGCGCAATGTGCCGTTTTGAACAAGCAATGTTGCAACAGGACCTTTGCCTTTGTCAAGGTTTGCTTCAATAACAACGCCTGATGCTTCAGCTTTAGGATTAGCTTTAAGATCTTGAATATCCGCAACAAGCAGAATATATTCCAATAATTCATCAATACCCGTGCCTTGCAAAGCTGAAACTTTTACTGTAATTGTATCGCCGCCCCATTCTTCAGGAACAAGACCGTGTTCGGTTAATTGCTGTAAAATTTTATCAGGATTTGCACCGGGTTTATCAATCTTGTTGACTGCAACGATAATCGGTACGTCCGCAGCTTTGGCGTGGTTAATAGCTTCAATTGTCTGAGGCATTATACCGTCGTCGGCAGCTACAACAAGAATTGCAATATCCGTCGCTTTTGCACCTCTTGCACGCATTTCCGTGAATGCTTCGTGACCGGGAGTATCAACAAAAACGATTTTCTTTTCTTTGTCGTTTTCAAGATAAACCGTATAAGCACCGATAGATTGAGTAATTCCGCCAACCTCCGTTGCAACAATCTTGTGTTTGGATGCTCTGATACTATCCAGAAGTGTTGTTTTACCGTGGTCAACGTGCCCCATAATACTTACAACAGGTGCGCGTTTTTTCAGTAATTTTTTATCAACTTCCGTGAATGCTTTTTTCTGTTCTTCTTTTTCAAGCTCTTCTTCAATATAAGCGTCCAAATCCTCATCAAGAACTTCAAGATTGTATTCAGCACAAACTTTTTTAATTACATCAACATCAATAAGCTGGTTGACAGTTGCCATAATACCGTTAAGCATTAAAAATTTAACAATTTCGGCAGGTGTTTTCTGGATTTTTTCGGAAAGTTCGGAAATTGTCATTGCATGATTTACAACAATCTGCTTAACTTCTTCAACAGCTTCATCTTTATGAACTTTCTTTTTATGCTTTTGAGCAGCGGCTTTTTCCAGAGAAATTCTTTCCTGCTCTTCTTTTTTGGAATTAAAATCTTTATCGCGCTTTTTATCGGAACGTTTTCTGGAACCGCCTTTATTCTCATAAATATCCTGCGGAATTATATGGCGCTGGATAGGTTTTTTCTCTGAAGATTCCGGTCTCGCGTCTTTATTAAAAGGTTTGCGTGCGGGCTTGTCAGTTGATATTTTATCAAATTTAGGAGATTTACGCTCTGCATCTGAAGGAAGATTTTTTTTATCGGGGACCGGTCTTTCAACTTTTTGCGGAGCTTTTCTGACAATTTCAAGCCTGCTTTTTGGTTTAACCACTTCTACCCTTTGAATTTGCGGTTTTGCAGGTTTTTCTTGAACTTTTTCAACCGGTTCTTCTTTCGGTGTTTCGGTTTCAGGCGCTTTAGCTTTTTTAACAACAAAAGCTTTTGGTTTTTTAACTTCTTTCACGCCGCCTGAAGCCAAAAAATCTTTGAGTCTTTGAATCTGGTCAGGAGTAACAGTGCTGGAATGAGTTTTGCCGGTAATACCGATTTGAGCAAATTTTTCTACCACTTCTTTGCTCTGAAGATTTAATTCTTTTGCTAACTCATTTATCCTGACTGTATCATAACTCATTTAGTAAATTCCCTTTCAATTCTTCGGGTATAGGGGCTTTCAAAACCTTTTTCAAACGATCTTTTTTAAAAGCATTCTCTATACAAGTATTATTATAGCAAAGATATGCGGATCTGCCAAATATTTTTGCTCCGCCGTTAATAACAATGTTTTTGAGCGGATGTTGTGCCGTAATTTTTATCAAATCTTTTCTGTCTTTAATAATTCCGCAGCCGACACATTTTCTATCCGTCATTTTCACCGCCTTAACTAACCTGTGCAAGCTTTTCAAGCTTCAACTTCTGGTCATATTCCATCAAAAGATTAATCAACTCGTCCAAATCACCGTCAATAACCGTCCAGACATTCAGGTTATGATTAATTCTGTGGTCTGTCAGCCTGCCTTGAGGGAAATTATACGTCCTGATACGCTCGCTTCTGTCGCCGGTACCGACTTGAGAGCGGCGAAGGTCTGTAATTTCCTTCATTTGTTTTTGGACTTCCATATCATAAAGTTTTGCTTTCAAAATCTGGAGTGCGCGTTCTTTATTCTGCAATTGGGAACGTTCTTCCGTACAGAAAATCATAATGCCTGTGGGTTTGTGGAAAACTCTTGCCGCAGTTTCGACCTTGTTGACATTTTGACCGCCTGCACCGCCTGAACGCGCGGTGGTAATTTCAACATCATTCATGTTCAATTCAATTTCTACGTCATCAACCTCCGGCATAACTGCAACGGTTGCGGTTGATGTGTGGACTCTACCCTGGGATTCCGTTGCGGGAACCCTTTGTACGCGGTGAACTCCGGATTCGTATTTAAGCTTTGAATAAATACTGTCACCTTTGATTGAAATAATAATTTCGGAAACACCGCCGGCTTCGCATTCTGTTTTACTCAAAACCTGTGTCTGCCAGCCCTGCTTATCGGCATAGCGCATATACATTCTTGCCAGATCTCCGGCGAAAATGTTTGCCTCGTCTCCGCCTGCGCCGCCTCTGATTTCAAGCATAATATCTTTATCGTCCATTGGGTCGCGCGGAAGAAGAAGAATTTTCATTTTTTCTTCATATTCCGGAAGTTTTGCCTCATTAGCTTCCATTTCCGATTTTAAAAACGCTTTCATTTCAGGATCGGATTCCGAATGAATCATTTCCTTGGCTTCTTCAATGGCGTCAACCGCTTTTTTCCATTCGTAATACAAATTTACGGTTTCTTCCATTGATTTTCTTTGTTTTGATAAATCACGAAATTTATTATAATCCTGAATAACAGCAGGATCTGATAAAGTTTCTCCAAGTTCCTTATATTTCTTCTCTATCTGAAGAATTTTGTCTAACATATCTTTCATAACTCAATTATAACAGGAACAAAAAATATTTCAAAGGGCTGCCACAGATAGTCGTCAGAAAGTTACTAAGGCAGTAAGGCACTAAGGATTAACCCGACTGTAAAATTTTAGACAACACTTACGGTACGGGATCATATCCGCCGGGATTTCCGGGATGGCAGCGGCAAATACGCTTAATTCCGAGCCAGCCGCCTTTTATTACACCGTATTTTTGGATTGCCTGTTTCATATACTCTGAACATGTCGGATAAAACCTGCATACCGGAGGTGTAAGACTTGAAATTTTCTGATAAATTGTTATTAAAAATGTGAAAATTTTCTTAAACATTTTCTATTCCATAGCATATGCTTCGCCAATAGTATCAATAGCTTCAACTTTGATATCCGTAATCAATTCGGAATAAGAAATTACGACAATTGTCGGGATATGGCGTTCAAGCAGCTGATAAAGCGGAAGTCTTATTCTCGGGGAACACAATATTACAGGCTGTTTGCCGCAAGTCTGGTGCGCCCGCATCAATGTGGTTGCGGTTGTTTCAATTAATTCCTGCACCTGCATAGGATTCAGCAGAAACATTGTGCCTAACTCTGTTCTTTGACAGCTGTCATCAAGAATTTTTTCCCATTCGGGAGACAGTGTCAAAGCATAAAGCACTCTGTCCTCCTGAACATTGGAAAGACAAATCTGACGTCCCAGAGCCGCTCTTAAACGTTCAGACAAAATATCCGGCTCTTTTGAAAATCTTGCATAATCACAAAGTCTTTCAAACACAAATATAATATCTTTTATTGAAACTTTTTCACGGATTAAGTTGACAAAAATTTTCCGCAGGTCGCTCGTTGAAATAATTGTCGGTACAAGGTCATTGACAAGTGTCGGGTCTTGAGATCTGACAAGCTCCATAAGCTTGAGGACATCGGTTTTGGTCATAACATCGTCAACATGCTTTCTGACGCATTCCTGAAGGTGTGTAACAATAACATCGGTTGAATCAACAGCCGTAACGGATCTTGCTGATTTTGCATCTTCCGCTGTAATCCAGTAGGCTTGAGTTTGATATGTAGGATCAATACCGATAATCGCGTCGTCAGGAACTTCTTTTCTCATTGCATCCCACTGATCCGCAATTACCATTAATCTTCCCGGATATACATACCCGGTTGCAACAGTATTTCCGCGGATTGAAATCATATATTCATTTGCATCCAATGCAGATGAATCCATAATCCTTATGTTCGGAATAATATATCCCAATTCATCCGTAACTCTCTGACGCAAAGCAGCAATTTTTGCAAGCAGCTGACCTTCCTGATCAGGGTCTGCAATTACAAGCAGGTTTGACCCTACCTGCAAGCTTAATACGTCAACCCCTAACCGTTCATACATTCTGTTCGGATTAACCAGATCCTGCATGTTCTGGCGGACATTTTCCAACTGACCCAATTGTGATTGAACATCAGCGTTAATTAATACGGAGAAACCTGCAATTCCCAATCCGACGGAAAACATCAAAAACGGAAACCACGGCAAGCCCGTAATAGGTCCTGTGACCGCCAATAACATCAAAAATCCTGACGCAAAAAACAGTGAATACGGTTTACTTAAAATTTCACCCGCAACATCAGCACCTAATGAAGAGCTTGCGGCTGATGATCGTGTCATAAATACACCGGCTGCAATTGACATCAAAAGTGACGGAACCTGTGATGCCAGACCGTCACCGATTGTTAATACAGTATATTTTGCAACCGCATCCGCAATCGGCATCTGGTTCATCAAACATCCGACGCACAAGCCGCCCACAATGTTTATGATTACAATAATAATACCCGCAATAGTATCACCTTTTACAAACTTCATGGCACCGTCCATGGAACCGAAAAGGTTTGATTCTCTCTGCAAATCTTCACGTTTTTTTGTCGCTTCTTCCGGTGAAATCAAGCCCGCGTTAAAATCCGCGTCAATCGTCATCTGTTTACCGGGCATAGCGTCCAATGCGAACCTCGCCGCAACTTCCGCAATACGTTCAGCACCTTTTGTGATTACCATAAACTGTACAACCGTAATAATCAAGAAGATTACGCCGCCGACAACCATATTGCCGCCGGTTACGAACGTTCCGAACGCGTGAATTACTTCGCCCGCTTCGCCTTTTGCAAGAATTAACCTCGTTGATGCAATTGATAATACAAGACGAAACATCGTACCCAGCAAAATAATTGACGGAAATGCCGCCAGTTCAAGCGTCTTTTGCACGTATAAAGCTATCATCAACAACACAATTCCAAGCGCAATATTCAAGCTTATGGAAAAATTAATAACCCAAGTCGGCATCTCAACCAGCAAAATTAACAGCAATGTCAATACAAAAATTGCCAAGAAAATTTCACTTATGGGATTACTTCCTGAATTAGCCTGTGCCATTAAATTTCTTTCAAAGCCTCACTTATTATTGCCAATTGAGTATCAATTGTTGCATCTACCACGCCATTTGTTGTTGTAACCACACATCCTCCTTCCATAACGGAGTCATCCGGTATAACCATAATTTTTGCCTCCAACCCCAGCTGTTCAGCGATTGGCGGAACTTCACTTTTTAACATACTTACCTGTGCAGGATTTGCATGCAGCGTAATTTTGGTTTCCTCTTTGGATAAACCTTTGAGAATTTCATTTACACTTGCAAGCAGAAGTTCAGGAGCTTGCGTTATCTCTTTTTTAATAATTTTTTTTGCAATATCAATACTTATAGAGAGAATTTCCGGAGCAATTTTGTCGAAAACTTCCTGTTTTGCGTTCATAAATTCTCTTATTGAATCACGCAAAATTGCAATATCATCTTTTGCCTGACTTAATCCGGCCTGATAACCTTCTTTTGCCGCAGCCTCACGGATTGCATCTGCCTCTTCTCGCGCACGGGAAATTAAATTTCTGTCGTCAATTCGGCGGAAGCCTCTGCGCCTATCCCCTCGACGACGTTCATTTCTCTGTTTGAAATCAATGTTGTCAAGGTTAAATAAGTCGATAACCTCCTCATCGACCTGTTCAGAAACTTCCTGAGCAGTTTCCTTTGACTCCTCCGGTTGAATTTTTTTCTTTTTAATAATCATGATTTAATAATATTATACACTATCTTGTATATGGGTGGCAATAATGTTAGCAACTTTTGGCGCAACTTCATAAAATTCACCCTCTAATGCATTGAAAACAAGGCGTTTTACCTTCATTCTCTCAGGTTTTAACATCTGTTCCAATTGTTTACGTTCTATCCCTTCTGTAACTTTTTGTAATTTTAAGACAATTTTACCCGGACTTAATTCCTGAGGTTTTGGTAAATTTGTACGGATTTCATTCAAACATTTCAAAGTTGTACCGACGCTCACGCGGCTTTCCAAATCGGGCATTCCCATATATTTAATAATAGTCTGGGCGTCTTCCGGATTGAATTTATTTAAAATCGTCTGGACTTTTTCCTGCTTCATTTTTTGGAAAAGCAGAGCAACTGTTGCAAGCTTCATAATCTTAGGACTTGAACCGCCTTGAACCTCGGCAGGTGCCTGAGGCTGAGGCGCTCCCTTAACTTGTTCAGGCTGCTGTTCTGCCGCTGCCTCTTCTTCATTCATTTGCTGCATCATATTGTCAATATTTGACTGTTTTGAAGCCTGCTCCATCAATGCCTGATCTATAAAACCCTTATCTTTAAGTTCTGCAATCGCTCCAAGATAAGTTTTCTTAACATGATGTTCAATCAACTGTAAAATTTGATCTTGCGGCATGCCTTGCTTAAAAGTTTGTTTTGCAATCTCAAAAATTGTAAACGCAATTTTTTGCATAATAGGATCCCAGAACTCCTGAGGGAGTTTGGATCTTATAAGGTCAACCGATTTATGAAATGCCCATTCGGCAATAATTTGCGTAATCATCATTGCCTGATCGGCGTTAAAATTTGATTCGGTATCGTTGTATAAAGCTTCACCGGCAAGAGCAGAAAAATTCAGGAGTGTATTCACAACATATTGCTTCTCAGGATCCGTAAAATCCTTTGGCACAAGCTCAACTGCCTGTTGTGTTAAATTTTGTGCAAATTCCTGATAATTAAACCCCTGTATTGCCATAGATTATCCTTGTTCTATCCAGCTTTTAATTTTTTCTGCAGCTTCTTCGTCATCAGCATCTGACATTTCAGCGGAAACATTAGCAAGCTGTTCCAGCAATTGCCCTTCATCCTGCTGCGGAATATATTCTCTTTGCTGCTGTTCAAGAAGATTTTGTGCGAGTTCTGATTGTCTTGCCGTCAATTGTGCCGCACGGTTATTGATATCGCTTAACTGTTTTTCCTGCTCGGCTGTTTTTTGTCTTAATTGCTCTACTTCACGTTTATTTGCTTCCTGAACCTGACGTACTTTATCAGAAACAACTTTGAATAATATCAACAAACCTGCGCCGCTGAGAGCAATTGCAAGCCACCACGGGTTGCCTGTCTCATCCGGCTTCGGCAGATTGACAGGTCTGTCTGATGCAAGATACGGATCAGTTGAATCTGAAAATGCTATTGATACATTTTCCGGATCAACTTTCGGACTTGCCGCATGCGCTATCAATTCTTTTAATTCTTCAAGTGTTGTATTTGACGGAATTGCTGATTTCTCAAGTGTTACGGCAACTGAAATTTCTTCCACGACGCCCGGTTTTATATATTCGTTTGTCTGAGTTTTTGTAACACCGTACTGGGTTTCCGTAGCGGATCTTGAGTAACTTCTGTTTTGAGAAGAATCTGACCCGCCCTGCTGCAGACCGTTGGGCAGATATACACTAACCGCGCTCACGTTGCTGTTTGAATCCTGAGTTTGATCGCCTAGACCTTCCGTGAAATTTTGTTCGGTAACAGCTGTTTTTCTTGTCGGATCGTATTCTATTGTATATCTTTCAACCGGTGCCTGTCTTAAAAACGTGCTGACCGTCACAACATAATTACCTTTGCCGATAAGTCTGTCCAATTGAGTTGCGACTTTTTGCTGCATGTATTTATCATTTTCCTGCAATCTTTCAAGCAGTTCATCTTCTGCATCAATTATACTTGAATATACATTACCGTTTGTATCTGTAATTGCGACATTTTCTGCCGTCAAACCGGTTACGCTGCCGAGTAAAAGGTTTGTAATTGCTTTGACTTTTAACTGATCAAGTTTATCTCCTGCCGGAATTGTAATCTGAACGGTTGCAGTCACAGGTTTTTGCATTGATGTAAACATTGTCTGCTCGGGAATTGAAATAAATACAGACGCATTTTCAATCGGAGGAATTTTACGGATTAATCTTGCAAGTTCTCCGTTAATCGCTCTTGCAAGACGAATTCTTTTATCCTCTTTTGTTGACGTAAAATCACCTTTGTCAAAAATTTCCAGACCAACGTTTTGATCCATAAGACCGCTTTTAACAATCGCTAAAAGTGCGGCATCTTTTTGACTCTGGGTATATTCTTTAAGGAAAATTGTGGATTTAGTACCGTCAAGCTTACGGCTGGCGTTAATGCCTTCTCTTGCCAAAAGCGCCTGAATTTCTATTGCTTTTCCTAAATTATCGGTTGTTAAAAGATCTAATTCTTCTTTTATAACTTTTTCGCTCACAACCCTTGCGGCGCCGTTGCCTGACTTTGAAGAATTAACTATCCCGACTGTTACAAACAAAGCCAGAAGCAGTACCACACCGCCTATAATCCCGTATAATAAAGGTTTGTTTTGAAGAAGTTTTTGAAAGTCCATTTCCGTCCCACTAATTAATTATATTTTACACCTGAATCTGCATAACTTTGTCATACGCCTGAATGACTTTTCCGACCAATTGTGTTGCAACGTTTACGCTGATTTCGGATTTTGCCATTGCGGTCATAACGTCATGAATATCAACATTACCGTTTCCTGACATTGCATCTTTCAACAAATTATCAGGCGCATTAAGTTCAGCGTTGAAATTTTCTATCAATCCTGACATAACCTGTTTGAAATCAGGTGATCCTGCTGATTCAACTCTGTTCATTCTGGCAGGCGGCATACCGTTCAAACCGGTATCAAGTTTTGTATGCTGTATTCTCCCTGCCAAGTCGTAATTAGGATAAAAACTGTTATACATTTGCCCTGCCTTTCTTTCTATATTCTATCGTAAATTTTACAAATATGTTTAACTTACCATTGATAAATCATCCGTTTTATGTAGAAAAATCAGCGGATTTCATACAAAATATTTAATGATTTTTACTAAAAAGTCATGTATTGTAAGGCAAAAACAAATATCTTATAAAACTTATTTTTCGTACAAATATTTGTAACTGCATCCGGCACCCGGAACTACATATAAAGTTGTGCTCACCTCGGCACGACCAATGTTTTCATCACAACCTTGATAGCCGGCGGTTGCTGTTTTAGTTCCTTCCGCACCAAAAGGTTTGAAATACAATTCTTCAACTCTGTAACGTCCTGTGTACGCGTTATCCTGCAAATTTATGGCATAAACATCTTTACCCACGATATTAGGCTCACCTCTAAAATTGTTTACATCAACCAGAATAACAAGACCGCTTGCACTGCCACCAAAATATACCGAAGCTCCGTTTTTAAGTAATGCAGCCTTTTGACAAAAAGCATAAGAGTTAAGTTTGACTCCGGTTAATGATTTGTAACCCGAGTCAACAATTCCACTCAAGGCAGACCAATCAGTATTATTATTTCGATTGCAAAATTTGTCACTATACGGATTGGTATTATTATTGGCACAATTGCTGCATGTGTCAATAACACTGAGATGCGACAACATAGCATCAATAAATTCCTTTTTAAAAGCCTGTTCTCCGCCGCTGTCAGTTACTCCGGGAGAAACTATCATACCAAAATTATCCGCAACAGTCATTTTTAATGCATTATTCAATATTGCATAACACTCTTTCCATTTGGCATGAAAATGGGCTTCCTGTATCTTGCTTACAAGTGTCGGTATTGTCATTGCTGCCACTATACCGATGATGCCGAGGGTTATAAGAACTTCGGCGAGTGTGAAGGCGGCTTTTTTAACGTGAGTGAAGCGAGGTTTTTTGTCATCCTGAACATAACTATGTTGGGCTACATTACTATTACGAATGTTACTTCTTACTGCCTTAGTATCATAGTATCTTAGTATCTTTACACAACCAATACCACCAAAACCCTTATCCTGTATATCTAGGAGAGTCGCCCCCCCCCGAAATTTTTAAACTCTTTATTTCTCATGGCTTTCCTCCTTATTGCGCATTTAATTCACGTCTTATATCTTCGACTGAAACTCTTACTATAGGTGAATTTTCGTCCTTTTTCAAAACACAATTCTTTATACCTGACTGAACAATAAATCTTTTGCACAAAATACAAATAAAATTATGCCCCCAGATATACATTGTGGCGTCTTTGCATCGGTCTTGTCCCGCCTGAATTATGGCATTTTGTTCCGCATGGATTGAACGGCAGGTTTCATATCTCGTGCCGGATTCAATGTTATTCTTAATTCTATAGCATTCCCCGCGTTCGTAACAGGATTCTACTTTGGAAGGGGTACCGTTGTAGCCTGTGGCTTTAATTTTTTTATCTTCACCTACTATAACCGCTCCGACCTGCGCTCTTATACAGTTTGATCTGCTGGCGCATGTTTTTGCCAAATCTAAAAAATAATCATCCCACGCTTTTATTTCCATAATTCACCTTAGTATTTATGATTTCTTATTCCTGTCATAATCATTGCAACGCCGTAACGATCAGCAAGATCAATTATATCTTTATCCTTATGAGATCCGCCCGGCTGTATAATTAAGCCTACTCTGCCCTGTACAGCCGCATAAATAGCGTCCTGAGAATATATAATTCCGTCGGTTGCAATTACTGCATCTTTTGAGCCGTCACAGGCTATTTTTAAAGCAGATTCAATTGCAGCGGCAGAATTCGTTTCATTTTTAGCTATTCCGAGCGTTGCAAAATCTTTTGCTACCAGAGCTGAATCCGTACTTGTATGTTTTATTACCTTCCATGCAAAAATTGCATCTTCTATATGCTCTGTTGTAGGTTTTGTTTTTGTAACAACCTTAAACAAATCCTTATTAAGGTCACTATTGTTTTTTTCCTGAATTAAAACCCCGAACGGCGTAATCTTTATTTCTTCCATACACATATTACGCAAATTCTGCAACGGGGTATTCAATTTTACCAGCTTTAGACCGGAGTTTTCATGCATTAACCTGA
This sequence comes from Candidatus Gastranaerophilales bacterium, assembly GCA_944325945.1. Taxonomy (GTDB): domain Bacteria; phylum Cyanobacteriota; class Vampirovibrionia; order Gastranaerophilales; family Gastranaerophilaceae; genus SIG32. The sequence goes on along the minus strand of CALVBW010000008.1, from coordinate 19,103 downwards.
CAGCTTTCGGATGAAAATCCGGTGCTATAATAACTTTTACGCCCATAGAATTAACATGTTTTGCTGTTTCATAGTCAACAGGCTGTGAAAAACCTATTGAACCGTAAAATGCACTCACAGGATCACAGTCAAATGCTTTATTATAAGCTTCTTCAATAGTTCTGCCCAGAGCGACTCCGCAGCATGACGCGTGTTTCATTATTGCAACCGCATTAACATCGAAAAATTCACTTAAAATTCTTGTCAATTCATACAGATTTAAAATATTATCGTAACTTAATTCTTTGCCAAAAAGAACTTCATAATCCGCCATCTCCTCACATGAATAAAGACATGCACCCTGATGAGGATTTTCACCGTATTTTAACTCTTTTATCTTGTCAAATTTAAACTCTTTCATCTCAGCCCTCAAAGTGCTTTTATAATAACATAAAAACTTCTTCTTAGCAATTACATTTCGTATTATTAAGCCTTACATCTAATTTTCTTGAATTATTTTTTTGTTTTAATTACAATTAACGGTGATCAGAAATAAAAAGAGGAAATTATGGCTAATAACAGAATGACTGAAGGTGTCGGCAAAAAAATAGTTGAAGCATTAAAAATGCAGTCAGATATTGAAATTACACCTATTCATGAAACGGAATTACATGATTTTGATAACGAACCTGAAATTCCGGAAACCACGAATATTATTGATGAAGAACCCTCTCAGGATGAATTTCAATTTGATGAAGATGAATTTAAAGATGATGAATTTTCTGCGCTGAATGAACAACCTGCTATACAGCCGCAGACAATCCAACCGCAAATTAACATTCCTCAGCAGCAGACACCTGCATTTATGGCTTCTGATCTTGATGATTTTGAAATCCCGTCAAATGTTGCCGTTTTAAAACAGCTTATTACAAAGCTTCCGGCAGGGGTTACAAAACAAACCGGAGCAATGATTATTAAACAAACAATGGAAGCTCTCGGTATTTCTATGAAAAGTGTTTTACAAGAAGCTCAACAGGTTCAGGAAGGTTTAAATAATTCTTCCCGCGAATGTCAGGCTTCCATTATGGAATACAAAAAACAAATAAATATTCTGGAAAAACAGGCACAAAAATATCAAAGACAATATGCCGCATTAAATGACATTATCAGCCTGTTTGTTCAAACTAATATTTAAATGCCAGCTGAATATTCTTGTCTCTCATTGCAGTACAAGATTCAATTTCGGTTGTAACCATATCAAGCCGTGCTTTGTACTGGTTCATCTGCTGTACTAATCGTTTTTCAAGCACCTGTAATTTTGCCTGCCGCTGCTGCAGCATTTTTGCCATAGGTGAATCAGGATCGGTATAATCAGTACCAACCTGCATTAAATCACTTACTGATTGGGATAAATTCATTTGTGCCTGCGTCACCTGTTGAATTTTGTATTCCAAATCCAACTTTTGTGACCATAGCATTGTCAATCTTATTGTTGAATTAATTAATCCCATTTTTTATTCCTTCTACCTGGTTTCGTTGAGATTTTTTCCTTTCAAGAAATTGTGTTCATTATTTTCTGCAATCAATTGTTCCATTTTGTGAAGCTGATGGCGGTGATAGTTAAGCCTGTATTGTGCCATTTTTAACTTCTTTTTCATTGTCAGAAAATCTTTCAAACCTTCAACCATTGAGTTAGTGAGAGATTTTAAAGGATTTTTTCTTATAAGGAAATTTTTTGAATATATCAAGAAATCTACCAATCTTTTTATATTCGTCTCTAAAGTTTCTCGAAGCATATTACTCCTTTACACTTTAGACCTACAAATATATAAAAACCAGTTACGCAGAATAATTGCCATGTTTTGTAAACCTTTGTAACATGTCTTAATCATTGTAGTTCTAAAAAGTACCAGCTTAGAAGGTAAACCTTCTTATGATATTATACGGCAAAAAAACGAAAAACTTTAATTATAAATTTTGAATAGCTTTGCTGTCGCCGTCAATAGATTCTTTAAGCATCTTTTTAACAACGTCGCCCTGAGTATCAAGCATTTTGCAAACCGTTTCAATATTTCTTACTTTATTTGAAAGAATAGTATCAGCGTTTGCCGTAATATTACCGGAAATATTCTGATAAGCAGCAAGTGCTGCGGATGTGGTACCCTGCATCAAGTTACCCATAACAAGCGCAGGTAAACCGTATTCACCCAAATATGGAGCAGCAGCCTGCATAATTCCGCCCCAGCCGGAAATACAGCTTGCAAGAGGAAGAACAATGCTTCTGCCTATACCAAAACCGCTTGCACCGCCGATACCGTACGCAGCAGCGCTTGCAACATCAGCAAGTCCGCCGAGATTTGAAGCATAACCTGTTGCGGTTCCGCTCATAGAGCCCCAGCCGCTAAGTCCTGCAGCACCACCTGTCGAATATCCGTCCAATCCCCACGATACAGGTGCCGCACCGCTTGGAAAACCGGAATAATTATATAAAGAATTCAAGCCGTATGAGGATCCGCTCGTCATATTTGAATAATATGACGTACCGGGAATACTCATGGATTCGGATGACCCAAAAACGGTAGCAAATGATGACGGAGCAAAAAGACTTGCCAGATTATAAAGCAATCCGCCTGTTGCACCAAATCCGGTTCCCATTCCGCTGCCTGAAACCGTTAAATCTCTTAATTTATCGTATGTTTCAAATAACTGTGCTTTCGCATCTGAGTTTGCGGAACTGAATTTATTTGCTATTACTAAATAACTATCGTTTTTGTAAGACATCTTTAACCTCTTAATTATTATTCAAATGTTTTGAATGTAGATTCAATATTCTTATCAATTACCTTCTTAACCGCTTCCATTTCGGTTTGAAGTGCTTCCTGTTCAGTATCAAGCTGACGGAGTCTCAATTCAAGAGTTCTGTCCTGTTCTTGAATTTGTTCTGTTTTAGCGTTAATGTCAGCCAGTTTTTTCTCATAAACCTGCATATCATAATTATACTGGTTCATTGCATCATTATAAGCATCTTCATCCGTAATTGTTTCGGTATTTAAAGGAAGAGTTGCCGTAGAATTTTCATACCTTACACTATACGGACGGCCATTTTCATCAACGTCAATAAAGGCTTTCTCCTGACGCTCAATTTTTGTTTTAATATCTTCAGCGTAATATTGAGTAAGCGGATTTTGATTTTCGGTAGGCGTTGCAACATCCGGTGCACTGATAGCTGCCGCTCTCAAATCATCTTCACAGGCAAAATACGTTCTGCCCTGATATTCATATGTGTAAATTTCATCTTCAGGAACAGCTGCAAAAACTGAATCAGGGAACTGTTCTTTAATTTTTTCATATGCTGCTTTTAAATCCGGATCTTGAGCATTGTATTTTTCAAGTTCGCAGTTACCGACATAGGTTGGGGTATCATACTGTACGGAATATTCTTTCGGTTCAGTGCCTGCCGTACCTGCAGCAGCATTTGCAAGATCCGTACGCGTCGTAAAATGTATTTCCTGATTATCATCAAGATATGTAAATATGTCAGCAGGATCTTCCTGTGACAATCCAGGATAATCCTGACAAATTCTGTCAAAAATTTCTTTTTGATCGGTATTTAAAGGATCATAAACAGCAGCTTCAGAACCGTTCACAGTATAGGTGTCGTTCTGATCATCATAAACAACGCCGGTCATATCATTTTTAACGGATTTTGAACCCAGTATAACCTGAGGATTCGGTCTGGTGTTCTGCACACCCGTAAATACGTCAGAATAATGATAATGCGTTACCAGATAATTATAATCCGGATCATCGGTTATTTCTGTCATATTTGTAATTACTTCTGAATATGCGCCATCTTCATATGAATATTGAAGTGTTGTATAATCCTGCGTACTCGGAGCTGTCGGAACTTCTAATGCCAAAAGCTCATTAAATGTATTTGCACTCTGGTTAGCAAGTGCTGTACGCGCCTGGTTTACCTGCTGACCTTCATATTCAACGTTTGTTTTTCTTGCTGTCAAGCCCAGATATCTGGCTTGTGATGCTGCCATACCCATAGATTGGTCTCCTATATCTACTTACTACATATTTACTCATAATGATTATTTTGAAAAAGTCAACATAATCTACAAAAATTATACGGCATATATTAATAGATATACAGGTCAAATTAACAAAAATCCTCCGTTTGGAGGACATTATTTATAAAAAACAAATCATTTGTATGAAAAAGATGCTTTTAAACTCTCTATTTTTCATGGCTTTCCTATTTTGGAATAATTATAGAAATTTTAAAAAATCAGGCAACAAAAAAGCACCTTACATAAGGTGCTTTTTTGTTATTTTTATAAATTATTCTTCAGACTGAACTTCTTCTTTCGGTTCTTTAACCGTCAATGCAATTCTTTTATCTGTCGGATTAAATTTCAAAATATAGGTTTGAATTTTGTCACCTACATTAAAGATATTTTTTGTTTCATTTTGAAGTTCAGTAAGCTCGGCATGCGGCAACAAAGCTTCAACACCGGGGAACACTTCGACAAACGCACCAAAGTGTTTAAGTCTGGTAATTGTACCTTCGACCTTGTCGCCTTCTTTAATCTGTTTTTCAGCCTCAAGCCACGGATCCGGCTCAAGATTTTTCAAACTCAAAGAAACTCTCTGTTTATCATGGTCAACAGCAATAACTTCAACATCAATTTTATCGCCGACCTTCAAAATATCTGTCGGATGGTCAATCCAGCGCCATGAAAGCTGTGAAAGCGGCAATAAGCCATCAATTCCGCCGAGATCAACGAATGCGCCGAAATCAGTAATTCTTACCACGTCGCCTTTTACAATCTGACCCGGTTCAATTTGTGAAAATACGTTTTTTCTTGCCTCTACAGCGCTATCATCATAAACCTTTTTGTTAGATAAAATAAAGTTATTTTGCTGGCTGTCAAGAGTTAATATTTTCAGTTCTAACTGATGACCTACCTCTAAATCGGATTCTTTAGCCCGTAATTGAGATGACGGAACAAACCCTCTCACACCTGATATTTCAACAAGGACACCGCCTTTAACAATACTGACGATAGTTCCGAGTATTGTTTCATCAGCAGCTTTGGCTTTTTCAAGTTCTTTCCAGGAATATGCAAAATCAACTTTCTTTTTAGACAATAAAAATTTGCCGTCCTCATCTTCTTCTTTGATGATTAAAAATTCATATTCTTTGCCTTTTTCAAATTTTTCTTCAATATTTTCGTCTTTGTCAACAGCCTCACGTGTCGGAACAATAGCAATAGTTTTTGCTCCGATATCGACCATTACTCCCTGACTGTCAAATCCACAGACAATACCTTTTACTAAATCGCCTTTTTGGAAATTATAGTCATATTTTTTCAATAATTCTTCAAAATCTAAATCACTACTTTTACTCTTTGATACCATGTTTACCCCACATTAACCTATTTTACTTGAATAATTGTAACAAATTTTTGTCAATCTGTAAAGTTTTTTTAATATTGTTTAACAATTATTCAAAGGTACATATGTCACTAATAAAATTTTTAAAAGTTGTTACATACTTATTTTTTACTTTTTTAAGATATTCAATAACAATAAAATCATCTCCCAGAGTATATTTCTGGATGACGCCGTCTTTTGTCCGCACATTATATCTTTTAAGAGGTCCCGGCTGATATAGCTGACGTTCGTTTATAACATGCATCATTCTGGCTTCTTCTCTATTCAAGCGTGCCATATTTCTAAGATTAGCGCTAAGTCTTTCAATTCCCGGCATAATTTTTCTCCTTTGAAGGTATTAAACCGCAGGAATATTTTTTTTGACAAAAAATAAGCCCCTTTTTAAGTTTTATTAAGAAGAGGCTTAACATATTTTATGATTTTAGAGATTCAATCAAATCCTTTATTGTATTTTCCTGAACCGTAATCTCATCAATTCTTGATTTTGTTTGTTCTATCAAATCTTTCGGTGCATTGGCTACAAATTTTTCATTATTCATTCTTGCCGAAAGTGAATTTTTCTCTGCCAAAAGCTTATCGAGCTTTTTCTGCTGGCGTTTAATCTCTTCGTTAAAATCAATTAAATTTTCCAGCGGAATTATTATTTTGGAAGCTGAAACAACCGCTGTTGCGGATTTTTTCGGCACAATGCTGCTGTCATCCGAATAAGTAATATTTTCAACTTTTGCAAGACGTTTGATATAAGATTCAATCGCTACAAAAGTTGATTTTTCAGATTTTTCAGCACGGATTTCAATATCAAACTTCAATGATGACGGAATATTAAAGCTCTGACGAACATTTCTCAAAGACTTAATTGTCTCAAATACAAGCTCCATTTCATCCGCTTCTTTCGGAAAAGCAAATTTTTCTTCATAAACAGGGAAATCAGCCAGCATTATTGCCTTGAATTTTTGATCCTGCGGGATAAGCTGCCAAACTTTTTCCGTAATATGCGGCATAATCGGATGAAGTAATCTCAATGCCATATCCAGAACATATCGCAAAACTCTTTGAGTATTCAATTTCAAATCCTCATCCTGAAGCTGAATTTTAGCGATTTCAACATACCAGTCGCAGTATTTATTCCAGAAGAAATCGTACAGAATATGCGCATTTTCACCAATTCTGTAATTTTTCATATTTTCGTTGAATTCTTTTGCAGTGTTATTCAATTCATTCAAAATCCATTTGTCAGCAATAGTCAATTTTGAAAAATCAATGTCGTTATTATCAACGCCTTCCAAATTCATCAGAACAAATCTTGATGCGTTCCAGATTTTGTTGGCGAAATTTCTGCCGTATTCAAATCTTTCGTCGCTGATTTTAATATCCTGACCGCCATATGTACAAAGAGAGGTCATTGTAAATCTCAAGGCGTCAGAGCCGTATTTGTCAATAATAACAACGGGGTCAATTGTATTACCTTTTGATTTGGACATTTTCTGACCTTTTTCGTCGCGAATAAGCCCGTGGATATAAACTGTTGAAAACGGTGCTTTTTTCGTGAATTCAAGCCCCATGGTAATCATTCTGGCAACCCAGAAGAAAATTATATCAAAACCTGTGACAAGAACGCTTGTCGGATAGAATTTTTTAAAATCTTCGCTTTCCGTATTCGGCCAGCCCATAGTTGAGAACGGCCACAAACCTGATGAAAACCATGTATCTAAGACATCGCTGTCCTGAGTATAATGTTCAGGATCAGGATTTTCTTTTGCAACAACCATTTCGCCTGTTTCATTGTGGTAGTACGCAGGAATTTGATGTCCCCACCACAATTGACGGGAAATACACCAGTCGCGGATATTTTCCATCCAGCCGAGATAATTTTTCTCCCAGCGTTCAGGAATAAATTTAATTCTGCCGTCTTTAACCGCAGCAATAGCTTCTTTTGCAAGCGGTTCCATTTTTACAAACCACTGTTCGGACAAAAGCGGCTCAATTGTAGTGTTGCAGCGCTGGCATTTACCGACGTTGTGCTCATGGTCTCTTGTTCTTAACAGAAAATTATTATATGAAAGCATACCGATAATTTTTTCACGCGCCTCGTATCTGTCAAGCCCGTGAAATTCCTGAGGAACTTCGCCGCAAGCCTTCATTTTACCTTCACCGTCAATAACCCAGATTGGCTGGAATCCGTGGCGTTTGCCGACTTCAAAGTCGTTGGGGTCGTGTGCAGGTGTAATTTTAACGGCACCTGTACCGAAATTTTTATCAACATATTCATCGGCAATAATCGGAATTTCTCTGCCGGAAAGAGGAATTACAACTGTTTTTCCGATAAGTTCGGAATATTTATGATCACTCGGATGAACAGCAATTGCAACATCACCGAACATGGTTTCGGGACGGGTAGTTGCAACGATTATGGCACCTGATTCGCCTTTCAGAGGGTAAGAAATTTCCCACAAATGCCCCTGTTCTGTTTCGTATTCGGTTTCTACATCGGAAATAGCAGACTGGCAGCGCGGACACCAGTTTACAATATATGCGCCTTTGTAGATTAGGCCTTTTTCATAAAGTTTTACAAAAACCTCTTTTACGGCATCTGAACAGCCTTTATCAAAAGTAAATCTTTCTCTTGAACGGTCAAAAGATGCACCTAGTCGTTTACACTGGTCAAGAATAGCGGATTTATGTTTATTTGCCCAATTCCATGTTTCTTCCAAAAATTTTTCTCTACCTAAATCCTGACGGGTCAAACCTTTTTCGCGGAGTTTTTTCTCAACGACATTTTGGGTTGCAATACCCGCGTGGTCAGTACCGGGAACCCATAAAGCTTCATAGCCGCTCATTCTGTGATAGCGGATTAAAATGTCCTGCAAAGTTTCGTCTAATGCATGTCCCATATGCAGTACACCGGTAACGTTCGGCGGAGGTATTACAATGGAATAAGGAGGCTTTTTGCTTTTAGCATCAGCCTTAAACATTTCATTATCTTCCCAGAATTTATAAATTTCTTCTTCTGTTGATTTTGCATCATAAACCGTAGGTAAATCTTCTATTTTAACTTTTGTTTCTAACATGTTTAGTCCTTCTTATTTATATCCCGTAATTTAAGAATATCACAAAAATATAAAAAATCCGACAGATTAATTAACTATACATAAAAACTATTATCTGCCTGAGGCAGGACAACATATTGCGCCGACATTCTTAAAAACTATTATCGGTATATGTCAGCATTTTCTTTCTCTTTTTTGGCGAGGAAAAGAGAAAGAAAACGCTGGCAAAAGAAAGAGAAACACGCTAAATAATTTGCAATCCTTCGGATTGCTCAAGCCCTAACGGGCGCACTCCGTGCCGTTGCAGTATTTTATCCCTCGCCCCTTTGGGGAGAGGGTGTCCTAAGGACGGGTGAGGGGCTAAAATCCTGCAATCTCTTACCGCGCCTAAGGACAACGGCGCGGAGCTGCTACGCAGCCATTAATACCGCTATAGCGGAGTGAACAATAACTGTAGCCGAAAAAAACTTCATAGGCGTGTATTGTCTGAGCGGTAAATAAATTTAGATCCCGCAATAAATGCGGGATGACGAATTGCATTCGACCAAAATCAAAAGTCTTGTCGTGCCTGAGGCACTTTTTATGTAAAAATTTCCAATAAAAAAGCCCGCTCTCGCGGGCTTTTTTATATCCATGTAAAATCTTTAAGCATTGGCTAAAGATTTTGCGATAATGTCCATTTCTTCCAGTGATGCGTAAACAGAATGACATCCGCAATCTACGTAAAGAATGTGACCTGTAGTGCCGGTTGACAAATCTGATGCCAGATACAAACCTGCTTTTCCAACATCTTCCAGTGCAACGTTACGATTAAGCGGAGCTTTTGCGACTGCAGCTTTAAGCATTTTATCAAAGCCGGAAATGCCTTTTGCCGCAAGTGTTTTAACAGCACCTGCAGAAATACAGTTGACTCTGACACCTTTTTTACCAAGATCAGCAGCCAGATATCTCATAGATGATTCAAGAGCCGCTTTTGCAACACCCATTACGTTATAATTTGCAACAACGTATTCAGAACCTAAATAAGTCAAAGCGAATATTGAACCGCCTTCATTCATAATATTTTCAACATTTCTGCAGATAGAAACCAATGAATAAGCACTTACGCCCATTGCTAAGTTCCAGCCTTCATGTGATGTGTCAATAAATCTGCCCTGCAAATCTTCTTTAGCCGCAAAAGCAACAGCATGAACAACAAAGTCCAATTTTCCGTAAACTCTTTCACATTCAGCTACAACAGCTTTAATTTCATCTTCTTTTGTTACATCACAACTCATGATGATTTTTGCGTTCATTTCTTCTGCAAGCGGTCTTACACGTTTTTCCATAGCTTCACCGGCGTATGTGAATGCAATATCAGCACCTGCTTCAAAAAGCTGACGTGCAATAGCATATGCAATACCATGTGTGTTTGAAACTCCAAAAATAAGACCTTTTTTGCCTTCCATTAATTTCATAGATAATTCTCCTTCTTAAAATCCCTCTTTTTAATAAATTAATATTACCAGAAATAAAAATTTAAAGCAAATTTATAACAATATTAACAATTGTAACAACATGCAAACATGCTGAAATCAAGAGCTTTCGCAGGTTTTTATATATTTAAGAGAGTAAATAACCAAGAGAGAGCTATGGGCATAGACGGTTTAGGACAACTGAATAAAGCCGATTTGCAAAGACTTATGGCGCAGCGGAATAGCGGTGCCAGAGTTCAAACGTCTGCGCAAAATATCAATATGACCCGTAACGGCTCAATATTTAATATGCTGCGTACAAATCAAACGAATAATACAACGCAGTCACAAGGCGCAAACCCGTTTGTAACATTTGATAAAAATACTGAAGAAACTAAAACCCGGCAAAGTGATACGTCAGTAGCCGGAGGAAAAGCCGCAGCCTCAAGTGCTGAGGCAACTGCTGCTGATACAAAATCAGCTACGGCAACAACTGAAGCAAATACAAAACAAATAAATTCACTTGCAAGTGATACTAAAAAACTTTCAAAAACTACAAAAAATGAAGAAAAAAATATGCAAAAAACGCTGAAAAACAATCAGCGCGAGGTAGAACAAAATAACAAAGAAATTCAAAAAATGGCAGAAAACATTGAAGCCGAAAGTACTTCAATGGATACAATTATGTCAGAAATGGAAACTCTGACAGCAGAACAGGAAGCAAAACAGTACAGCGCATATTCATTAGATCTTGCAGGCGAAAGCTCTCAATCTGATTCATCATCCGGTTCAAACGATGATATTGAACAACAACTGACAAGCCTCGGTTCGCAAATAACGTCAAAATCTGCTAGTATTAGTAAATACACAGGTAAAATAAATAAATTACAAACTAAAAATACCAAAGCTATTAAAACAATGAACAGGGTAAGCAAAAATTACCAGAGAACTGTTGCTAAAACCCAGACAAAAATTGAAAACAACCAATCCACAACCGATAAAGTAATGAATGTAGCCAATACAGTCGGCGAAATTTCACAATATACATCAATGACAGGTCAGGGAGTTCAACTGGTCGGCAAAGGCATGCGAGTTCTCGGACAAGCATTATTAAGCAACCCGTACACAGCTGCCGCAGGCGGAGCACTCGTCAGCGCCAGCGTTCCAGTTGAATCAACCGGTAAAACAGTTGAAACAGTCGGTAACTACGGTTCAACAGCCGCATCAATTACCAAAGCGGCATGTTCAGCTGCAAACGGCGATATAGCAGGAGCGTTTACTAATGCGGCATCTGCGGTTATGACGGGTGTTTCTGCGGCTCAAGGTACTAAAGAAATGATGTCAGGCTTTGAAAGCATTAAAGACCAGGCAACTCAGGCTATGCAAAAAGGTCTTGAAAATCAGGCTGCTAAACAACTTGCGAAAGGCAGCATGGGTGACAGTCTTAAAGAAGCTGGTTTTACTAAAGGTCAGATTAAAGATATAGCACAAAATGAAACAGCAGGTTCAATGGCAGGAAAAACCATGGATCAAATGAAAGCAAGTATTAAAGGTGATAACAGCCTCGTAAATACTGCTATAGAAAATGGTAAAGGCGGCATGCAGGCTGCACAACAGTCTGTTCAAGAGGCACAAACAGCATTCGCCAGCAATATAACAGGCGATATGAGTGAAAAAGCAGTTAAGAAAGGCTTGAAACAGACAACAAAAACAGCAAGCAAGGTTGCTGTAGGTCAATCTGCACAAAATGCAACAGAAAGACTCGCTGATGCAGCAAGTCAAACAGCTTCCTCCGCAATTAAATCTGCTCAGGACGGTAAACTTATGGCTTATGCTCAAAAAGCCGCAAGCAGCTTACAAATGGCAGGATCAATGCTTGCACAATTCCAACAAACGGAAGCTCTGAATGATACTTCTTCAGGATCTCGCCCGTACCAGAACTGGGATAGACTTGAAAGAATTTATTCTAACAAGAAAATTATGGGCCGATATGCAGCTTAAAATGCCATAATATATTGACTTAATATATAAAAAGACCCTTTTCGGGCAATCTGAATAGTCAATATCAAATGTCAATTACATATAAAAAGACCAACCTTTGCAGGTTGGCCTTTCATTATATCTCTAACTACTTCATTGTAATATTATTTGCTTCTTCCAATAATATATTCATATAAAGCAGTTTGTTTGCAGTTGCTCTGTCGAGGTTGACGAATTCTGCGCCGGCTCTTACATCGGATGCCGTTACAATTTTTACATCAGCGTTGATATCAAGATCACCGTATGTTATATGTACAGGAACCACGTCGCCGACTTTCAACTGTTTATGGTGTCTTACAGCTATACCGCCTCTTGAAATGTCTAATAATGAATCTATTTGAGCATTCTGCTGTAATTCTACCGGATTACGATTTCCTGCAACGTCAAACCTCATAAATTGACGTTTATCAATTGACGGTATATCTTCGTCGATGATATTACGCTGGATATAGGTTTGTTTACCGGGATCGTTATCATAATAGCCATCATCATCAGAATCAGTATCAGTGTCTATATCCGAATCACTGTCATTATCGGTATCTGTGTCTGTATCAGTATCGGTATCACTGTCATTATCCATATCGGTATCCGTATCGGTATCGCTGTCCGCATCAGAATCCGCGTCTGAGTCAGCATCTGAATCACTATCCGCATCGGAATCCGCATCTGAGTCAGCATCCGAGTCACTGTCAGCATCGGAATCCGCATCTGAGTCAGCATCTGAATCACTGTCTGCGTCGGAATCCGCATCCGTATCAGAGTCAGCGTCTGTGTCACTGTCTGCGTCGGAATCTGCATCCGTATCAGAGTCAGCGTCTGTGTCACTGTCTGCATCGGAATCTGCATCCGTATCAGAGTCAGCGTCTGTGTCACTGTCTGCATCGGAATCTGCATCCGTATCAGAGTCAGCATCTGTGTCACTGTCTGCATCGGAATCTGCATCCGTATCAGAGTCAGCATCCGAGTCACTGTCAGCATCGGAATCTGCATCCGTATCAGAGTCAGCGTCCGAGTCACTATCTGCATCGGAATCCGCATCTGAGTCAGCATCCGAGTCACTGTCGGCATCTGAATCTGCGTCAGAATCCGAATCTGAATCACTGTCTGCGTCACTATCAGTATCGGTATCAGTATCTGAATCTGCGTCACTGTCTGAGTCACTGTCACTATCAGTATCAGTATCTGAATCTGCGTCACTATCTGCGTCACTGTCACTGTCAGAATCACTATCTGAGTCGCTGTCAGAGTCACTATCCGAATCACTGTCTGAATCCGTATCTAACGGCAATTCATCTTCATAGTAGTAATTTCTTTCATCTTCTTCATGGTCGATTTCAAGAACATCTTCCGGTCTTACAGGTCTTGTACCAATAGTAACTTCATTATCATCAGTTCCTTGAACCGGATTTGTTGTATCATCATCTACAACCGTAAATTGTACATATTCTTTACCATCGACAATAACTTTATTTTCATCATCATTTATAAAATGTTTACCGTCAATAAAGATATCATCAGCAACTATTGTAATTTCTTCGGTATTCGGATCATTGTCACCCTGAACTCTGCCGTTGATAACGGTTACAACACTTTGAGCTTTGTCTTGATCAACCCTTGTTTCAGGATTAATATCAAGAGCCTTTAAAGTAACATTTTCCGGTGCAATATCGGAATTCGGTCCGTAATAATCTTCCGGTGTATTCGGAACTGAACCGAGGTTATCTATTTTTAATGTTTTACCTTCAGTTACCAATTTAATTGTTTTTGCTGCGGTAACTTCATTGATGTCAACATTACCGGTGAAATGAATATCAACACTTCCCTGTTTAGAAATTATTGTACAAATCTTTGTTTGATTGCCTAATGTATGAACGTTGATATCTCCTCTATTTGCGAGCATATCAACACCGTAATTTACCGGATCGGTTTGTTCAATTACCAATCTGTTATCACCCTCACCGATTCCGCCGCTGGCAATTAAAGAAACACCTTTGCCGGAAACATTGGCTTGATCCTGATTTCCGTTGGCATTGATAATTGAATACGGGGTTTCACCTTTGACAGTTGAATCAGCCAAAAGAATAACTCTGCCGTCAGTTGATTTAATCTGACCGACTCTCATATCCGTATCAATACTTGCTAAGTTGATATCATTTGTTGCCTGCGCATCAATCTTACCGGAAACTCTTGTATTAATTGACTGTGTCAAATTTCTTGCATCAGGACCGACACCAACGCATTCACCGCCTTCACATGCCAGACCGACTTGAGAATTACCGATTCCGCCGCCCTGAACGTTGATATTCAAGTTGCCGCCATTATTGGTAACAAAATGAGTTTTATTTGTCCCGTTATTTATAAGATTGCCGTTTTCAAGGTTAATGTTTAAATCACCATATGAAGTGATGTAATCATTATTTAACTCATCACCGATTCTAATATCGGAATTTGTATTATTAACATTAACGCCGCGGCCGGAAACTGTTCCTTCAACATTAATTCCGCCTGCGCCTGTATTCGTAATATTTACAAGACCGTTACCGGAAACATTTCCTGCACTTGCAATTCTTACGCCGTCAACACCTGTGTTATCAATTACGACTTCACCGGAGCCGAAATTTTTAACATTACCGGCTACTGTAACACCAGCATCTTCATTACCGTATGCTCTAATTACAATTCTTCCGTTTTCATTTGCTAGCTGTGAGCCGGAAGCTATATTATTAGTATTTACAAGCTGATTAAATAAGGTATTTGCCTGTTGTTCGGATGTAAGCTGAGTTAAATTATTAACTCCGCTCATAATGCCGGCATTTGGTCCTACTGCAACTGACGCTGCATTGATATCAACGGCACCCTGCGTAAATACTTTACCGTTAATCTGAACAGTACCGGTACCCTGACTTTTTTCTGCATTTGCAAGGGTAGTCATATTCGGTGCGTTTTTCACTCTGTTAAAATCTTCCTGAGTAGGTGTCAAAACTGATAATGAACCTACATTCAATACGCCGCTTGCACCGACGACCATGCCGTTCGGTGAAACAAATACGGCTTTACCGTTATAAAAAGCATTGTCTCGCATTGAATTGACAATACCGTTAATATTAATTCTATCCTGGACAAGGTTGACAAATGTTTCAATATTTCTGTTACCGTATTTAAAAATCAAATTAGCGATATCGCCTTCGCTCAAATTAAATTTTTCATACTGCCTAAAACCGGTAGTACCGTTAATACTTCCGGGAGCAATATCATATTGACCGTTTGCACCGGGCTGCAGCCAGCCGCCGGGCAGATTAGTTCCGCCGATTTCCGTTGCCATCGCAGGAATTACCATTGATTGCTGCATCAGGAAAAACGTTGTCAGCAAAGACGCAATTACTCTTCTTTGTCTTTTCATCGTGTCAAGTTTCATATCAGCTTGTCCTTTCAAATTTTTTGGCTATTCATACACTTCATTGTACCAAGAGTATGACTTAAAGTAACGTGTTTATTACGTTTCTTTAAGTTAAATTCGCACATCATGTCACATTCATATACTTCATATATACAATAACGGTAAAAATAAAAAAATATTGCGTATTTATTAAAAAATATTAAGATATTTTAACCTAATTTAAATACTTTTGAAAATAAATTTGCAAAAATCCAATAAAAACAATAAAAACCGACAAGCAATATACTCATTTCAATTATTGCATTGTTTACATTAAACATTTTGAATACATAATAAAGCCCTGCCGCAGGAATAGCTGCCAAAAACATTTTACCGGCGGTTTTTAAAGGGAATCTCAGTCTCAAATCCGGCAGAACAATTATTATAGACAACAGAAAATATAAGAAATTTGCCGCAAGAGTAGCAATCCCGACGCCTGTAAGACCGTATTCAGGAATCAGCCATATATTCAAGCCCACACCAACTATTCCTGAAATTAATTTAATAATAAATTCAATATATGTTTTATTTGCAAGATGATATTGCAAAGTTGTATAGTCAGTTAATGCAAGGAAAAAAGTCCCGTATGCAAAATACGGAATAAGCTTAAAAGCAGACTGAAATTGTTCATTCGCGAATATTCCTACATACTCTACCGCATAAACGGACATCAAAGTAATTACAGGCAGCGATATCAAAATATAATACCCGCAAAAACGTGATATAATCGGGCGTACATCTATTTTTTCTTCATACATATTTATGATTCTGGGGATAGCTGCCACAGTAATAATAGCAAATATCGTAAGCAATAAAGGCAGTGTAAGCCCGTAACCTACGCCGACAATTCCCGCTTCCGAAAATCCTTTAATACTATTCATAATGAACTTATTGCTCTGATTAATTATCCATGCGCTCAAAGCTGTTGCTGCAATAGGCACTCCGTATTTAAAAATCGGAATTAAAAACGTCCATTCTATCTTCTGGAGCTTAAACCATTTTAAAATATTACTTTGATATATCAATAATAAATCTATCAACGATATGGAAACACCCATGCCTAAAAGCATGCCCATAGCGCCGAGATGGAAAAATTTCACAAAAAACACGGAAAGTCCGATTGTTAAAAACTGGTTCAAAATAGTTGAAAACGTAAACGACATAGATTTTAGCTGTGCTCTGATAAGCTGGAACAACAACGCTCTTATCGCAACGGGAATTATTAATAACAAAATTGCAAAGAAATATTTAACCGGAATATGGAAAAACGAATAGAAATTTTCTCTGAATATATAAGACACCAGAAACATCAACGTGATATTAAAAGTCAACATAGAAACCAGCGTGGTAAGATATTTCGGCATGTCCTGCATAATCTGGTGATGTCTGAAAAATCTCAAACCTGAAAGTCCCACCCAATCAGAAAAGAGAATACATAAGAAAGACAGAAGTGCAATAGATATTGAATACAAACCGTACTGTTCGGGCGGCAAAAGACTTGTATATACCGGCACAATTAAAGCATTACCAATCATGCCTACAATTTTTGACGGGGCATATTTTGCCATATCCTGAAAAATCCCGCGTGTCTGTTCTTCTTCTACTTCCTTATTTTCTACATATTCCATAAAAAATTCCTAAACTTTCTAAACTCCAAAACAATTATACAACAAATTTTCCAAAAAGGTCATACTCATCCGCTTTTTCAATTTTAACATTTTCAATATCGCCGGGGACAACCGGTTTATCGGATTTTACATAAACCAGCCCGTCAATTTCCGGTGCGTCATGCTCTGAACGCAGAATAACAATTCCTTCATCCGTAAAACTTTCTACAATACAGGGGAGCGTTTTTCCGATATAAGACTGGTTAATTTCATAAGAAATTTCCTGCTGCAGAGCCATCAATTTTTTATAACGTTCATGCTTAATTTTTGCAGGCACCTGATCGCTCATTGAATAGGACGCCGTATTTTTCTCACGTGAATATTCAAAAACGCCCATTTTATCAAAACGCATTTTCTTAACAAATTCATACAAATGCTCAAACTGCTCGTCAGTTTCACCCGGATACCCGACAATAAATGCCGTTCTGATTGCGACTCCCGGTATTTTTGTTCTTATTTTATTAATCAGTTCTTCGTAATCAAAAGCAGGTCTGCGCATATTTTCAAGAATTGTTTTATCCGAATGCTGGAGCGGAAGGTCAATGTATTTAACCACCTTGTCGCATTTTGCAATTGTATCAATAAGCTCATCCGTCATCTGTGAGGGATATGCATACATAATCCTTATCCAAGAAAGATTTTCGATTTTATTAAGCTCTTTGAGTAATTTAGGGAGCATTTGTTTTTTATACAAATCAATTCCGTAACTTGTTGTATCCTGTGCGATTAAAACAACCTCGGCAACGCCTTTTGCCGCAAGGGCTTTAACTTCTTCCACAATATTTTCAATCGGACGCGAATGATAAATTCCCCTGAGGTTCGGGATAATACAATAACCGCAGTGATAATTACATCCGTCGGCAATTTTTACATAGGAACTTGCGCCCACAGTAATCTGCTGGCGTTCTACGTTTTCCGGATATACATACTCGGGCTTTTCGGAAACGCATGAAATATATTCCTCATTAGCCTCATCCGCAACCTTATCAACGATTCCGACAATTTCTCTGATATTTGAAGTTCCGACCATAGCGCAGATTTCAGGTATTGCTTCTTTTAATTCATCGTTATACTTTTGCGGCAGACATCCTGTTACAATAAGCTTTTTTCCCTTTTCAACCATCTGCAAAATCGACTGCACGGACTCTTTTTCCGCATCGTGAATAAATGAACACGTATTTATAATAACTATCTGCGCCTCATTTTCATCAAGCGTAATCTCATATCCTTTTGCAGTCAAAAGCCCGAGCATAAGCTCGCTGTCTACCAGATTCTTTGCACAACCGTGATTTATAAGCGCTATTTTCATTGTTTTACCTCTACAATGATTTTAACACAAATAATTTTCCGAACTCAATTGCACAAGTTTATGATTAAGGCAAGCAATCCCAATAGCCTTTTGTGTCATCATCAGGGCACACATCATGCATTGCATACCATGAACAACCTATGCCATTTCCTTTTTGTGACGAATTTTTTGTACAAGGATATCCGGATTGTTCTATAGATGCAATACAAGGACTTGAATAAGGGATTGAAGGGTCACCATCTTCACAATCAGACAGATTTGTTTCATAGTCATCTTCATTCAAGTAACTTTTCATTTTTATCGGCTGCAAATAGTCATTATCATCCATATGAAATGAAAATATATCATGTCCTAATGCATTTGGTCCCTTATCAGCTCCATTCATATCAAATGTAAATCCGAGCTGACTTGAATTAACCCTTATATCATAACAACTTCCATCTGCGAGAAGCCCCGTAGGGAAAGTGACGACACCTGCATCAACATACGCAGAACGCGTTTTATCATAAGTTAAAACATCCTCTTTATACTTACAGGTGCCAATTTTTTTAAAATACTTATCAAACATTGCTTTGCATTCAGAAGTATGAGGATATGAGGTTCCATTATACGTTGCACAATATGACTTAAAATTTCCGTTCGTTTCACTTTTTGCAAACAATACCGCCTGCGAAATCTCAGCATATTTCTTTGTGAATTGCGTCT
>CALVBW010000007.1 GCA_944325945.1 Candidatus Gastranaerophilales bacterium | reverse complement strand
ACCTGATAAAATTCGCGTCTGTAATCGTCTATAGTTTTTTCTTTCATATACTATATTATATAAGATTTTTGTTTTTTGTATATAATGTAAATAAATGAAAAAAGCCTCCGGATTTGGAGGCTTTTTTCTTATTTTGAAGTATGATTATTCATCTTCATTTTCGTCAAGATTGAAATCAGGAGCACCGAACATGCCTTCAATTTCTTCCAAAATTGCTGACGGTTTTCTTGCCTGATTTCTTTGCGCTACAGCACGTCTGCGTGCTTCGCGTTCTTTTTCTTCGTTGGCGTTTGAAAGATGGTGGAAGCCTGTACCTGCAGGTATTAAACGTCCGATAATTACGTTTTCTTTCAAGCCTCTGAGCATATCTTTCTTACCGTCAACGGCAGCTTCTGTCAGGATTCTTGTTGTTTCCTGGAAGGATGCTGCTGAAATGAAGCTTTCTGTATTCAAAGAAGCTTTTGTAATACCTAACAGCATGTATTCGCAAGTTGCAGGTACTTTTCCTTCTTCTTCGGCTTTTTTGTTAGCTTCTTCAAAAGTTTGAAGTTCAACCAGTTCACCCGGTAAAAGGTTTGTATCACCGGCTTCAATAACTTTTACTTTCTTCGTCATTTGTCGTACGATGATTTCAATGTGTTTGTCGGCGATTTCTACACCTTGTGAGCGGTAAACGCGTTGTACTTCGTCAACCAGATACTGCTGAGCTGCCTCAACTCCGCAAAGTCTGATAACGTCGTGCGGGTTCAAAGGACCGCTGGTCAACGGCTGACCTTTTGTGATTTTTTGTTTATCGTGAACGATAATATTTGCGTCAATTGCATATTTGATTTCAACTCTGCCGTTTTCGTTTACAAGATACAATCTCGGCAAATCTTCATCGGTTTCGATTTCAGCAACGCCGTCTTCTTCTGCCAGAATTGCACAGTCTTTCGGTTTGCGGCCTTCAAGAAGTTCTTCAACCCTCGGCAAACCTTGTACGATGTCGCCTGTTTTTTGTCTTTCAAATACTAAGGTTGCAATCATATCACCACGGAGTACCAGTGCACCTGATTCTACCTGAAGCATTGTACCAGGGCTGATCAAGTACGGTCTGCCTGTTCTGATTGTGATTTCGCCTTTGTTTACGGCAACTACAAGACCTGATACAGGAGATGTTTCGCCGCTTGATGAAATTATTGAGTCGGTTTTTACAAAATCACCTTTCTTAACGCTTGCTGATGATTTGATTTTTACAGTTTCTTCGTAATTGCTGCTTGTTAAAAGAAGACGTCTGTTATCAGTTTTGTTTTCGTTAATTGATGCTACACCGTCATTTATTGCAAGAACCTGTGTTTTTGCAATCGGTGTTTTAGGTTCAATTGTTTCACCGTCTTTTACCAGCAATTCTGTTTGAAGTGCTGATAAAAGTTTTGAATTGCCTTCAAATTCACGACGTACGATTAAGTTTTCAAGAACAACTATTCTCAAGTTGCCTTTGTCATCCAATTCAACCATACCTTTCAGGTGTGAAAGGTATCCCTGCATTTGAAGAACAAGGCTTGTTCTTGTGATTGTTGATCCGTCAAGATTTCTTACTCTTGCGCCGTCTTTGTATTGTAATTGAGTTACAGGAACAATATCAATCAATTCATCTGTTGTATTGAATTTAATGGATACGTCTTTTTGTTGAACATCCAATACCTGAACCGGTCTTACAAGAATTTGGATAGGCTGGTTAGAAATATTGTCTTCATCAAGTGACAGACCCGCGTCAAGATCTTCATCCAGATCGTCAATTTCAATTTCATCCATTGATGAATCCATAATTGTTACGATTGATGTTTCTTTTGCCTTGATGCCGTCTGCGATTACCGTACCTTTTTTAACTACTTCGCCTTCGTCGACTTTTAATTCTGAAACGCTGGACAAAGTATGGATTTCGCCCGGACGTACGGTAATTTCGTGGATAATGTCGTTGTATTCTTTGAATTCAACGATACCGTCAATGTGGCAGTATACGTCTTTTACAACTTCGGTACCTGCTGTTACGTATGTTCCGTTTTCAACCATTTTTAATGTGCTGTCTTTTGAAATCTGGTGGATTTCTTCCGGAATAAATACAACCGTACCTGGTTTTGTGATAATCTGGTTTTCATCAACTTCAACGTCTACGTATCTGATTTCGCCGGAGCTTGTAACTGTGCATTCTTCGTCAAGAAGTTCCGCGATAATCATACCGTTTTCAACCGTTGTATCAACAGGTGCTTTTACAATGTATTTTTCGCCTGTCTTTTTAACTGTCCAGATTTGTTCTTTTTTAGTTTGTTCAAATGTTGCGTTTTCAGGCATCAAAGATGCGATTACAATGGTAATTTCTTTACCCTGTACGATTTTCTTAATTTTTTTGCCTTCAAAGTTTACATCTTCTATAACAAGGTCTTCGCCGAAACGAACTTCGCCGCCGTGTTCTGAAATAGTTAATGTTTCAGCTAATTTTTCACCGGCTTTGATTTTTTGTCCGTCTTTTACGATAACTTTTGAGCCGCCTGGAAGGTTATAGACATCGCCGCCAAGAACCCAGATAACGCCTTGTTTGTTTGTTGTTCTTGAAATGTTACCCTGTCTGTCTTTCTTTTCATCAGCTACAAAGTCTTCATAGATAACTTCACCGCTTAAATCAGCGTTGATATCTTTTGTTGCTTTTTCCGTTAAACGTGAGCCGTCGCCTTGTGATGCGGGCTCATAAGTTGCAAGTGTAAAGCCTTTATCTATCTTCATTCCGTTTGTAAAGAATACTGTTGATCCTGCAGGAATGTGGTATTTTTCGGTTCTTTTAGCACCTTTAACTTCAATATCCGCTTCGTAGTTTGCAACGTTTACGATATCACCGTGACGTGTTCTCAATTCTCTTGTTTTAACGTTAGAGATAACTTCACCGGCTGATTTTGCGTCGATGTGTTTCATAGCACCTGAACCTTTGAATACACCGCCTGTGTGGAATGTTCTCATTGTAAGCTGTGTACCTGGTTCGCCGATTGATTGTGCCGCAATGATACCGATTGCTTCGCCAACATCTACGAGTTTTTGGGTTGTCATTGCCCAGCCGTAGCATTTCTGGCAGATACCGTATTCAAGTCCGCAGGTCAAGCCTGAACGTACTTTTAAGTGCTGTAAATTCAGGTGTGCAACTTTTTTGATATCTTCACGACTCATTGTTGTTCCTGATTTAACAAGAACTGTGCCGTCTGTATCAACGATGTCTTCCGCGATTGTTCTGCCGAGTAATCTGTCGATTAACGGTACAATGATAGTATCGCCGTCTACAATCGGTTTCATGTTAATTGATTTTGTTGTATGGCAGTCATCAGCTCTGATAATTACATCCTGTGCTACGTCTACAAGACGTCTTGTCAAATATCCTGAGTCAGCTGTTTTTAACGCGGTATCTACAAGACCTTTACGCGCACCGTATGATGAGATGATGTATTCGGTTACTGACAAGCCTTCTTTAAAGTTTGATTTAATCGGCAAGTCGATAATCTGCCCCTGTGCGTCTGCCATCAAACCACGCATACCGACTAATTGGGATACCTGTGATAAGTTACCTCTCGCACCGGAGAATGCCATCATATATACAGGGTTTAATTTGTCAAAGTTTTCAACAACCTGTTCGGTTAATTTTGCCGTTGTTTCAGACCAGGTGTCGATAACTTTTGTGTATCTTTCTACCTCTGTAATTTCACCTTTTAAGTATCTGTTTGTTGATTGTTCGATTTCTTTTTCAGCTTCCTGCAAAAGTTCTTTTTTAGCAGGAGGTACCTGAAGGTCAGCAATTGAAATTGTTGTACCTGATTTGGTTGCATATTTGTAACCGAGGTTTTTCAATGCGTTTGCAAGTTCTGCGGTTTTTGCTCCGCCGTATTCCAAATACATTTGTGCCAAAAGGTTGTTAAGTCCTTTTTTGTCCATTTGTTTGTTTATGTATTCGGGTGTCTTTTTTTCATGAATGTATGTTGTTTCCATTATATATTCCCTTTTTTAATTAATCTGCAAGAGCATTTTTAACTGTTTCGTTAAAAATAATTCTTCCGACAGTAGTTTCCATTCTTTCACCTTTTTCGTTTCTTACAACGATTTTATCGTGCAAGTCGATTACGCCGACCTCCAGAGCGGATATTGCATCCTGGAAGTTGTAGAAGTAACCTTTCGGCTCCTCTTGAGGATTTTTCAAAATAGTCAGGTAATACATACCAAGAACCATATCCTGAGAAGGTGTAATAATCGGTTTGCCGTTTGCCGGTGCCAAAATGTTATTAGTTGCAAGCATCAGCATTCTTGCTTCTGTCTGTGCTTCAATTGACAACGGTACGTGAACAGCCATCTGGTCACCGTCGAAGTCAGCGTTGAATGCCGTACATACAAGCGGGTGCAATTGAATTGCGCGGCCTTCTACAAGTTTCGGTTCAAATGCCTGAATACCTAATCTGTGAAGGGTTGGGGCACGGTTCAATAATACCGGGTGTCCGTCAATTACTTCTTCCAATATATCCCAAACTATTGCTTCGGAGCGTTCAATTTTCTTTTTGGCTGATTTAATATTTTGGACGTATCCTCTTTCAATAAGTTTGTTTACTACAAACGGTTTAAACAATTCAATTGCCATTTCTTTCGGCAAGCCGCACTGATTCAAGCTCAATTGCGGACCTACAACGATAACTGAACGGCCGGAGTAGTCAACACGTTTACCCAGCAAGTTCTGTCTGAAACGACCTTGTTTACCTTCAATGATGTTTGATAATGATTTAAGCGCGCGGTTATTCGGACCTACGACTGTTCTTCCGCGTCTGCCGTTATCTATAAGTGCGTCAACAGCTTCCTGAAGCATACGTTTTTCGTTTCTTACGATGATTTCAGGTGCACCCATTTCCAAAAGTCTTTGTAAACGGTTGTTTCTGTTGATTACGCGTCTGTATAAATCGTTTAAGTCTGATGTTGCAAAACGTCCGCCGTCCAATTGTACCATAGGTCTTAAATCCGGAGGAGTTACGGGAAGTACATCCATAATCATCCAGGTCGGATCTGTTTCGGATGAAATTAATGCATCAAGTAATCTTAAACGTTTGATAAGTTTGCTTTTTCTTTGAACTGAGGTTACGTTACCTGCAAGCTCACTTCTTATTTCTTCTGCCAGATCTTTTATATTAATTTCTGACAAAAGTTCTTTTATTGCTTCTGCGCCGATACCTACTTTTAAAGTAGTTTCTTCGTTTTCGGCAATATAGTCTTCGTATTCTTCTTCGCCTAACAATTGTAATTTTTTGAACGGACTTTCACCCGGCTCAATTACTACATAGTTGTTGAAGTAAATTACCTGTTCCAAATCTTTCAGGGTCATATCCAAAAGTAAACCTAAATATGACGGAATACCTTTTAAAAACCAGATATGAGAAACAGGGGCAGCAAGTTTAATGTGTCCCATTCTGTGACGGCGGACTTTTGAATCTGTAACTTCAACACCGCAGCGTTCGCAGATGATACCTTTATGTCTTACTCTTTTATATTTACCGCAATAGCATTCCCAGTCCTTTGTCGGTCCGAAAATTCTTTCGCAGAAAAGACCGTCGCGTTCCGGTTTTAAGGTACGGTAATTTATTGTTTCCGGTTTTGTTACCTCTCCGTGGGACCATTTCAAAATCCTCTCCGGGGAAGCTATACTTATTCGTATATAGTCAAAGTAATCTATGCTTGTTGACATTTTTGTTATTTCTCCTTTTTTTGGGGCGGGGAAATTTTTCCCCGCTTAAATTAATTTCTACAGATCGCCAAATGTGGTCGGTGTTTCAAAGAAGTTGATGTTCAACAACTCTGAATCTATGTCGGATAATGTGCGTTTCGGAGCTGATTTTCTTAAATCATCCATATCGCTCATCAAGTCGACTTCTTCACCGTCTTTTTTGGCTACTGTTATATCCAAACCGATACTTTGCAATTCTCTTACAAGTACCTTGAATGATTCCGGAATACCCGGTCTCGGAATGTTGTCGCCTTTAACTATTGCTTCGTAGGCTCTGTTACGGCCGTTTACATCATCGGATTTGATTGTAAGCATTTCCTGTAATGTATAAGCTGCACCATAAGCTTCCAAAGCCCAAACTTCCATTTCACCGAATCTTTGTCCGCCGAATTGTGCCTTACCGCCTAACGGCTGTTGTGTTACAAGTGAGTAAGGACCTGTTGAACGTGCGTGAATTTTGTCGTCAACGAGGTGGACAAGTTTAAGGATGTATGAAAGACCGACTGCAACAGGTTCGTCAAACGGTTCACCCGTTCTGCCGTCGATTAGTCTTACTTTACCGTCTTCGGTTACCCAATCGCATCCGCTTTCTTTAATACCTTTTAACAATTCGTATTTTGTTGCGATTTCTGATTGAGCTTCGCCGTACATTTCGTCGAATGACGGTGCTTCGTAGTAGTTTCCTGTCAAATATGCAGCCAAACCTAACAATAATTCATAAGTTTGACCAACGTTCATACGTGAAGGTACACCCAGCGGGTTCAACACGATATCAACAGGGGTTCCGTCAGGCATAAACGGCATATCTTCTTTCGGTAATATTCTTGATACAATACCTTTGTTACCGTGACGTCCTGAAAGTTTATCACCGACTGAAACTTTACGTTTTTGTGCGATGTAAACTCTGATTACCGTATTTGCTCCCGGCGGCAATTCGTCGCCTTTTTCTCTGTCAAATACCTTAACGTCGATTACGCGTCCGCCTTCGCCGTGAGGAACTCTCAATGAATTATCTTTTACATCTCTTGCTTTTTCCGCAAAGATTGCTCTCAAGAGTTTTTCTTCCGGCGGATGTTCGGATTCGCCTTTCGGAGTTACTTTACCTACCAATATATCGTCTGCATAAACTCTCGCACCGATACGTACAATACCGCGTTCATCCAGATGTCTCAGAGCATCTTCTGAAACATTCGGAATTTCACGGGTAATTTCTTCCGGTCCGAGTTTTGTTTGTCTTGCATCTATTTCTAATTTTTCAATGTGGATTGATGTGAAAATGTCATCGTGTACGCATCTTTCGGATAACAGGATAGCATCTTCGAAGTTATAGCCTTCCCACGGCATATACGCAACGATTACGTTTTTACCGAGAGAAAGTTCGCCGCCGCAGGTTGACGCACCGTCTGCGATTACGTCGCCCGCTTTAACCTTGTCGCCTTCGTTTACGATAGGACGCTGGTTAATGCAGGTATCCTGGTTGCTTCTTACGTATTTCATTAATTGATATACGTGAGGATTGTTTTGTTTGTCGCGGATTACGATTTCTTCACCCACAACTCTTTCAACAACACCGTCGACATCGGATACGATTACCATACCTGAGTCTTTTGCGGCTCTTGCTTCCAAACCTGTACCTACTACCGGTCTCTGGGTAATAAATAAAGGTACTGCCTGACGCTGCATGTTTGAACCCATCAATGCACGGTTTGCGTCGTCGTGTTCAATGAACGGAATCATTGAGGTTGCAACCGAGATAATCTGAATCGGGCAAACACCTACGTAGTCAACTTTTTTGGAATCTCCCATTGTGAATTCGGAATGATAACGTACAGGTACGTATTCATCTTTGAAGCTTCTGTCTTTGTTCAATTGAACGTCAGCAGGAGCGCAGCGGAAGTTTTCGTCTTCGTCCGCTGTCAGATAGTGAACTTCATCTGTTACAACGCCGTCTTTTACTACAAAGAACGGTGATTCGATGAACCCGTAGTCGTTGACTTTTGCGTGTGTTGCAAGTGAACCTATCAAACCTGCGTTCGGACCTTCCGGAGTTTCTACCGGACAAATACGTCCGTAGTGTGACGGGTGGATGTCACGAACCGCAAATCCTGCACGTTCTCTCATCAAACCGCCCGGTCCTAATGCTGAAATACGTCTTTTGTGAGTTAATTCAGCAAGCGGGTTTGTCTGGTCCATAAACTGTGATAACTGTGAACTTCCGAAAAATTCCTTCAATGAAGCAACTAACGGTTTTGTATTCAACAGGTTCAACGGGGTTAATGTTTCTGAATCCTGTAAAGTCATTCTTTCTTTTACAATTCTTTCAATTCTTGAAAGACCTACTCTGAACTGGTTCTGTAAAAGTTCGCCGACTGAGCGGATTCTTCTGTTTCCTAAATGGTCGATATCGTCTAATGTTCCTTCATCATATGTTAAGTTGATTAAGTATTCGATTGACGCAACGATATCTTGAACCGTCAATGTTCTCTGATTTTTAGGAATATTTAAGTTTAATTTTTTGTTTAATTTGTAACGACCGACTCTGCCAATGTCGTATTTTTTCTCGTCAAAGAAACGTGCTTCCAAAATTGAACGGCCGCCTTGAGGAGATGCAGGATCGCCGGGTCGTAATTTTTTATATACTTCTATTAAAGCGTCATCCGTTGTTTCTGTGGTGTCTTTATCCAGTGTCTTTTTCAAAAATTCAAAGTGGGTGAATAAAGTTTCCATTTCTGAAACTGTGATGCCCATTGCTTTTAATAATGTTGTAGCAAGGATTTTTCTGTTTTTGTCTATTTTAACGTAGATTAAATCATTGCTGTCTGTTTCAATTTTTAACCATGCTCCGCGGTTCGGAATCATTGTTGCGTTGTATAAACGTTTTCCTGCAGGTGATACTTCGCGTTTGAAATATACACCCGGTGATCTTACGATTTGAGAAACGATTACACGTTCCGCACCGTTTACGATAAATGTACCTTTGTCGGTCATTGTCGGAATGTCGCCTATGTAGACTTCCTGCTCTTTGATTTCACCGCTGTCACGGTTTACAAGTCTTATCATTACGCGTAACTGTTTTGCGTATGTCGCGTCATGAATTCTTGCTTCTTCTACTGTATACTTTGCGTTGTCGAAAGTATAATTCGGTAAGAAATGCAATTCTAATCTTCCGGTGTAGTCTTTAATCGGGCTGAAAGAAAGTAATTCTTCCTTCAAACCTTCTTTTAAAAACCATTCAAAAGATTTTTTCTGCACTTCAATAAGGTCCGGTAAATCATCCAATCGAGTATGGGGAATACCCATCGGAGTTACTCTTTCTGCGTATTTTGTCTTAGACATTAAATTACCTCATTCTATTAATGGTACGTACTAATATTTTTAAAAAATTTTTCTAACTTGAGGCTGTTAACCTTTTGCCTGAAACCGGCAAATAAATATATTTTTCAGGGTTTTTTGTGTATAGGCACAAATCGCCCCCACTTTACTTTTTCATGTTACTTCATCATATTACATCAATATATTTAGTCAAGAAATTTTAAGCTCTTTTTTTTGAATTTGTTAAATTTTTGTTACAATATTTTTTAAAGGGCTGAAAGTTTGAATATATCAGGGTTTGCCTGTCAAGGCATAAAGTGTATATATCACGCGGCGCGGGTTTTAGGCTATGGCGCAAAACCCGCGCCAAATCAAATAAACAGGCAAAACCGGAAATATTCACATAATAAACATTATAGGAAGCTTTCGGTTCACTTTTTCTTTTTATTGCGATGTAAAAAGAAAAAGTGAACCGAAAAAGAAAAACACGCTATTTATTTGCAATCCTACGGATTGCACAAGCCCTAACGGGCGCACTCCGTGCCGTTGCAGTATTTTATCCCTCGCCCCTTTGGGGAGAGAGTGTCCTAAGGACAGGAGAGGGGCTAAAATCCTGCAATCTTTTACCGCGCCTATAATCACGGCGCGGAGCTGCTACGCAGCACAAATACCGCGATAGCGAATAATAACTGTAGCCGAAACAAACTTCATAGGCGTGTATTGTCTGAGCGGTAAATGTAATTTGGATCCCGCAATAAATGCGGGATGACGAATTGCGTTCGACCAAAATCAAAAGTCTTGTCCTGCCTTTGGCAGTTTAATTTACCCGAACAGTCTTTTCTGCAGCTCAAGCGCGGTTTTAGTACGCGCAAGCCCGCCTAAAGAGCTTTCTTTTAATGCAGGTGACATCAATTGTCCTGTCTGATCCATTGCGTCTACAACTTCGTCAACCGGAATTTTTGATTCTATACCTGAAATTGCCATTTCACACGCTGTCATCGCAAGAATCGCCATAAAAGGATTCCTTTTAACACAAGGAACCTCGACTAGTCCGCATACAGGATCGCAGGTTAAGCCTAAAATATTTTTCAAAGCCAGAGCTACAGCATTCAAAACCTGTTTCGGCGGACTTCCCAATAATTGTGTTACAGCTCCTGCAGCCATCGCGGCGGCAGCTCCGCATTCTGCCTGACAGCCTGCTACGGCACCCGCAAGTGACACTTTTGCGGAAATTATTCTTCCGATTTCACCGGCTGTTATAAGCGCATTAACCTGTCTTTCTTCTGATATATTAAAATCTTCGGCAATCGCTATAATCACAGCCGGAACAATTCCGCAGGAGCCGGCTGTCGGACAGGCAACAATTTTTCCCATTCTTATATTTTCTTCACTTGTTGCTAGCGCATAAGTAAGAATTTTTTCAAATGTTTTACCGAAAACAGCGGGCCGCTCCGCAAAACGCTTTTGCAATTTAGCGCAATCATTCCCGCACATGCCGCTCATTGATAATTCGGTTGATTGAAGCCCTGTTCTGATTGCCTCTTTCATTGCCTGAAGGCTTTCCATAGCACATTTCCTGACTTTGTTTACAGGAACTTCGCACCACTCGGACTCATATGCCTGTGCAATCTGCCATATACGTTTACCTCTGGCATTGCAGGCTTCCAATAACTGTTCAAATGTATTTATACCTTTTGTTTCCATTTAATCTTCCAATTTCTTTATGTAACTTACAAAATGTATTCTGTCTATTTTTTTGACAGCTTCTATAACATCATTGTCCAAATCCCCGTCTATACAAATGCACATTGAAGCTTCTTCGCCTTTTGCATATCTGTCACAGTGAAGTGAGGCAATATTAATATTTTTAGCCTGAATTAACGACGTAACTTTCGAAATCATGCCCGGGATATCGTCATAGACAATCATTAAAGTATTGTACTTTCCGCTGAGTTTGACCGAAAATCCGTCAATTGTTCTTACAACAACCTCACCGGCTCCGACAGATTCCCCGTAAATATCCATTGTCCTGCCGTTTTCAAATACAAAATCAACAGAATTCGGATGTTTTTTGAAATCCTCATAATATTCAAATTTATATTCAATATTTCGGGAAATTTCATCATCAAAAATATTTTTTATACGCCTGTCATCAACTGATAGACCCAAAACACCGGCAAGCAAGCCTTTTTCTGTTCCATGCCCTTTTCCTGTCTGTGCGTATGAATTAAAAAGTTTGAAGGTAACTTTTTTAGGCGTTTCACCGTAAATATTGCGTGCTAAAAGTCCCAATCTTACAGCGCCGGCTGTGTGTGAGCTTGAAGGTCCGATCATAATCGGCGATATTATATCGAAAATTGATGTCTGTTTCATAATTATCTCCAAAATTATTATATCATTAAAATTTATTAATAAAAAATGTAAAGGTTTTATTAAAATTCGGCAATTTTTTAATAAATTATGTTTTTATATATATGTGTAGTTTATTTTTTTGTGTGCAAGGAGTATTATGTTTAGCCCTGAATTTATGAGATATTTGATTAATTACCAGAAAAACGATTTTAAACCGGAAGAAACAACTAAAAAAGAAATCCGTTTCAACTCTAAAAAAGGCGGTCGCCTTGCGGAAATCATTTTAACGGTTAATAAATAATTATTTTGTTTTAGGGATAAAATATACAGTATATCCGATGCAATCAAGGATAATTTCAATTTCCTTTGCGTTTATCGTGCCGTTTTTGAGCTTTTGAGATAAATTTTGGATTGTGTAATGCTTGTTTTTAGACTGTGAGATTTTTTGCGCAAGCTGTGTTAAAGTTACATCTGTATCTATCAATATTTTTTTAATTTCTTTACTTATGTCCATAGGTAAAGTTTATACTAATTTGTAAAATATATTGACTTTTTAAAATAATAATTTAAAATTAAATATATAATTTAATATTGATTAAGGAGACTATATGAAAAAAGCTTTTACACTTGCGGAGGTTTTAATTACTCTTGGCATAATCGGCGTTGTGGCGGCGATGACTATTCCGACATTGATTGCCAAATATCAAGAACGGCAGATTGTTTCACAATTAACAAAAGCTTATGCCGTACTTTCAAATGCCTACACAATGGTTAAAGCCGAATATGGAGACCTTAGTTCATGGGGTTTAAAAGCCACAAATACAGGTGAAACTGACGAAAACGGCCATATAATATATGATTACAGTGCAAATAAACTATTATCCGAGCGCTTTCAAAAATACCTAAAGGTATCAAAAGTATGTGAAATAGGAAAAGTTTGTTATCCCGGAGCACATTACAATCTAGCCGGAGTAAAACTTAGTGAAGAAAATCAAGTTGCAACAGAAGAACCTGGTGTAAGTGCCTCACCTGACGCCAGAATGTTTTTACAAGACGGAACATACATTGAGTTTGGCTGGTTTTCAAATAATCAAGGAAGCATAATGGTAACCGTCCCGACCGGCAATGACGTAATACATGGCAAAAATACTTTTTATTTTGTATTTAACAATGACAAATTTGTACCAGAAGGGAAAGCAAATGGCTACCCGGAAATACATACTTTTGACAAATGTGATCCTGAAAGTTCCGGAACCTTATCTACTATTGGCAGAGGATGCGCTGCATGGGTTCTGTATAACAAAAATCTTGACTATATGCACTGTCGCGAAAAATTATCATGGGATGGGGCACATAGCTGTAAAGAGGCAAAATAGTCTGTAGTTAGTAGATTGAGCATACTTGCTCAACTTGAGATTCTGCGGGAAACCGGACATTTTTCACAAAATTAAAGATTTTTGAAAAAGTAGTCAAACGAGTTCAGGATGACAGTTAATTGTTGTGACTTTGGCACTTTACAATGACATACATGGCTTTCATCAAAACTACCAAACATGCCTATGTGCGTAGCACAAAAAAAAGAGCCTTAAAATTAAGACCCTTTGGAATAACTTTCATCATTCCTCGTAAATAGTGTGAAGTGTAGTGTGTGTGCTTAAAATTCTCTGTGATTCCTCAATTTTAAGCGTACCTCGTGTTTACATATATATAAAAAAAATTTAGTATATATTATTGCTATATTTTTAATATACATGTTCTTCTTTGTTACAAAAATTAATAAAACTCATAAAACCACTTTGTTTTTGGTATAAAAACGGGTATTATAAAGTAAAGAGGAGAAACTATGAACATATTAATTTCAAACGATGACGGAATTGCAGCTAATGGTATAAGAGCATTAACAGAAGAATTATCAAAATATCACGATGTATATGTAGTAGCACCTGATAGAGAAAGAAGTGCTGCAGGTCATTCTTTAACTTTACACACGCCTTTGAGGGTTGAAGAATTGGAAGAAATGAAATCAGGAGCAAAACGTACCTGGGTAACAAACGGAACCCCGGGTGACTGTGTAAAATTAGGTATCAACGCTATTTTGGCACCGGAAGAACAGCCTGACTTTGTAATCTCAGGGATTAACCACGGTCCGAATTTAGGTTCCGATATTTTGTATTCAGGGACGGTAAGCTGTGCTATGGAAGGGGCAATGCTTGGAGTTCCGAGTATTGCAGTATCTCTGGCAAGTATGCATTCTGAATATGAAGATTTTAAATATACTGCAAAATTTGTTGTATCACTTTTGAAAAAATTAAAAGATTTTAAATTTCCGCCCAAAATGCTTTTAAATGTAAATGTTCCGTCTATTGATGATGACGATATTTTAGGCGTTGCAATAACAGAGCTTGGCAGAAAAATGTTTACGGATAATTACGAAAAGAGAATTGACCCGCGCGGTAAAGTTTACTACTGGATGGCAGGTGAACTCATAAGTGAACCGTCAACGGCAAATACAGATATTGCGGCAGTCAGAAACAACAAAATCTCAATTACGCCTGTTACATTTGAAATGACAAGAAAAGAAACAATGTCCGATCTTGAGGGTATTTTGTGTCAGGGCGACAGCTGCGATTGGATTTAAATTTTTATGCATATAAAAATAGTTTCTCGACAATAGTAGCAAATTAGGTGAGAGCGTCGTCAAGAAACTATTTTGACTGTAAACAAATAAATTTCGTTTATTCAATAATAACCCTTGCAGGAAAGTTATTTTTCAAGAGGTCATTTGCAACACTTTGTGCTTTTTCTCGTGAAGAAAAAGATCCTACCTGCAAAGTATAAGCAGCACCTATATTTTTTACAAAAGGCTGGACATTAAGTCCTGCTTCTTGAATAATACCTTTTGCGACTTCTGCCTGTTCTGCAGTAGCATAATATCCTACAATAACTTTCGCATTAACTTCCGGTACCGCCGGTTTAGCAGACTGAGCAGCCGGCTGCGTTACAGGCTGTACGGCTTCAGTTGTATGTTCGACAGGTTTGTGAGGTTCCAGAATGATAGGTTCTTCCTCTTGTTCTTCAGTTGCTTGATGTTTGTGTTCCGGCAAGACAACTTTTTCTTCAAGTTCGGGAGAAAAAGTTTCGTCAGATGTGTATGAATTGTCTTCCATCTGTATAAGTCTTAATCTGTCGTCAACACTGCCTTTTGATACTTCTTCATTTGCAGTGTTATCGTAATTATCTCCGATAGATACATCAACATCGGGTGATAATTGTTTTGCAACGCCCAGAAATATTAAAAGCAATACAAAAAATGCTGAAACAAAAAGAATTATACCCTCATTCGGATTGGTTTCCAATTTTCTTTTATATTCTTTATAACTTACATGAGAAGGTTTTTCAAATTTTTCTTCATCTTCGTAGATCATATTTACACTCCTCTTACCTTGGTTGATGCTAATATTATATCATCAATTTCCGCGGAATATTTTTGCATAATTTCTTTTGCAAATTCTTTTACGTCTGTTATGCCTAAATCGGTTTCAAGTCCTGCAGCTTTGATAGGTGCGCCTGCAGGATTTATATTTATTCCTGTATGGATTAATACTGATGTCAAAGATTTAGTTGCAATTGAAACCGTAAGTTTTTTGCAATTTACATACAAATCGTCACCGAAACGCTCAACCTTTACTCCGCGTTTCTCAAGAACCTCTTTTATTATACAAATCAATAATCTTTGTCTCAAAACGCCCTCAACAAGGTTTACATTAAATTGTTCGGTAATAAAGCTGAGCATGTTTTTACTGTAAATGGGTTCGTTATTTATAACGTCTTCTATATCAACCATTTCGCCGAGTTTAACTTCACATTCTCCCGTGAACGCAACAATGGCATCACCCTGGAGTTTAAAATTTTTATAAATCCAGTGCGGTGACAGCTGCCAGCCTTCATATTTAATTTGGTCATCTATAAATAAAGTTTTCATAATTTTTCAAAAAGTATTTTTAAATATTTTGTATCATTATTAGCAATAAGAGCATTTTTTAATCTTGTACAGGATTCGCACTTGCCGCAATGCTTATCCGTTCCGTCATAGCAGCTCCAAATCATCTCCAACGGCACTGAATACTCAATTGCTTGTTTAACTATATCATTTTTATCAAAATTTATCAAGGGAGCAATAATTTTAGGATGTTTTTTTGTTGAATATTCAAATTCAGCATTAATTCTTTCAATAAAGGTTTGTGTATTATCAGGAAAAGTTTCGCCCTCTTCTTTGTTCGCACCTATTAGAATATAATCAAAATCTTCACTGTCAGCAAAGCATCCTGCAATATTAAGAAATAATCCGTTACGATTCGGAACCCAGACGGAATTTGAAGTTTTTTGTATACCGGAGGGAAGTATTTTGTTATCTACAAGAGCTGTACGGGTAATTTCTTTCAGCCAGTCCAGTTTTATGACCTTAATCTGCATCTTATAGTGTTCACAAATTTTTTTGCAGGCATTAATCTCTTTTTCAGCTGATTTTTGTCCGTAATCAAAAGTCAAAGCCAGTTCTATATTGTATTTTTCTTTACATAAAGCAAGACTGACGACGGAATCCAAACCACCGGACAGAAGTATAATGGATTTAGTCATCTTCATATTCCTCAATCATATACTTAGCCTCATCTTTCAGGCTTTGAACATATGTCGGAAGACTTATTACTTCATCTAATATATCTCGTCCCTGAAGATTATAGAGCGCAATCAAAGCATTTTTTCTGACTTCCTCATCATTGTCTTCAAGACATGTTCTTATAGCCTCGACAGCTTTAGGATGGGAACTTTCCATCAGTGCCTCAATTGCATTAATCCTTACCTGTGCTGATTCATCATCCAATGAAGCTTTTAATGCATGGAATACTCTGTCATTTCCGTCAAGTCTGAGTTTGGTCAGTGCCTCAATTACTCTTTCTTTTAAAAATGTAAATTTGTTCATCAGCCCCTGTTTTGTCTCAAGAATGCTTACAAGCGGGTCTATTGCCCTCATATCTCCCAGAAGCCCCAGTGCAGATGCTGCAGATTCTCTTAAATAGACCGATTTTTCATTTTCATCTTTGACAACATCAATTAATGGTGCAACCGCATATCTGTCACCGATTTTACCCAGAGCATCGGCGCATGCCAGACGGATTCTGTAATGTTCATCCTTATTATTAAGACAGTATAAAAGAGGTGTTACAGTACTTGTATCTTTAAAGTTTGATATTGCTTTTGCACATAAGGCGCGTAAATTAACGAATTTTTCATTAACAGAAGGATCGTTTGTTTCATTTTTAGACAATAACAAATCAATTAACACATTAAGTGTTGATTTAAATCTGAATCTGTCGGCAAATTTTATAACATTAGACAAAATATCAGGATTTTTTGAAACAGATAATATATAGTTATAAATTTCGACCAAATCTTCTTTTGAATATTCTTCATCCAGAGCGGCAATGCTGTTAATGACCGCCTCAACGTCAGTTTCATCAAACAAATTACATTTTTTTGCAATTGCGTCGAAATCTAACATAATCTTCCTATCTAAAGATAAATATACAATAAAAATGAATTTATGGCAATCAATTATTATCAGTGATTTTCGTGTTAAAATTTATGTATGGAAAAATTTAAAGCTGTTGTAAATGTAAAACTCAAAGATACAATAAAAGACGTTAAGGCTCAAACTCTTGAACAGGCAATTCACCAGCTTATGCCTATTAAAAATATCAAGTGCAGAGTCGGCACAAGATATTTAATTGAGTTTGATGCTAATGATAAGAAAGAAGCTGAAAAGATTGTACGAACAATTGCCGATGAAATTCTTTCAAACAGCGTTATAGAAGAATACGAAATACTATGGTAAAAGCCGGAATAATAACATTTTTAGGAACGAATTGCGAACGTGATACAAAACAGGCTTTAGAATATTTAGGCTGGGATGTTGAATATATATGGCAAAATGATAAAATCGAAAAATATTATGATGTAATTTTTCTTCCAGGAGGTTTTTCCTTTGGTGATCATATCTCATCCGGTAGAATTGCCAAACTTATGCCAGCTGTCAAATCTTTGCCGGTAGGAAAATCTTTAATAGTCGGAATTTGCAACGGCTTTCAAATTTTGACAGAAGCAAAGCTTCTATCAGGAGCTTTAACTTATAACGAAAATCTTCATTTCGTTTCAAAGGTTACGGAATTAGAATTTCAAAATGAAATAATCCGGCTCCCTATAGCGCATCATCAGGGAAATTACACCGGTAAAAACGGTGAAGAAGTGATTATGCGTTATAAAAACAATGTAAACGGTTCCGATGACAGAATTGCGGGAATTTATGATAGACAAAAAAGAATAATCGGTATGATGCCGCATCCGGAACGTGCGGTATTTGAAGAATTGGGTTTGGTTGACGGAAGAAAGGTGTTTGAATTTATTCAAAATGAAATATAAAAAATACATTACGGAAAAATTAAACAGAGTTCCAAATGAATTTGAAATGCATCTTTTCAGTGCAACATATTCGGAACATTGCGGATATTTGCATTCACGTAAATTATTACAAAAGTTACCGCGTAAAAATGCAATTTATTATAACGAAAACGCCGGCGGTATAAAAATTGGTGAGCACGCAATCCTTTTTAAAATGGAATCTCACAATCATCCGTGTGCCGTAGAACCTTTTAACGGAGCTGCAACAGGAATAGGCGGAATTGTAAGAGATGTTCTTGCTATGAATGCAAGACCTATTGCGCTTTGTAATTCATTAAAATTCGGGGATGATAAAAGAATTATTGAAGGTGTAGTAGAGGGGATTTCAAATTACGGCAATTCTATCGGGGTGCCTACAATTTCGACAGAAGTATTATATAATAAAGCATTTACTGAAAATCCGCTGGTGAATGTTACATGTATAGGAATTGCAGAATATTCGGATATTTTAACATCAAACAAAGCCCGTCCGGGTTTAAGACTTATGCTTGTAGGTTCTGCCACAATGAAAGACGGTATGGGCGGTGCAAGTTTTGCATCTAAAAAACTCGGTGATGAAAAAAAAGAAGACAAATTATCCATCCAGATTGCTAATCCTTTTATGAAAAAAAAGCTTATTGAAGCTTGTCTTGAGATATTTAGTAAAAAACTTGTTGTATCCTGTCAGGATTGCGGTGCTGCCGGAATACTTTCGTCAACATCCGAGGTTGCATTTAAAAGTAATGCAGGAGTTGAAATTGACCTTGAAAAAATTCATATCGGCGATAATTCAATAAAAGATTTTGAGATTATGCTTTCGGAAACTCAGGAAAGAATGTTGTTTGTTGTGGAAAATACGGCTGTTGTCGCAATTTCCGAAATTCTTAAAAAATTTGAGCTTGAATATTCCGTAATAGGGGATGTCATTAAAGAAAAAAATTACATAGTAAAACAGGGGAACAAAACCCTTGCAAACATTCCTGTTGATGTTCTGGTGACCCCGCCGGATGTGTCTCTTGATTATTCAGTTGAAAAATCACCGGAAAGTAAAATAATTTCTATAAATAATAAATCAATTTTTGAACGGTATGACCATACTGTCGGATGCAGGACAGTGTTGCCACCAGAGGATAACCCGCAGTTTAATATCCTCAGAATATGGGAAGAAAATTGTGAACTCGGGGTTTATACATTTTCTTCAACAGTTAAAAATACATATTCCGCTTTACTTGATGCGGCAAACTTTTTTAAATCAAAAGGTTTTAAACCTGTTGGAATTACAAACTGCCTCAATTTTGCAAATCCTGAAATCCCGCCGACGATGTATGAATTTAAAGAAGTAATTCAAGCTATTAAGAAGGCATGCGATGAAATTTCTATCCCTGTCTGCTCCGGTAATGTCTCTTTTTATAATGAAAGTTCTAATTCAAAAATCATTAATATGCCGACATTTACTATGATTGGCGTCAGGTAAAAGAACCCCAAAATTGGAGTTCTTTTTTATATTAAGATGCAGAAAATTTATGCTGCTTTATTTACATTTTGATCCTGATTTTTTTCGGCATTTTTCTTATGCAGATATGCCCCGATTTTGTTTGCAGGTTTCATAACCAGTACAGGAACGATATATCTGTAGACCATACCGAATACGAACAAGGATTTTAAAATACCTATGCCGTCAATTAGTGTTGTAAGTCGTTTATCTCTTAAAAAGTCTAAGTTCAAGTCCAATACGGATTTTGTAACTGTCTTACTTATTTTGCCCAGAGCTTCTTCGGTTGTTCCGGAATCTTTAAGCCATTTTTTTAATACTTCAGGTGTCTTGTTGTCTTTACACATTTTTTTAATTTTGGAGTATTCTTTGTATAATAATTGATCAGAAATATCCGTAATGTCATCTTTATTCAGTCGAGCTTTTTTAAGCCATGCTTCAAATTCTTCAGGGCTTAATTTAGCTTTCATTTCGGTAATTTTATCATAAGCTCTTTGAGGTGCTTCTTCGATAAACTGGTATATTTTTTTCGGATCCCAGTCTCCGAATAATTCTTTATTTTTAGCTTCGGGTTTGGTATCAACATAATTTGCAACAAATCTTGTTGTAACCCCATCGCACCATTTTCCGAGTCTATGGTCAAGGAAATATGAACCGGCTGTGGATATTCCCCATGTCATTACATCATTTAATGCAAGGGTTTTACGTTTTTCAGGGTCAAGTTTATCATTCTGCAAAGTCCTGATTGTATACATTCCTGAAATTAATGTCGCACCTAATGCAGACATATGTGTCGTCATATTTTTTACATTTTTGGTCTTGTCAATAAACCATTTTCCGAAATTGCTTCTATAAAATTTTTCGTAATAATTTCTTGCTATAAATTCCGCAAGGTCATCATATTTTTTTGTTACAGGAGCAAATAATTTTGATTCAACGTGTGGTGCGCCGGTGAATGACGGCGTATTATTTTTGTAATAATTTTTGTGGTTATTGACATTAACTGTTTGAAAATTTACCTGCATTATTTGTCACCTCCCACAAATTTTGATATTGATACCGGCATATATTTATCCATAAATCCTGCTTCTGTTTTATTTTGAGCCGGCGCTTTTTTCTTTTCCAATCCGAATACGTATTTTAAAATCGGCGGTATCAACGCAATTGTAAGCATTGCTTTTGGAATACCGAGGACAATTGAATCCGGAATCATCTGAGTTACTTTTCTTATATTTTTATACGGCTGAGATTTTTCAAGTTTTCTCATTCCGATTTCTTTCACGTCAAATCTGTCAGCTAAGCTTTCCAAAACTTTTCCGGGTTTGCCGTTTTTCCCTTCAACAGTTCTTTCTCCGAGATATGCTTTAGGATTGTCTTTTATCTTTTTAAAGGCTTTATCAAACGGTGCCATAACAATTGAAGAAACAATAAAACCTATCACTGCAGATGATATAGCGTGTGCTGCTGCATACATACTGTCTTCTCTGTCGTCTTTGCCGGCCATTGCCATATTGGTTGCAGGTCTTAATACACCGGCTACAACCAATGCAACAAGTGCCTGTGCTACTACGGTTTTTTCTTCAAAAATTTCTACCAGTCTATGGAATTTTTTAGATCTGAAGGTTTTATCATACCAGGTTTGCCCCAAGTTATTTAAAACTTTAGCGGCAGCTTCGCTCGTTTTTTTACTCGCTCCGCTGCCGCTAAATGCTACACTATATCCTCTATTTGAATTTTTCTCACGTAAACCCGCATTATACCCTTTCTCAAGACTCATAGGATGGTCCGAATGGTATCCTTGCTTTGTATCATAATGTATCGAATGAATTTTCATCTTCCACCTTTTATTATCTATACATTTATTCTAAATCAAAGCAAAATAAAATTTGCCTTGCCTGCAAAAAAAGTTTACAATTATTTTTTTAAATTGGTATACAAACCAATACTCTATTGAAAAATAGAGCTTAACAATTAGTGTAAAAATAACACTATTTGTGAAAAATTTCACATATCAAGTGCAATATCCAGCGTCGGAGCTTTGGCAACAATAGCGCTGGAAGATATGATGTCAACACCTGTAGACGCAATCGCACCAACCGTTGAAAGATTAACATTGCCGCTTGCTTCAACAATAGCTTTATGATTAATCAATTGGCACGCTGATTTCATGGTTTCAATATCCATATTATCAAGCATGATTATATCTACATTAGCCGCAATAGCTTCTTTTACCTGATCAAGGGTATCACATTCAACTTCAATTTTATGGGCATGGGAAAGATTTTCTTTTAATTTTTTTACGGCATTAGTAATTGAGCCTGCAAGTCTTATATGGTTATCCTTAATCATTGCGCAATCGGACAAATTGAAGCGATGTAAGGCTCCGCCTCCGGTTTTTACTGCATATTTTTCAAAAATACGAAAATTGGGTGTAGTTTTTCTGGTATCAACAATTTTTGCCGGATAATTCCCGATTGCATCCTGATATTTTTTAGTTTCAGTTGCAATACCTGACATTCTTTGTATATAATTGAGCGCAACCCGTTCCCCCATTAAAAGTTCTTTTGCGGGACCTTCAATATCAGCAATTTTATCACCTTTTTTTATTAAATCACCGTCTTTGAAATGAAATTTTATTTTTATATCTTTTGAAAGAGTTTCATAGACTGTTTTGAACACGTCAGCTCCGCATAAAATGCCGTTACTTCTCGTATTAAGCTGACCTTTTAAGTAATCATTTTCCGTTGCTAGATTTTCGGTTGTAATATCGCCAAATCCAATATCTTCTTTTAGAGCCTCTTTTACATGATCTTTTACATACAAACTATTTAACAAAACTCAATTCTCCTTCATTTTTTGTGATTAAACTGTGTTTGCCGACCTCATCCGTATTCGGATAATCCAATCTAAAGTGTGCTCCGCGGGATTCTTTTCTTTGAAGAGCTGCATTGATAATTAGTCGCGAAACAAGAAGCATATTTTTGAATTCATATTCTTCTTTGCTTAAACATTTTATACTGCGGGGGAATTTTTTAGACAATTCTTTAATTTCGTCAAGTGCTTTAGTTAAGGTGTTTTCACTTCTTAAAATCCCGGCGCCGCGCCACATAATATTCTGAAGTTCATGTTTTAGCACCTCAACATCAATTTCTTCCATTAACAAATCTCTGGAGTATTTATCTATAGTCGTTTTTAAATCTTCATCAATTTGTTTAGGTGTTTTTAATTCTTTATTTTTTAAATAATCAGCGACTTGATAAGCACAAACAACACATTCAAGAATTGAATTGCTTGCCAGTCTGTTTCCTCCGTGTAAACCTGTTGAAGCCGCTTCTCCTATAGCATAAAGCCCTTGAACGGAAGTTCTGCCTTCCATATCTGTTTTAATCCCTCCCATTGAATAATGTGCGGCAGGTGCAACAGGTATGAAATCACGGGTAATATCAATGCCGTTTTCCAAACAAATTCTTGAAATATTCGGAAATCTTTCAGCGAGTTTTTCTTTATCAATGCAGGTTGCATTAAGATAAACATGATCAGCGTGTTTTTCAAGCATTTCGTTATAATTCGCGCGTGTAACTATATCGCGCGGAGCAAGCTCACGTTTTTCATGGTATTTATGCATAAATTCAATACCGTCAGCATCAACGAGTTTTGCGCCTTCTCCCCTGACAGCTTCAGAAATTAAAAATCTGTTTTCATCGCCGTCAATAGCAAGGGCAGTCGGATGGAACTGGATAAACTCCAAATCCTGCAAAATGGCACCTGCATTATATGCAAGTGCAAGACCGTCGCCCGTTGCAACCGCAGGATTTGTTGTGTATTTATAAAGCTGCCCCAGACCTCCGGTAGCAAGAATTACAGCGGATGAATAAATAGTTTCATATTCATGGGTCAAGTCATTAAATACAATTACACCTTTGCAGTCATTGTTTGAACTGACGAGAAGTTCTACAGCCTCAGTTTGTTCATAAACGTCGATATTTTCGTTTTCCCGAACATCTTTTGTCAGGGCTTTTTCAATCATTTTACCTGTCGCATCACCGCCTGAGTGTAAAATTCTTCTTACACTGTGTGCCGCTTCTTTTGTAAAACAAAAATTGTTATTTTCATCTCTGTCAAATTCAACTCCGAACTTTAATAAATCTCTGACAACCGCGTCAGAATGTTCTGAAATAAATTTAACAGCATTGAATTCGCTTAAACCTGCTCCTGCCTTTAGAGTATCGGTAATATGAGATTCGGTGGAATCTGTCTTATTATCT
This sequence comes from Candidatus Gastranaerophilales bacterium, assembly GCA_944325945.1. Classification (GTDB taxonomy): domain Bacteria; phylum Cyanobacteriota; class Vampirovibrionia; order Gastranaerophilales; family Gastranaerophilaceae; genus SIG32. The sequence continues at coordinate 33,671 of CALVBW010000007.1, read as the reverse complement.
TTCATTACAGCCACCATACCGCCCTGGGCATATCTGGAGTTACTTTCTCCCAGTTTTGATTTTGTGATTAATAATATTCCGTCGTCAAGATTTGTCTGCTGTTCAATTTTTAATGCCGCATACAAACCCGCGATTCCGCTGCCTATTATTACTACTGAGTATTTGGAGTATTTCATTTCTCATCCTTTTTCTTATCTACAACATTGTAAATCAAAAAGAATGAAATTTCTACCCCGCAATGTTTAAGTTTTTATTAAGAATTTATTTAAAATGTATGCCTAAATTTAACTCCTATTTTAAATACAAATGAGGTTTCATAAATAAAAGTATGCAATATAGTCTTTAAGGTTTGGAAATCAGGGGTTAAATGATGTAAATATAAGACATATAAATATATATGAGGAGGAAAAATATGAATAACCCGCCGATAAAAATATTATTAGTAGAGGATCATAAATTAATGCGCGTAGGCTTAAAGTCACTTTTTGAAGAATTGGAAGGGCTTGAAGTAATATCGGAAGCCCAATCCGGAAAAGAAGCAGTTGAAAAATATAAAATTTCACATCCGGATATAATTTTAATGGATATCGGTCTTCCTGATATTTCCGGAATAGAAGCAACAAAACGAATACTTGAACATAACAGTCTTGCAAAAGTAATTATGCTTACTTCTCATATCAGCGAACAGGAAGTTATAGATTCACTTCATGCAGGGGCGTGTGCTTATGTTATGAAGGATATAAATATAGAAATTTTAAAAATGATTATAAAAACGGTAAAAGAAGGTGCGATGTGGTTAGATCCGCAGGCTGTACCCATTTTACGCGATAAAAATTGCGGAGTCATTCCGCCGCGTCAAATGTCCCGCGCCATGTTTAAAGAACAGCACGCAAATCTTACCCAGCGTGAATACGAAGTTCTTAAACTGGTCGTTGACGGTAAATCCAATAACGAAATCGCAAAAGAATTAACCATTTCCGAGCATACTGCAAAGGCACATGTTTGTAATATTATCCAGAAACTTGTGGTCGATGACAGGACGCAGGCCGCAGTCAAAGCTCTTAAAGAAGGGTTGGTGTAATTTCGCTTGTCTCAGGAGTATATTTTTCGTATTATTATAATTAATGAATAATAAGCGAATAAAAATTCTGGACTGTACACTTCGTGACGGCGGATATGTGAATAATTGGAATTTTGGCTTTGATAATATAAAAAATATTGTCAAAGAGCTTCAAAATGCTTGTGTTGATTATATTGAAACAGGATTTTTGACCGATAAAAAAATTACAAAAAATCAATCATTATTCAACAAAATTGATGAAATAAACTCAATTTTGCCTCAAAATACCAACAAAAATCAATTTTTTGCAATGATTTCATACGGAAAATTCGATGTAAATAATTTGCCTGAATATTCCGAGAATTTAATTTCAGGCATCAGATTTATATTTAAAAAGCAAAACCTGAAGGACGCCTTAAAATTGTGCCGGCTGATAAAAAATAAAGGCTACAAACTTTTTATCAATCCGACATTTATTAATCAGTATACTAACGATGAATTAATTGCTTTAATTGGTCAGATTAATGAAATTAGACCTGAAGGATTTACAATTGTGGATTCTACCGGGGGATTGGACGAAAAAGCTTCTGCTGAAATATTCAATCTTGCCGATAAATATTTGGATGAAGAAATTTGTATGGGATTTCATTCTCATAACAATTTAAATTTATCTTTGGATAACGCAAAAATATTGATATCCGCAGTTACAAAAAGACCTGTTGTATTAGATTGCAGTATTTCAGGTATCGGCAGAGGCGGCGGAAACCTTTCTACGCAGGAGATTATGCAGTATCTAAATGGCGGTTATAATATTAATACAGTTCGCAATTTGGCGGATAACATTATAAATCTAATTCGTAGTAAGGAATTCTGGGGATATTCAATTGAAAATTATTATTCCGCAAAAAACTTCTGTCATCCGTATTATGCTCGTTATCTTGCGAAAAAAAAATCTCTGCCTGCGGATATTATAAATAAAATATTTGAAAATATTCCGTACGAAAAGAAAAATATCTATGATAGGAATTTAATAGAAAATTTATACAACACAAATAATAAACAGCTATAGTTTTATAGATAAAAATTAACAAAAAATAAAAGAACCTTCCGGTTCTTAACAAAATTTTACAAAAAAATACGCGCGGAGGGATTCGAACCCCCGACCTTTTGGTTCGTAGCCAAACGCTCTATCCAACTGAGCTACGCACGCTTTTCGGTTACAAAAATTCTAACTCAAAAAAACTTTTTTTTCAAGTTTTATTTGAAAATTTAAAAATAGGAGATATTATGAATTTGTTTTTCTGTCGATATGTTAAACTTTATTTGAAAGGAGTAAAATAAATGTTTAAATTAACAGAACGAGAAAAAGAAATTTTTGAATTAATGACAAAAGGAATGAACAATACTGAAATCGGACACAAACTCGGCATAAGCAGACATACTGCCAAAGCCCATGTTTGCGCGATTATAAAAAAATTACATTCATGTAGCAGGAGTGAAGCTACATTTTGGGCAGGAAAATATAATTTATTTTAAAAAATTTACAATTTGATTGTGTTGATAAATAAAGTTATAATAATAGATAATGAAAAAAATACTTATAACTTTAATAATATTATTACTATCAATATTTAATCAAAATGTATTTGCCCAGGATGTATTCAAGATAAATGGTGCAAATTTTGATACGTCAAACTCAATGATTGTTCTGAACATTCCTGATCAGTCAACACAGCCGGTAGCAAATGAGCTCAAGGTTGTGTGCATGGAAAATCCCTCCAGAGCATATTTTGATATTCCTAACTCTATTCTTACTATTCCGAAACAAGACTGGAAGTTTAACGCAAAAGGTATTACGGAAGTTAAAATAAACCAGTTTAGCACAAATCCGAATACTGTACGTGTTGTTGTATATTACGATGATGATTTTAATCCTGCAAATCTTAAATTTTTAAGAATAAAAAATAACATCATCATAAAATTAAAAAGTCCTGCGTGGGAAGATGAGTATTTCCATAGAACTTACCGTGACGAGCATTCTTCCGCCAGTGATTTTTATGAATATTTAACTGTTGAAGTTCCGGACAATACGCCTAAAGAAACTCTTACCGAACAAATTCAACAGGCGTTTAATACAACAACTCAACAAACTCCAAAAATGGATACCCCGAATTTAATTAAAAAAGATTTGAAATTAAATACAAAATATTATATAAGTCAAATTACGCCAAGACCAAATGGAGTTTTATTAAGCGGTTTCGGCTCTGTAACAATTGAAAAGCCAATGGTTTTACAAAATCCTTTGAGGATTGTATATGATATTCCAAATACTCTCGTAAACCGCGAGATAAGAAATTCAGAATATCAGCTTAATGAAACAGATTCCGTCAAAATCGGACAATTTGAGGTTAATAAAGCACGTATTGTTATTACGACTCCGAATGTGACAAAATATATTCCGGTTTATTCAACTGATAATCAGTCATTGTTAATTGCTAATCTGGATAAATTGGATCACAAATCATTATTTTCCAATACAAGTGACATAATTTCATATAACAGCGAAAAAATAAATTCACAAACCAGTTCAATGGTTCTATCATTTAATCATCCGATAGTTCATGGAATAGACCGCACTAATGCAAGGTTAATTGTTTATCTGTATAATCTATCCCGATATAATGAGGATGCCTTTAACGAAGAATTTAAAAATACATTTTTTGCAAACAGCAACATAACATTACTTCCGGGAATAGGTATGAAACTTACTATTCCTACGGAACCGGATACGTTTGTTAATACTTATCTGGGAGCTGATAGTAAAACTTTAAAAATACAGGTTACGGCACCTAAAAAGACAAAACCTCCGGTTCAAAATTCCGGAATCCAAAAAATAGTGTTAGACCCCGGTCATGGCGGATCTGATGTTGGTGCGATAAGAGGTGATATAACCGAAAAAGCTATTACTCTGGATGTTTCAAAACGTGTTCAAAATATATTAGAGAAAAAAGGTTATAAAGTTGAAATGACACGGGATACTGATAAAACCGTTTCACTACAAGACAGAGTTGCATTTAGTGAAGAAAGACATCCTGATATTTTTGTAAGTATTCACGTAAATTCAAGCGAAAAGCCTGAAATTACAGGTATTGAAACTCACTATTACCGTCAGGAGAGTATGTCACTTGCTCAAACAGTTCATGCGTCACTTGCAAGTAATATAAAAAGTAAAAATCGCGGCTTGTTTAAATCTAAATTTTATGTTATAAATCATACTACAGCACCTGCAATACTGGTCGAAATAGGATTTATTTCAAATGCTGAAGAAAGAGCAGAGCTGGTAAGTGATAAACGTAAACAGGCAACCGCAAAAGCAATTGCGGAAGGAGTAGAAAATTATTTCAAAGAGAATAAATAATCCAATAGCCTTTTTCGATTCAGGAGTCGGCGGCTTAACTGTATATTCAAAGCTCAAAAAACTTCTGCCATTAGAAAACTATATCTATTTCGGCGATACAAAACACATGCCTTATGGCGAAAAAACAAAAGAAGAATTACTTGAATATGCAGATCAAATCTTTGATTTTTTTATAAAAAAGGGTGCCAAAGCTGTTGTAATTGCTTGTAATACAATGTCTTCCGTTGTTTATGACATAATAAGGGATAAATATGATATAAAAATTTATCCGATAATTCAATCTGTAGCGGGTGTTATTGCACAATTACCTGTCAAAAAAATCGGGGTATTTGCTACTCCTGCAACTATCAGTTCCAATGCTTATAAAAAAGAAATAGAAAAATACAATCAAAAAATAGAAGTTTTTCAGATTGCCTGTCCTGAATGGGTTCGTATAGTTGAAGAAAATAAACTAAATCAGCCGCAAAGTATTGTTCAGGTAAAAGAAAAACTTGATGAAATGTTTCAATTTAACCCTGATAAAATTATCTTAGGCTGCACGCATTATCCGTATTTGCTTGATATATTGCAGAAATTCGCGCCGGCAAACATGTTTATTGACCCGTCAATATATTTTGCAGAATTTATAAAAGATGATTTGATAAAAAATGATTTAACAGCCGTGTCCTGCGGTTCTGAAGAAATTTACGTAAGTGCCAACCCTGAATCATTTAAACAGTCTGCAAAAATGTTTTATAAATTGCAAAAAACTCCGGACTTAATTGTTTTTGATTAATTCAAGACATTCTGAATATGTATCAACCACTTTAATATTATCGGATTTGTGCAGATTGTCATTTGTTATATCCAGAACAGTTGTATTTTCTTTTATCGCATAAACAGGTATATTTCGTTTTATTGCTTCATAAACAGGTACAGAGCCCAGAGAATCAAACGGCATAACCAGATAATCTAATTGTTCTATATTAACATCACCGCCGATTAAAGGTGCATTTGAAAGCCCGAGTAAAATACACGGCAAAAAGGTTGGCGTGATATATTCGGAAGCGGCTTTAGGGTTTACAATATCAGATGATATTGAGTAATCTTTGAAAGCAGGTGAATGCGCACAAGGGACTTTTAACTCTTTTGAAATATAGTGCGATAAAATAGCCTCAACTCCGCCAACGGGATCCGCGCCCGAACCGTTGGCATAATCGGGATTATCATTTTCAGGATCTTCAAACATACAAACCAGTGCTATTGTATCAGCACCGTGCGCTAAAAGTTTTTGAGCGGATTTTTTAAGAGTTTCGATATTTTTGACTTTCCCGACAGAAGTACCAAAATCCGTCATAAAAAATTCTACCCCGACATCTTTATCCGTAATCTCATAACCTGTTACCTCGACACCATATACGGTTTTCACGGCATTTATAGTGTTTATATGAACATTTAAAACATCTTCAGGTATACTTTTGTCAAAGACAATACCTATTTTATTGTTTTTGGAAGGTTTTAAATTAATTTCCCCTTTAAAAAAGCTGTTAAGAGTATAACCTTCAACATAAAACATATTATCGGTAATTCCTGAAAACCCGCCGGCATTTACAACATTTGGATTAACAATAAGCCTTGAGATATCAGCAAATTTTCTTGCCCAAACACTGGCATCTCCTGCATAGCCTCCGATTGAAGCTCCGATACCTGTGGGTACAATAAATGCTCCGAATTTCTCACCTGTTTTCAGCATATTTTTATTTTACTACAAATTAATAAAACAAATAAGAAAAGTTTATAGCTAACGTTTTATAATTTAAATATTAAAAAATAATAACATTCAGCCCAAGAGAGTTTTTTGGTATTATAATAGTAAAAGTAAATAGCAAAAAGGAATAAAAAATTGAGAGAGAAGTATTATTTTATTGCAATAGGCGGAATAGGAATGAGCGGTCTGGCCAAATATCTTTTGGAAAACGGTTATGAGGTATCCGGCTCAGACATTAATGACAGTAAATATATTGACAAATTGCGTGCTCTGGGCGCAAAAGTATATATAGGACATAATGAGGATAATTTGCCGGAAGATTGTATAGTCGTTGCAAGTACTGCAATTAAAGAAAATAATCCGGAGATGCAAAAGGCAAGACGGCTCGGACTTACTATTATGCACAGATCTGATGTTCTTGCAAAATTGTCCAAAATGGGTAAATTTTTTATAGGATTTTCAGGCACTCACGGAAAAACCACAACCAGCGGGCTTTGTTCGTATGTTCTGGAAAAGGCGGGTTTGAAACCTTCATATGTTGTTGGCGGCATGCTGCCTGATATAGGGACAAATGCACATTCTCAGGAAGGTAAATTTTTCTGTGCGGAATTGGATGAAAGCGACGGTACTATTGTCAAATATTCTCCGGATGTTGTTGTCGTAAACAATCTGGAAGCTGATCATCTTGACTTTTATAAAAACGGTTTGACTTCTATCATAGAAACTTTTGATAAATTTATTTCAAATCTTAAACCGGAAGCAAAAGTTCTTATAAATAATGATTGCAAAGGTGCAACGCAATTATCCGGCAGAAAATTTATCACATACGGGCTTAATAATGCTGATTATGCGGCTAAAAATATTGAGTATAATGAAGATTTTACGACTTTTGATATTTATTATAAAGGTGAATTTTTATCAGATATGAAAATTTGTCTTAAAGGTTTGCATAATGTATATAATTCTCTTGCTGTTTTTGCGGCATTAAGAGAGTCAGGAGTTGACACAGCTTTAGTAAAACCGTATTTTGCGAATTTTACCGGTATGGGCAGAAGATTTCAAAAGGTATGTGAATTTGACGGAATAAGTGTTTATGATGATTATGCGCATCATCCGACAGAAATCAAGGCAACGCTTTCTTCCGCTAAATCTTTTAAGGGGCGGAATGTAATTGCTGTTTTTCAGCCGCACAGATATACCAGATTAAGTAATTTATGGCATGATTTCTTGAATGCTTTTGATGAAGTTAATCATGTTGTGGTTACGGATGTTTATGCAGCATCTGAAGCACCTATTGAAGGGATTAATTCTGAAAGGTTCACAAAAGAATTGGCAGAAAAACATTCTGCTGAATATATTTCCGGCAGTATTAAAGAAGTTGCTGAAAAATTATTTCCTAAACTGAAGTCCGGTGATATTGTAATCGGGTTGGGTGCGGGCACTATTACCAATCTTGGAAAAGAACTTCTGGCATGTCGTGAGGAGAGTTTGAATGCTTGCGGAAAATGATTTTGATATCTCCAAATTTACATCTTTTAAGATCGGCGGAAAAGTTAAAAAAATATATTTTCCGGAGACTGTTGATGAGTTTATAGAGGTATTAAACTCCCAACCTGATGCTGTAGTTGTTGGGAATTTGTCGAACGTTCTGGTTTCATCAAAAGGTTATGACGGTGCCTTAATTTGTACAAAACGAATGGATGAAATTAAATTTGACGGATATACCGTTACGGCAAGTGCAGGGGTCAGAGGAACTAAATTATCAAAACAGGCTGCAGCGAAAAGTTTAAGCGGCTTGGAATTTATGATAGCATTTCCGGGATCTGTCGGCGGAGAGGTTTATATGAATGCGGGCGCTCACGGACAATGTATTGCAGATGTTTTAAAATCCGCAAAAATTTATTCTTATGAAAACGGAATGATTGAGCTTTCTAATAAAGATATGGAGTTTGGCTACAGAACTTCAATATGTCAGAAGAAGCCTTATATTGTTTTAGATGCGACATTTGAATTGGTGCCGGATAATTCTGAAAATATTCAGGAAAGAATGAATAAAAATTTGAGTTTCAGACAGGACAAGCAGCCGTCCTTGACATTGCCGAACTGCGGAAGTGTATTTAAAAATCCGAAAAATGATTCTGCCGGACGGCTTTTGGAATCCATAGGCGCAAAAGACTTTAGAGTCGGCGGAGCAAGAGTTTTTGAAAATCACGCAAATTTTATTATTAATGAAAATTCTGCAACATCCCTGGACGTTTTAACGTTAATGGATAAAATGTCTTCGGCTGTTGAAAACAAATTTGGTATAAAATTAGTGCCTGAGGTTAGATATTTGGGCGGAAAAGATGAAGAAGAGGTAAAATTATGCAAGAAATTACAAATAGAATTGATAAAAAATCAAAAATAGCGGTTTTATGCGGGGGTATGTCATCAGAAGCTGAGGTATCCATGCGCTCAGGCAAAGGGTGTTTTGACGCCCTCAAAAGACTTGGATTTGATAATGCCGAATTGGTTGTCGTGGATAAAGATATCGCTTTAAAACTTAAAGAAGGCGAATATGATTATGCTTTTAATGCTTTGCATGGAAAATATGGCGAAGACGGGTGTATACAAGGAATTTTGGAAATTTTACGAATTCCTTATACAGGATGCGGAGTTATGGCAAGTTCTGTTTGTATGAATAAAGAATTTACCAAAAGAATTCTTTCAACCAATCCTGATATTATAATGGCAAGATCTGCGTTTATTAAAAAAGGCGAAGATATTTTTGAAAAAACTGCGGATTTGGAATATCCTCTGTTTGTAAAACCTGTAAGCGAAGGTTCAAGTTTTGGCATGACAAAAGTTGATAAAAAAGAGGATTTACAGGCTGCTTATGAGGCGGCAATAAAATATAATGATGATGTTCTGGTAGAAGAATTTATAGACGGTTTCTTTGTTACAGTGGGTGTATTAGAGTCCTGCGGTAACTCTTTTGCGACCGAAATACTTGAAATAAGACCTAAAACAGAGTGGTATGATTTTGAAGCAAAATATACGCAAGGTATGTCAGATTTTATATGTCCGGCAAATTTGTCACCGGAAGTTACGGAATATGTGAAAGAACTTGCTGTTAAAGCCTTTGAAACTGCCGGATGCAGCGGGGTCTCCAGAATTGATTTTATGATGAAGGACGATATTCCGTATTTGTTGGAAATCAATACAAGCCCGGGAATGACTGCTACAAGTGATTTACCGGCGCAGGCTCTTGCTATGGGTATTGATTATGATAATTTGGTATTGTTAATTTTAAATAGTGCGAGATTGAATAAATAATGACTGAGTATCAAGAGTTTGAGAATCCTGAAAAGCTTTTAAAAGCCAAGCAAAGAGAAAGAAAACTCAGAAAAGGAAAGAAAAAACAGAGTTTTCTGAAACATTTGCTCAGATTTTTTACCGGCTGTGCAATTGTGGCCGGTGTCTATTTATTTTCCATAATGCCGGGATGGTATCTTCCTAAGGATATATTCTTAACGTTCGACCCTGCTTTAGTTCAAATCGTTGATAATAAAATAGTTAAAACGGAAAAAATTAAAAGTGTTATGAAACAGATTGAAGTTCCTGTTTTACCTATTTATATGGCAAATTTGAAAGAATTAAAATATAAGCTTATGTCTCTTGCTCCTGTTGAGGATGTGTACATCAGGCGGTATGCTTTTCCTGCAAGAATTTTAATTATAATTCGTGAAGCAATACCGGTTATAACAGTTGCTCCCGACGAAAAAGTTAAACCTGTTGCCGCATTTACACGGGAAGGCAGGTTGATAATAGGTCCTGATTATCTGCCGTTGCCGGAAGAATATAAAACCGTTAAGGTTTTATCTTATGGTAATAAGGGGGATGATTACCGTAAATGGGATGTGAATAAAATTCGGCAGATTCAAAGAATTGCAAAATATGTTGAAACTTTTTCACGCGAAAAGGTTGAGTATATAGATATGCGTAATCCTGATGATATTTATGTTAAAATCACCAGTGTTCCAGTAAGGTTAGGGTCGCCGGATGATAATATATACGAAAGAATCAAGCGGATACCGTCGATTCTTCCTCAGGTTGAAAAGGTTAAAGGTAAGGTTAAATATATTGATTTAAGCTGGGAAAAAGTCAATTATTTGAAATTGGAATAAAGGAGTAATAATGAGAATTGCACTGGCACAGACAAGATTTAAAACTGCGGATTTTGATTTTAATTTTAAGCAAATAACGGATACAATTGAAAAAACCGATTGTGATTTGATAATTTTCCCGCAATACGATATGGAAGACACAGGAGCAAAGGATCTTGCGTTTGACGACAGGGCACAAAATGCCGAGATGAAATTTTATGAAAAAATCGCCGAAAAAAATTACGATAAAGCTGTTTTGCTCGGAGATGTTCTGATACAGGACGGTGTTGTCGGAGTTTCAGAGGATGGATTTTATATAATATTTGGTCAAAATGTTTACGTTGACGAGATATACAGGGATGATGTAATTTGCGATTTGTATATACTTGCCAAAAATAAATATTTTGTAATGGATAAATACAATGAATTTATCGAAAGTATTAACACAAGAAATGATTTTATTTATGTTAATGCAGTTGGAATGTCTGATGAAAATATTTTTGCAGGCGGAAGCTTTGCAAAAAATAGAGAAAATGAACTGGTTATGCACTTACCTGTTTGTGAAACAACATGCGAGATAGTGGATTTCAAAAGAGTAATTCAATATGAAGAGCCTCAAATTGAAGAAATTATTTATAAAGTTTTGACTTTTGCATTAAAAGAATATTGCGAAAATACCGGTTTTAAAAAGATTATTCTGGGACTATCCGGAGGAATTGACAGTGCATTAACGGCTGTTCTTGCAGCTGATGCTGCGGGCGCTGAAAATGTCCTCGGTGTTTTGATGCCGAGTATGTATTCATCAGAAGGTAGTGTTACGGATTCAATTGCTCTGGCGCAAAATTTGGGGATTAAAACGGAAAAGCATTCGATTACGCCGTTATTTGACAATTTTATGGAAAAAATTGCCCATGAATCAAAACAGGATTTGGCTGAAGAAAATTTACAGGCGCGTTTGAGGGCACTTATTTTAATGTTTTTCTCAAACCGTGACAACAGGCTTTTGCTCTCAACAAGTAACAAATCAGAAGCAGCAATGGGCTTTGGAACGCTTTATGGCGACCTTGCAGGAGGATTGAATTTAATCTGTGATTTAACCAAAACAAATATCTATAAACTTTGTGCGTATATTAACAGTAATGAAGAAAGAATTCCGCAGGCAATTATTGAAAAAGCACCTTCTGCAGAGCTTCATCCTGGTCAAAAGGATCAGGACAGACTTCCTGAATATGCAATTCTCGATGATATTATTGAAATGTATATTGAACAAAATAAACCTGTAGAAGAAATTTGTTCAAAATACGGAACGGAACTTGTACTTGATACTATTAAAAAAATATACAGAGCACAATTTAAACGTAAACAATGCTGTCTTGGCATAAGACTTACGGAACGCTCGTTCTGCAGAGGGGTTAATCTCCCGATTATACAGAGGTTTTATTGATTATGGATTACGAAGATGCAGTAAAGCTTTTAACAGGTCAGGGGAGATTTTATATTGAACTTGGGCTGGAGAGAATTTTAAGTATTCTTGATATTTTAGGTAATCCTCAAGATAAATTAAAATGTATTCATGTCTCGGGAACTAACGGCAAAGGTTCTGTCTGTGCGATTATTGCAACAGTTTTAAAAGAAGCAGGGATGAAAGTAGGTCTGTACACAAGTCCGCATATCTTTAAATATACAGAAAGAATTAAAATTTCGGGAAAAGAGATTTCGGAAGTTGATTTTGCAAATTATGTCGAAAAAATATGTGCTCTTGCTGATGAAAATAATATTCATCTTACGGAATTTGAAATTCTGACGGCCGTTATGTTTAAATACTTTGCGGATAATGAAGTTGATGTAGTAGTTCTGGAGACAGGACTCGGCGGACGATTTGACGCAACAAACGTTATAAAATCAAATTTATGCTCAATTATTACTCACATTGATTTTGACCACACGGAAAGACTCGGCAAAACTTTAGAACAAATCGCTTTCGAAAAATCAGGGATTATTAAAGAAAATTGTCCCGTTATTACTGCCGAAGGCTTTGAAATAATAAAAGACACCGCTGATAAGAAAAATTCCCTTATGATTATGGTATCGCCCTTTGAAGATACGTCAAATCTTTCATTGAAAGGACTTTACCAGCAGGAAAATTTATCTCTTGCACTAACGGCAGTCCGTTATCTTTTTAAAAAAATTTCTGAAGACACAATTCAAAAAGCCTTAAAAAAGGTTCAGCATCCATGCAGGTTTCAATATATTCCGGATAAAAATATGATAATTGACGCCGCGCATAACCCGAACGGCATTAAAGCTCTGCGTCAAAGTCTGGATTTTTATTATCCTTCTGTCAAAAAACGTTTTATATTCGGCTGTCTTAAAAATAAAGATTTCAATACAATGATTTCTGAATTATTTAAGCCGGAGGATGAAATCTATTTTTATCATTTTGATTATCCGAATTCCGCTGAAATTGATGAACTTCAGGCAGTTTGTCCGTATGAGTCAAAAGAATTTGCAGCACAAAAATTTGATTATACTGACGGCAAATTGACTATTGTATGCGGTTCTTTTTATATGATAAAAGAACTTGTTTCAAAACTTTGATTATTTTTCCTGTCCTTTTGAAACCATTTCTTCAATAAGGCTGTTTAATCTTGCCGGTGAAAATTTTGAACAGGAATTCCAAATCAATGTCGGTTTTGGTTCTTTTAATGAAGGACTAGGATAATCGCAGCTGCAGGTGCCTTTCAACATATTTGTTGAACCGTCAACATTTGACGTAAAGTGAGAGCAGCAGTTGCAGATTTTTAGAATAAATCCGTAATCATCAAGCTTGGACTTCAATTCCTGCAGCGCATCAATCATTCTTAAATGACCGCCGGTTGTGTATTTTTTGTTTTTAAAGATAAATCTTACTTTTGAAATTCCTTTGTCTGATATAAATTCCAATTTACATGGAAGATCGCTTTTGCCGGTTGATACCACAACATCAATTGAAAGTTTATCTTTTTCATTTGTTACCATGCCGTTTGCAATTTTAGCAAAAATACCGCGAATAGGCGGAAGATTTTTTATAATATGGCATATTGAATATAAAGGATAGAAACATAATAAAATTATTTCTTTCAAATTTAACTTAGCGTTAATCAAGCTTATTGCAAAACCTGCAATTAATATTATAAAAGAGAACAATACTACTTTGAAATCAACAAAGAAGTAATATTTGTAAGAATGTTTCATCAATCCCAGATAGGCAATTACAAGCAGCCAGAAATTAGGTGCAATTAATGATAAGACGTGTTCCGTAAATACGAAATTTTTTGTAAAAATGCTTTTAAAACAGTTTTTGAAGAGTTTTAATCGTTGCGAAAGTCTGGGACGTCTGAAGATATACCCTTCAGCATTTACAAATGTTTGAATATTAGGATTATATGCGCATCTGTATCCTATTTTAGATAATAAAATGCTGTATTTTAATTCGCTGTCAATATTTTTAAAGTCAACTTCGCCAATTCTGTCAACGATTTCTTTTTTTATTATGAACAGACCTGAATCTGCCTGAACAGCCAGACCCAATAGAGTTCTGGCTTTACGGATAAAGTTCATGTGATATTTTAAGTAAACGGCTTTAATAGTGTCTATTATATCAAGATTATCCGTCAGCATTAGAGTTTCACCGCTAAGAACGGAATTTTTGACAAGTGCGGAATTAACGGTAGACAAAAAGTCAGTTGATATTCCGCGGTTTGCATCAATGAAAATGTAAGAATCAATCCACTGATCCTGTGCTAACTGTTCTATCAACAACGAAACAGCCTGATCTTTCCCAAGTGTGCCATTGTCTTTAAAATTGATAACATTAACAAATCTGTTTGTAGTGAAAATTGTTTCAGAACCGTCATTGCAATTGTCCAATATCGCAAAAACTTTAAAACAATCAATCGGATAATCCTGAAGTTTTAATTGATTTATAAGGCTTTCAAGGGTTGATTTGTTGTTGTGTGAATAAATCACAACCGCAAGGTGGTCTTTTTCTTCATATTGCGCATATCGTTTTTCTATTTTAAACGGCTTATCTTTCAAATTTCTGAGCGCAAGTACCAGAAAATATACTGAATAAATTGCAATATATATGTATAATAAATCTAAAATGTATTCCATATCTATTCCTTCCTGATAAACATTTTAGTTAAAACCATAAAAAATTTCCATTACATGTAAATAAATGTTATGAGTATATCCTGTAAAATAAATAAAAAAAGGCGGACAAATAATGCCCGCCTTAAAATTATTTATTCAATTAAGATTTTAAACCAATTCCATAGTTTTTACTGCATTCTTTTCAGCTATTTCAACGAGATTTCTGATGGTAGCCATCATAGAAAGCGTTGAATCCATTTTATTAATGCAAGAGCCAACTCCGATTGCTGATGCGCCTGCTGCAAATGCAAACGGTGCGGTTGTCGGATTGATGCCGGTTGCTGTCATAATCGGCATTTCAATATTTCTTGCAAGTTCAATTGTGTTGGAAATTGTGAGTTCTGCTCTTTCCATAAGCCCTCTGACACCGTCAGCCTGTGAGGATTTTGCAAAATGACCTTCTGTCTGGATCAAGTCAATACCCATAGTTTCCAATTCTCTTGCAAGTGAAATCTGTTCGGTAATTGAAATTTCACCCGGAATTGTTACTGAGAAGAAAGTTTCTCTGTCACCCAAAAGTGCGATAGTTTCTTTTGTTAATCTCAAAACATCTTGAGCGGTGAATGAAATGCCTTTTTTATACAAAACGTCAAAGTTTCCGAGTTCAATTGCGTCAGCACCCAGATCAACCGCTTTTACGAGTTCTTCCGGTACTATTGAAGAAACAAATAAAGGTAATTCCGTCATAGAACGGATTTCTTTTACGATTTCTTCTTTAGCGCAGATGTCAACAGCGCTTGCGCCTGAATTTTCAGCAGATGAAACAACTTTTTTGATATTTACGATATCAAAATTGTCAATACCTGCAATAACTTTAACTGCTTTCTTTTCCTGTAAGTGTTGTTTGAATAAATCAATTCTTGCCATAATCAAATTCTCCTTCTTTGTGAATTATACATTAAAATTATAATAATTTCAAGAACCAACCGAAAATTAATAATTTCCGGTAATATTTTAGACGGCAAAATTATACATAATATGGAGAAAGAGGAAT
Organism: Candidatus Gastranaerophilales bacterium; assembly: GCA_944325945.1. Classification (GTDB taxonomy): domain Bacteria; phylum Cyanobacteriota; class Vampirovibrionia; order Gastranaerophilales; family Gastranaerophilaceae; genus SIG32. The sequence goes on along the minus strand of CALVBW010000007.1, from coordinate 18,113 downwards.
TGTTATGCAAAAATTTTTTTCTGTTATTACAGTTTTCATACTTGGATTTTTACCGGCCTTTGCGGTTAATTATGAACCTGATGAGAGAATCAACATTGCGGTTTATGAAAAAATTAATCCCGCAATTGTAGCGATTGATGCGCAGCTGGATGACGGGGTATCTGCTGGTACAGGGTGTGTAATTTCAAAAGACGGCGTAATCCTGACAGGCTCGCACGTTGTGGAAGACTGCAAGGATATTGATGTTACAATGTATAACGGAATTGTTTATAAAGCGAAAATTCTTGCTAAAATGGGGAAAAACAAGGATCTGGCTCTTTTAAAAATCGACCCAAAAAATCAATTGCAAACGGTATCATTCGGAGATTCAGAAGAAATAAAAGTAGGACAAAAAGTTCTTGCTATCGGTAATCCTTTCGGATTTTACGGAACTTTAACTCAAGGAATTGTATCAAGAATTGACTACACAAAAAACAGAATTCAAACTGATGCCGCTATTAACCCCGGATGCTCAGGCGGACCGCTTTTAAATTCCTCGGGAGAAGTTATCGGGATTAACCAGTCGATTTATAACCCTGATAATAATATTTCAAATATCGGAATAGGCTTTGCAATCCCTATAAACGACGCAAAACAATTTATAAAAAGTGCAAACCTTGCCAAAAATTAGCTGTTCGTGATATATTTTTTATATGATAGAATTTTTCGGTCTGTGTGTTATAAATTTTTTTAAAAGCCTGAAATATTTACTGCAAAGGCAGGTAAAATTTTCGAGCATAATTTCGCAGGCAGCATCCATTAGTTATGATTCTTTGATAATTTCGCTGTCCATAGCGTTTATTGCAGCGGCTGTAATTGCAGTTCAGGTGGCAAAACAATTTTTGATGACCGGAGCAGAAACATATATCGGCGGCACAATTGCAATAGTTATGATAAGAGAAATTGCGCCGGGATTTGTTGCGCTTGCAATCGGCGCCAGAGCCGGTACGGCAATTTCTGCGGAGATTGCAAATATGCAGGTTACAAGTCAGGTGGATGCAATGAAAACTTTAAAAGTCGACCCTGTCGGGTATTATTTTACCCCGAGAATAATTGCGGCAATGATTACCGTGCCTATGGTCGTATTGATTGCGGAAGTTATCGGGGTTTTGGGCGGAATGCTTGTCTGCTCAGCTACAATTGACCTGCATCCCGCGCGCTATATGAATTCCGTCTGGGCATGGCTTTCTACCCGCGATATTTATATAAGTCTTTTAAAAGCGTCAATCTTCGGCGGATTGATAGCACTTGTCTGCGCAACACAAGGGTATCAGACAAAAGGCGGCGCAAAAGAGGTCGGTATTTCTACCACTCAGGCGGCAATCCTGTCTACGCTTTATATGCTTATCGCAGATTTTCTGGTTAATCTGGTATTTTATATTGCTAAATAAAATTATGCCAGATATTTTTGGATAGTTTCCTTGTCAAAGACTTCAATGCTGTCTTTTGAATGGATAAAAATCATGCAGCTGATAAGCGATTTAAGTGTTTCAAAGTCGGAAAACGCCATTTTATTGCGTAAATCTTCCATATTATTTGCCAGAAATTCCATAATAATAGTTTTTCCGTCAAAAACAAGTCCTGCAAAATAGTCAAATGATTCTTTTGTTTTTATACCTTCAAGATAGATTATGTCAGGCGATTGAAACTCAATAAATCTTGAGGCTTTATCCATATTAAACCCGATATTTTCATTCAGTTCACACTGGTTGACACCTTTGAGGGTGTATTTTGCGATGCTTTCAAGAGTCATGATGTTTTTGATTCCCTGTTTTGCAGCTTCCAGCAACAGCGAATAGATAATATGAGTTTTGCCGCTCAAAGGTGATCCGCAGACAAGGATTATACCGGGTTCTTTGAGTGATTTTCTTACAAGTTTTAGTTGTTTATCCGATGTGATTATTTTATTCAAAGCTTTTGGCGGTTTATAGATTTTGAGGAAGATTCTTTCACCCATAATCGTCGGGAATGTAGAAATACTTGTAACTACCTGCATATCGTCGACTTTAAAATTTAATTTGCCGAGCTGCGGAACTTCTGATACTGAAGGATCAAGCTCTGCCAGTGTTTTGAGTCTTGCAGTAAAAGAGGAGGTCAAAACAGACGGAATTGTCCCTTTATTTATTATTTCGCCATTTTTTTTGAAGTTTACTCCAAAACCTGAATCTTCGCCTTGAAACGTTACTTCGTGCACTCCTTCCATAATAGCCTGTTTTAGGATTGCGCGGATAATTTTTTGGATATGGTTATCGCTTAAATCTTCGCTATGAAGCTCATCACGCCAATCATAATCGGAATTGGCATCTGTAAATATTTCTCCGACAGTACTGTCTGTTTTGTAGTATTCTTCAATTTTTTTCATGATAGCGCTTTCGGATGAAATTACAGGCTCAATTGAGCATTCAGCGCTTTCAATAATTTTGTCTATAGCAAACAAATCAAGCGGGTCAGCCATTGCAACGGTGAGAGTATCCTCAATTTTGAAAAGCGGAATAATCCGGTATCTTTTGGCATCGGAAAAGCTGACATATTTGAGACAATTCGGGTCAAGAGAATAATCTTCAAGGTTTACATACGGAATGTGGAGTCTGGATTCTAAAAACTTTAAAAGAGTTTCTTCTGTTATGACGCCTGAATTTATTAGCGCCTGACCTATGTTAATATTTTGGGCATTGGATATTTCATCAGCTTGTTCAATAACTTCATATTGTACAAGTCCTGCCCTTACCAGATCGTATTTAAGTTTTTCCAGTGTCTTGTTAGTTACAGTTTCCATTATTATCCCAAATATTTTTTGACAGTCTTAACAACTTCTTCCAAATCAAAAGGTTTTGTAATATATTCGTCCGCGCCTGTTTCTTCGCCGATGAGTTTGTCCTCTTCCTGTGAACGCGCGGTTATCATTAAAATAGGAATGTCCTTATATTTGTTGTCATATTTTAAAAGTCTGCTGATTTTGTAGCCGTTAATTTTCGGCATCATAACGTCAAGGATAATCAAATCCGGCATGATATCTTTTGCAAGTTTTAAACCGTCCTCGCCGTTATATGCGCAGTAGCATATAAAATCCGCAGCTTCAAGCACAAATTTTAGACTTTCAACAATATCTTGTTCATCATCAACTATTAAGATTTTTTTCATACCTTTTCCCCTAATAACATTATTATAGCATATTAAGCTACTGACAAGGATATTTTTACATTTCGTAAAATTTTTTTAATTTAAAACAAGATTTTTCTCAGATCCGGCATTGACAGTACTGACAGGAATCGCAAAATAGAATCGGGAACCTTTATTTACTTCACTGTCACACCATATAGCACCGTTATGCGCCTGTAGAAGTTGTTTTGCAATAGGCAGTCCGAGACCTGAACCTCCGACTTTACGGGACAGAGAATTTTCAATCTGTGCGAATTTATCAAATGCCCTCAATAAATCCTTTTCAGCTATCCCGATTCCCTGATCTTCCACGCATACAACAATGTATTTGCCGTCCAATTTTTTAATTTCTTCTTTGAAACAATCGGGAGTGTTAAGCTGAGATGCATCTGCAAGATGGGATCGGATTGTAATAGTTTTGCCTTCAGGCGTGAATTTTATGGCATTAGACACAAGATTTGTTAAAACCTGTTCTAATCTTTGAGAATCTGCATAAATCTCAGGTAAATCAGGTGTTTCTTCGGATATTAAATTTAGTCCCTTTTCTTTCGCCATAACAGACAGTGACAATTTTACATAATCAATAACAGAATGGATATCCATATTTGTGAAATGGTAATCCATTTTGCCTGCTTCAATTTTTGAAAGGTCAAGCAAATCGTTTATAATACCTGTGAGTCTTTGAACATTCCTTTGAGCCATTGATAAAAATTTTTGTCCTGCTTCATTTATATCTCCGCATCTCCCTCCGGATAAGATATCCAGTGAATTTTTTATTGCGGTTAAAGGTGTTCTTAATTCATGTGATACAATTGAAATAAATTCGGATTTTAATCTTTCAAGTTTTTCAAGTTTCAAATTGGTCGCTTTTATTTCTTGATATAGGGTTGCGCTTTTTAAAGGCAGAGAAACCTGCTGGGCAATTGTTTGAAAACATGTTGCATCATCTGATGTAAACGGCGTTTCTTTAAAAATTTCTATGCAGCCGAAAAAGTTATCACCAAGGCTTATCGGTGCAAACATATTATCATACTGGAAGAGTGTAAAAGTAAATCTGTTTGCAGGATATTTTATTGTTTTGACAACCTTTAGTGTGTCAATATTGATATCAAACGGCGGATTTTTATCTTCAAAAAGTGATTTGTAATTTAAAACAGTTCGCAGTTTCAGTGCGCTTAAAAGTTCATCGGAAATTTCATAAAGCGAATTTAAGTGCAGAACAGGCTGATCTTCAGTACAAAAAGCAAGTGTACAGGTTAAATCAAAGCTTAAAGATTTATCCAGCCCTTCAATCATATAATCAACGAGTTTCTCTTTATCGAGTGAACCCGCAAATTGCGAGCTTGTACTGTATAAAACATTTAGCCGGTACAGACTGTCTGCAAGATTTTTGTTTGTGTCTGATAATTGTTCAAGCGAATGTTTTGTTTTAAGATTTGCCATAATTGCAGATAAAATCATGTTGTCAGACATTTCATCCGTCAAAAAAATGTTGATATATTGAGTCGTGTCGGCTTTTAATTTGTCATTTTGTGCCAGAAGTACGAATGAAGTTGTGTTTGTAATTGATTTGATTTTTTTTATTAATTGTTTTAAGCCGTTGAATTCGGCGTCAAAAATTATTATATCAGGAACATTTATTTCAACAATTTCAAGAGCTGAATTTTCGTCTGAAGACGTGAAAAATTCATACGGCTTTTTGCCGAATATTCCGGCATATTGTTGAATTTTTTCCAATCTGTTTGATACAAATAAAATCTTCCCCATAATATTATGTTATCAGGGTTTTAATTTTTTGCAAATAAGTAACTTTTGTTAATGCTTGCATTTCCGGAATGAAATTGTTATAATAATTCCAAAATAAGGAGGAAAGCCATGAGAAATAAAGAGTTTAAAAATGTCGGGGGGGGGCGACTCCTCTAAGCCAGCGTGCCGCTGGGCCCGCCGAACAGGAAGTTGGAGAAAATATATCGGGGCATGAAATTAGCAAGGGTTCTGGCGGTATACGTTGGAAAAAGATACTAAGATACTATGATACTAAGGCAGTAAGAAGTAACATTCGTCATAGTAAACCCGAGCAATATAGTTGTGTACGCAGGGAACCTGTCATCCTGAACTTGTTTCAGGATCTCAATAAAATAAGATCCCGGAACAAGTCCGGGATGACGGAAGTATCATGTCATCCTGAGGGCGAAGCCCTAAGGATCTCATTACTCAAGAGATTCTTCGCCGGTGCACAGAATGACAAAAATACTTTCTTAGTGCCTTACTGTCTTAGTAACTTAGTATCTTCTAAAAAAGCCGCGTTTACCCTCGCGGAGGTTTTAATCACCCTCGGCATAATCGGAATAGTAGCTGCGATGACAATTCCGACATTGATTAGTAATTATCAGGAAAAAACGTTAAATACGCAATTTAAAAGAGCATACGCATTGATTAATCAAGGGTTAGCAAATGTTCAGGCACAGTATGCCGGTTATTTACCAAAGTGTTATTACAGTGTTTCCAATGCAGATATTCAGGTGGCAACAGATTGTTTAGATGTATCTGAAAAGTTTATTTCGTTACTGAAGATTGCAAAAAAGTGTGAAGGTAATGCCTTTGCGGATGGATGTATTCCTGAGTATGAGGGTATGGATACTGTGGCAAATGCTAATAACCCTGATGCGGAAGTGCCTGACGGATATGAAGATTACGGGGAATATATCTCAAAAGGATGCATTAATTTCAGGAAAAATGCTATTTTAACCAGTAGAACTGTGTACGTGCTGGCTGACGGTACAATAATTATTCCTTATGATTCCTGTACTATCAGTGGACTTTGTGCAGGTATCAGGTTAATTGCCGTTGATGTAAACGGAAAAAAAGGACCAAATAAATGGGGGCATGATTTGTTTTCGTTTCTTATAAGATCAGACGGGCAACGCTTTAAATATTATGGCGGCGGATGTATGCAGATTGAAGAAGGCGGTCAGTATACTCATACTATGATTGACAAAATTATAAAAAATCAAATTTGATATTTTATTGTTTATTGTTTTTATTTTTTTTCTTTTGCGGGCGTTGTTTACCGTTATTCGGACGTTTTGGTGCAGCGGTTTGTGCGGATGTTTGAATACGTTTCACACTGAAAACATCCGGCAAAGCCTGCAGGCAATTGATTACTTTTTTTAGAGTTTCTATGTTGTCAAGTTCCAAACCTATTTCAATTATGCCGATATTGTTGCGGGATTTGACATTTGCCGTAATAATATTGGTATTGTTATCTGAAACTGCTGCGATAATGTCTTTGAGCATTCCTAATTTATCGGCGGTTTCTATACGAATTGTGGTTGTGTAGGTTTTATTTGTATTTGTGCCTGCCCATTTGATATCCAGTAATCTTTCAGGTTCAATGTATTCAAGAGTTTTGCAGTCAATTCTGTGAACCGTAACGCCTTTTGAGCGGGTTACAACGCCGACTATCGGTTCACCGGGTATAGGAGAACAACAGCGTGCAAATGAGTACATCAGACCTTCAAGACCTATAATATCTTTTTCGGATTTTTTTCTGTTTGATGTATGGAATTTATCTTCAATATTTTTTTCTTTTGGTTTTTGAAGTTTATTAACAATTTTGTTTAATGTGGTCTCTCCGTATCCGAGAGCTGCAAACAAATCTTCTGCAGAGAGATAATTCATTTGTTTTGCAATTTTATCGAATTCTCCCTGTTTAAGATATTCGTCAAAAGCTGCTTTTGTAAGTTCATGTTCAAGATGTGATCTGCCAAGGTCAATGTGCTCCTCACGGTTATTCTTTTTAAACCACTGCTTAATTTTGGAAGATGCCTGTTTTGTTACGACGAAATTGAGCCAGTCAAGCCTCGGTGCCGGTGTTTTTGAGGTTAAAATTTCAACAATATCGCCGTTTACAATTTTTGTATCTAATGGCGTAATCCTTCCGTTAATTTTGGCACCGATTGTTCTGTGTCCGACATCACTATGGATACGATAAGCAAAATCAACGGGAGTGGCGTCTTTTGGTAAATCCAAAACATCTCCGCCAGGTGTGAATGCGAAAACCTGATCAGAAAACAGGTCAAGTTTAACGGAATTTACGTAATCTTTTGCGTTTTTCATTTCTTCATCGTATTCAACAAGTTTTCTCATCCATGAAAATTGCAAGTCTGACGCATGGTTTGCTTTTTCGGAACCTTTTTCTTTATATCTCCAGTGTGCGGCAACACCGTATTCTGCTACCTCGTGCATTTCCCATGTTCTTATCTGAACTTCAAGAGGTTTTGATCTCGGACCGATTACAGATGTGTGCAGTGATTGATACAAATTCCCCTTTGGCATTGCAATATAATCTTTAAAACGTCCCGGAATAGGTTTGAATTGTGAATGGATAAGTCCTAATACTTCATAGCATTCTTTTTCAGTGTCAACGATTACACGGACTGCCGTTATGTCATATAAATCATGAAATGCTACATTCTGGCGTTTCATTTTGCAATAAATGCTGTAATAGTGTTTTGCACGGCCTGTAATTTGTGCGTTAATTCCTGCAGCTTTTACATCTTTTGAAATTTTATCTATTAAAAGCTGAACTGTTTGTTCGCGTTCGGCTTTTTTTTGAGAAACGAGCTGGGCAATTTCAAAATATTTATCCGGTTCCAAATATCTCAATGATAAATCTTCAAGTTCGGCTTTGATTTTCCCCATACCTAAACGGTTTGCGAGCGGAGCAAAAATATCAAGAGTTTCCTGCGCAATTTTTTTCTGCTTGTTCACTGCCATAAAATTTAATGTGCGCATATTATGTAGGCGATCAGCAAGTTTTAGAAAAATAATTCTTATATCGTTTGCCATTGCAATGAACAATCGGCGGAAATTTTCAGCCTGACGTTCTTCTTTTGACTTAAATTTCAGTTTACTGAGTTTTGTAACTCCCTGTACAAGGGTCAGAACATCCTCACCAAAAAGCTGCCGTATTTCTTCAGGTTGTGTGTCGGTATCTTCCAGTATATCATGCAGAAATGCCGCAATCAGTGTATGTGTGTCGACTTTTAAGTCAACAAGAATTTTGGCGACTTCTACAGGATGTATTATATATGGTTCTTCCGAAATCCTGTATTGACCTTCATGAAGTCTTTTTGCATAATGGTATGCTTTTTCAACCAATGCAATATCTTCTTCGCTTCGATTTTGTTCAATTAATTTTTGTTTAATTTCCTGAAAAAGTTCTACATCGGACATGGTATAATAATGATACAAATTTTTTGTATTTTTTTCAAGTAAAATTGAATAATATCATTCAGAAAGATTAATATGAAACAAACCAAAAACGGAATTTTATTGAATTTGAAAGTATCGCCGAATGCCTCTAAAAATGAAATTGTCTTAACGGATGACGGGGTTAAGGTGAGAATAACGGCGCAGCCGGTGGACGGTAAAGCAAATAAAGCATTAGTTGAATTTTTATCAAAAGAATTAAAAATCCCAAAAACTTCAATTGATGTGGTAAAAGGAAACACGAATAAGGAAAAAACTTTGTTATTTAAAGTTTTTGACGAAGAAAAAGTTAAGTTTATTAAAGAAAAATTTTCTTTATAGCAAAAAATATTTTGACGGACGTTAAACTTAAAAAAGGAGTAATATAAATGAAAATTGCAGCTAACTATTTATCAGGCAGTTCTAATATGAATTATGGTCGGCAAAAGTGCAATAAACCCAGTTTTCAAGCAAATATAATGCCAAAATTAAATGAAACACTTATTCGCGAAGCAAAAGAAGCAGGTCTTTTGGATAAATTCATTAAGCAGGTAAAAAATGTTTCCCGCTGGGGAAGCTCTAAATCATTTATAAGTACAGCCTATGACTTGGAAAAGGGTACTGAATCTCTTTCTGTTGAAAATTATCATTTATCAAGTTGTTATGGCGGCTCTTTGGGCGTAAATGCTAAAGATAGTTTGTTAAAACAATTTTTGTCTTTAAAGGAGAAAAATATTATTACCGCTGAAAAAAATATTGTTGATTCTGTTAATAAGAATAAAACAGAAGCTATTTTAAAAATTGTTCAAACCCCTAAATACATAAAGGAGTTGACCGGTGAGGTAAATCCGTCAGATGAAAAGCTTGCTGCGGCAATTGAAAATTTAACGGAAAATGAACTAATTGAATACAGATTCGGGTTAAAAGATTATAAACCGGATGATAAATTTTTGGATATAATTCCGGGTATTGAAAAAGTAAACTGATTGTGTTAGTATATAACAACAAAAGGAAAAATAAATGAAAAAAGCGTTTATAAAATTGCATCATCATTCACATAGCACCCTCGGGTAGCTATTGAATTGATGTGACGCTTTATTCAATTCTGTAAGATAGCTTCCCGGGGATAAAACGAGAAGTTATTTTTTTACGGAATTGGAGGTTTAAAAAATATGTCATTAGTAAATATAATTTCTGCCATTGGCAATAACAGCAGCATTTATCCTTTAATAGTCAGGGACTGCGGTATAGAAGTTCCGACTAAGATTGCCATGACATATAATCAGAACAAAGAAGATAAAAGGATTGCCTGGCTTGGTGCCAGAGAACGTTTTATTGATGAATATTCCGTGTCTGCGGTCTGGCTCGGCGGAATTCCTTTGATAGATTTTGCAGGCAAAAAAATTATAAAGAGTGTTAAAAAACTCGGTTTAAATTCCGACGTGAATTTAAAGCTTATAAGTGATGAAGAAAAATACAAAAGAAGGTTGAAATCCGGTAAAAAAGTTGATGAAATCTGTCAGGGATTTGAATATAATATCAAAAAATTTGCAGATAAGCCGGAGGCAAAAGAGGCAGTTAAAGATTTAATTAACGTTAAAAACAATAAAAAATTGTTTGAAAGTTTGATGAATGCTAAATTTTTGGCATCAATAGCAGTTCCTATCGCATTAATGGGGTTTGTAATTCCAAAACTTGTATTTGCCTCAACAGCTAAAAAAATGGAAAAGTATAAAAAAGAACATCCTGATTCAAATGTTGCAAATCTAACTTTTGGCGGAAAAGATTTTGACCAATTTATCAGAGGCAGAGAAAAAATGACAACTTTTCAAGGTGCGTTGACCTCTGTAATTACGAATTTTACAACTGTTCAAAAAATGGCTGTTACCGACGGCGGATACGCAGTCGGAAGAATTGTGACGGCACGTAAAAAAAATGAAGCAATTGACTTGGCTTTTAAAATGTCAGGCATGATGTTTTTAAATTTTGTAGCTCCGCATTGGATTGAAAAAGCTTTTAATAAAATTACAGATGTTAATCTCGATCCGAAAATGTTTGTCAATAAAAGATTTCTTGCAAGTGTAAAAAATAATACACTTGAACTCCCCAAATCTGACAACGCAAAAGATTTGCTTGATTTTATAGACAACAACCCTAATGCTCTGTTTACAAAATTGGCAGGGGAAAATGATAAAGTAAAACTGCTTAAAAACGGAGTTAGAGATCCGCGTGCTTATGTTGATATTGAGGAACTCGCCAAGTTTAAGAACAGTATTGAAAAATTTGTTAAAAGTGCCGGTGAAAACGGTGTGAAATTTAAAACATTGAAAAAGGCCGGACAAAATGCTGATATAATTAAATTTGCAAATAAATCTCTCAGGCTGCGTTCGTTGACTATTCTTGCAAATATAGGATTAAGCAGTTTCTTGTTGGCATACTGCCTGCCTAAAGCACAGTTTTTATTCAGAGAATGGTTTACCGGATCTAAATTGGAACCGGGTCTTATAGATTCTTCAGAAAAAAATGAAAATGACTAGCAAAAAAAATTTTTACATGGTTTAATTCAGATATGCGTATCAGTCAGGTAAATATATACAATTTTAATAGAGTCTCATTCAAGGCAAATGAAAATAATTACGAACACAGAATTACAGTTGAGGAACTTTTAAATGATGACGTAAGTTCTCCTCGTAATTATCAATCTGCAAGTGATTATATTCGCGTGGCATATAATGATCCCAAGCTTATAAAGAAGATAAGAAATAAGGATTTTGAATGCATTGATATGTTTGAAACATATAGGCGTACACATCTGCCGACCCCAATTGAGCCTGTAAAGATAAACTGTTACAGAGGCGAAGCACTTTTGTATACTCCTAATCGTCTTGCACCTTTGAGACGCAAAGGTGTTGATACAGTAATTGATCTCGCTAATATTCCGGACTATGATATTTTATGTGATTTAAAGAAATTTAAGTATTATACATTCCCGTTATTTAATAATTATTTGGATAAACCGCCGTTTATAACCAGAAAAGAATATTTGAAAACTCATAAAATACCTAATACTCATTTGCCGGATGACAGCGAAGAATTTGCTTATGATAATGAGGCAAGATATTTTATAGACAACTTTAAAAAACTTGTATCCGTGATAAATAAAGGTAACTTTTATATCTGTTGCAATCATGGCAAAATCAGAACGGATGCAGCATTACTGCTTAATCAGTATTTTAATCCGAAATGGGACGGTGATACGTCATTAAAGGCAACTCCGGAACAACTTGAAAAATTTAAAAATTTCTATAACAGCTTGTCAATACGTGACAAACGCGATTTAGGTTTTACGCAGGAATTTGAACAGGCTCTTTGTAAAAAATTAGGAATTAAGTACGAAAATTCATAAAAAAAGGGGAATTAATTCCCCTTTTTTTATACCAGAGCTAACTCATTTGAATTTTCAGCAATTTTGTCAGCCAGAATAGTATTTCTAATTTCAGCAAGATCTTTTTGCATCAATCTTCTTGGAGAACCTTCCTGCATAGAGTGGTTTCTCAACAGATAAGACGGATGGAAAATAGCCATTGCTTTGTAATCTTTATTGTTAATATTTACAGTAAACCAGTTTCCGCGGATTTTAGAAATCTGAACTTTCGGATCTGCCCAGAAAGATTTCAAAGCTGTAGCTCCGCAAAATACAATAGCTTTAGGGTTCATAATATCAATTTGCGCGTGAAGAAATTTTTCGCAGGAAGCTTTTTCTTCATCAGTCGGAATTCTATTTTCAGGAGGTCTGCATTTTACAGTATTGATAATATACAGATCATCTTCTCTTGAAATTCCTGCTTCTGTTAAAAAATCATCAAGCAATTGTCCGGCTCTGCCGACAAACGGTTTACCTTCCATATCTTCTAATTCCCCGGGTGCTTCACCGATTAATACTATGCTTGCAGTTTCGGGGTTGCCGTCTGAAAATACTACGTTGTGGCGGGTTTTTGCTAATGCACAGGCTTTGCAGGCTCTGCATTTAGATTCCACAATTTTCAGGCATTCTTTTTTCATCATCATGTTCATCTCTCTCCTTGTTATTGTTAAATACTAACCCAATATTATATTTTTGGCAATATCGTTTCAATTCCTTCATAATTACATTCGACAGTAAAAATACTGCTATGAGGTTAGGTACGGCTAAAAACAGAGTAAATGCATCCGAAAGGTTGATTATACTTTTAAAGTTCATAGCAGAACCTATAATTATGAATAAACAATATATAACCTGAAAAGTTCTCGTTGTCAATTTAGAATCTCCAAAGAGAAAATTCCAGCTTTTTATACCGTAATAAGAACCACAAAGCATGGTAGATAAAACAAAACAGCTTGCCATAATTGTTAAAAGTATCGGGAAAAACGGACAAACACTGCCAAAGGCTTTTGAAGTAAGTTCAATTCCCGCAAGTCCTGCAGAGTGCTGGTAAACACCTGATACTACAATTATAAAGGCTGTTGCAGAACCGACAATTATTGTATCCACAAATGGCTGCAGCATTGCTATAAAGGCCTGTGCAACTGGTTTGCTCGTCTTAACTGCCGAAAAAGCTATTGGCGCTGTACCAAGTCCTGCTTCATTCGCGAACATTGCACGTCTGAATCCCCATAGCATACACGCAAACATTCCGCCGGTTATAGCCTGCGGTTTAAAAGCTTCTTTTATTATTAAATAAACGGTGTGCGGGATATGTCCAATATGGATAAGACATATTATGAATGCTGAAAATACATAAAGACTACACATTATAGGTGTAACTTTCGATGTAAACTTGCCAATAGCCTTAATCCCGCCAATTATTGTAACAAACGTAATTATTGCAACGATAAGTCCTAAAAGCCAGCTCTGACCGGCAAAAAAACTTTTATCTCCACCCGTAACTTCTGTAATTTGAGCAGTCATCGCATTTATTTGAAATAAATTCCAGCCGCCAATCATTGCAAAAATACAGCATAGTGCATAAATTTTAGATAAATATGGCGTAAAAGGTTTTATCCACGGAGCTTTTAATCCTCCTAAAATATAATACATCGGACCGCCTGAAACCGTGCCGTCTTTATTGACTTTTCGGAATTTAACTCCGAGGAGTACTTCAGCAAATTTAAGCGCCATAGAGAAAAATCCGGCAATGACCATCCAGAATATTACTCCCGGGCCTCCTACAGATACTGCAGCTGCTGAACCCGCAACATTACCTATTCCTGCGGATGCGGAAATCGTTGCTGTCAGGGCTTGAAAAGAGGATACTTCCCCCTTTTTCTTACGTTTAATTAAATCATCATGTTTATATTTGTTTAAGATAAGTTTAAGCCCGTGTTTGAATCCCCAAATTCCGATGAATCGCATTCTGAATGTAAAATAAAGTGCAGCGAACATTAAAAGTGCGACAAGTAATTGTACTTCAACACCATTAATTGTTACGGAGTAAAATATAATTCCTGAAATTCTATCGGCTATTGGCGATAGCAGACTATCAATTGCACTATCTAGATTCATTTCTTCATTATACAATAAACAAATTATTGTACAAAATTATAATTTTTGTTATAATAATTCCAAAATAAGGAGGAAAGCCATGAGAAATAAAGAGTTTGAAAATGTCGGGGGGGGGCGACTCTCCTAGATAGACAGGACAAGAGTTTTGGCGGTATTGGTTATGTAAAGTTACTAAGATACTATGATACTAAGGCACTAAGAATAAACATTAGTCATAGTAAGGCGGACCAATATAGTTGCGTACGCAGGGAACCTGTCATCCTGAACTGCCTGAGGCAGGACAACACACTGAACATTGGTGGGATTTACCATGTCATCCTGAACTTGTTTCAGGATCTCAATAAAATAAGATCCCGGAACGAGTCCGGGATGACGGAAGTATCATGTCATCCTGAGGGCGAAGCCCGAAGGATCTCATTACTCAAGAGATTCTTCGCCGGTGCTCAGAATGACCAAAATACTTGCTTAGTGCCTTACTGTCTTAGTAACTTAGTATCTTCTAAGAAAGCCGCGTTTACCCTCGCTGAGGTTTTAATCACCCTCGGCATAATCGGAATAGTAGCAGCAATGACAATCCCGACGCTGGTAACAAATTACCAGAAAAAGCAGACTGTTGCAAAATTACAAAAAGCATATTCAATATTAAGTAACATGACAAAGTTGTTATATGCCGATAATAGTTATAGTGCTTTATCTGGTGCTGTGTCAGCAGAGAAAACTGAACAGTTTTTTAATCTATATGTATTGAATTATTTCAGGGCGCCGGAATTATCTCAGGATAATATATGTCCATATAGTGACTCAGCAGAATGGTGTTATGCTTTTAAATATTTAAATGGAAGGGTGATGGATACATCCGTTTTTACGAAATATGATGCGGGCAGAGTATATTTTACGACAAATGACGGTATTGCCTACTATTTTAGTATAATGTATTGGAATCGATATAGTGATTCAGAAGGAAACGAGTATAAAGATGCACTGTATACGTCATCTCCTCATGGGGTAGTGGATATAAATGGAACAGAGGGACCTAATATATTAGGAAAAGATGTATTTGTTTTTCAATCCGATTTTGCAAATGGTGTGATGAAGCTGGAATGTGCTAACTCTTCAAATGAAGAAGTCAATGCGGATTGTTCACTTACCGGTAGTGGGCAGTGTTGTGCCGAAAAAATACGTCGTGACGGCTGGAAAATTTCGGATGATTATCCGTGGATTTAAAAATTTCGTAACAAACTTGTCAAATAAAATATTTGGATTATAATTAGGCTGGAAATTGTAACTTTTAGTGGAGGATATTATGATTAAAAAGTTATTCAGTCCAAAAGCAATGATGGCATTGTTTGGCGCATTATTGCTTGGCGTAGCTCCCACACTTGCGGGAGAAGCTGATTTGGTAGTTCCGAATATCCACCAGTTATCACCTGACAGCTTTAACTTATTGTTAATAGGTATGGTGATTTCTTTAATCGGATGTATTTTCGGATTTATCGAATTTTTGAGAATTAAAAAATTGCAAGTGCACACTGCTATGGCAGAAATCGGCAACACAATTTTTGAAACATGCAAAACTTACTTGATTCAACAGGGTAAGTTTTTGTTAGTTTTGGAAGTATTAATCGGTTTGTGTATAGCGTTTTACTTCGGTTACTTGCAGCAAATGGGGTTATCCGGTGTATTGACGATTTTGGCATGGTCAGTAATCGGTATTTTAGGTTCTTACGGCGTTGCATGGTTCGGTATCAGAATGAACACTTTAGCAAACGCAAGAACAGCATTTGCATCACTTAAAGGAAACCCGTTAAACATTTTGAACATTCCTTTGAGAGCCGGTATGAGTATCGGTGTATTGTTGGTATCAGTTGAGTTAATCCTGATGCTTACAATTTTATTGTTTGTTCCGGGACACCTTGCAGGCGCTTGCTTTATCGGTTTTGCAATCGGTGAATCATTAGGCGCATCAGCACTTCGTGTTGCAGGCGGTATCTTTACAAAAATCGCCGATATCGGTTCAGACTTGATGAAAATTCAATTCGGTATTAAAGAAGATGACCCGAGAAACCCCGGTGTTATCGCTGACTGTACCGGTGACAACGCAGGCGATTCAATCGGACCGACTGCTGACGGTTTTGAAACATATGGTGTAACAGGTGTTGCGCTTGTTTCATTCATTCTTCTGGGTGTTATGCCCGAATATCAGGTTCAACTTTTGACCTGGATATTCACAATGAGATTTTTGATGATAGTAACTTCTGTTGTTGCTTATTGGATTAACAATATTGTTGACAGATTTTACGCTGCTAAAGCTTCAAAATTCGACTTTGAACAGCCTTTGACAAACCTTGTATGGCTGACTTCAATTTTATCAATCGCAATGACTTTCGGCGTAAGCCACTGGTTATTGGCTCCTTTAGGCGGAAGCTTATGGCTTGTACTTTCAGGCATTATTTCTTGCGGAACTTTAGGTGCTGCTTTAATTCCTGAATTTACAAAAATCTTTACTTCTCCTAAAGCAAAACACACCGAAGAAGTTGTTACTGCTTCAAAAGAAGGCGGCGCATCTCTTACAATCCTTTCAGGTATTGTATCAGGTAACTTCTCCGCTTTCTGGATCGGTATGGTAATCGTACTTTTAATGGGTCTTGCATATTTTGCAAGCACATTTATACCGGCAGATATTATGGTTTATTCATCAGTATTTGCTTTTGGTTTGGTAGCATTCGGCTTTTTGGGTATGGGACCTGTTACAATCGCTGTTGACAGCTACGGTCCTGTAACCGACAACGCTCAATCTGTTTACGAATTGTCTTTGATTGAAGAAAGAGAAGGCGTAGCTGATGAAATCGAACGTGATTACGGCTTCAAACCTGATTTTGAAAACGCAAAACAATATTTGGAAGAAAATGACGGCGCAGGAAATACCTTCAAAGCAACTTCAAAACCTGTTTTGATCGGTACAGCTGTAGTTGGTGCCACTACAATGATTTTCTCATTGATTCTGGTAATCCAAAATACACTCGGCATCCAGCCTGAAATGATTCTGAATATGTTGAATCCGTACACATTGCTTGGTCTTTTGACAGGCGGTGCGGTAATTTACTGGTTCAGCGGCGCTTCTATGCAGGCTGTTACAACCGGTGCTTACCGAGCAACTGAATATATCAAAGACAATATCAAGCTTGATGACGCAAATTGCAAGAGTGCAAATGTTCAAAACTCTAAAGAAGTTGTAAAAATTTGTACGCAATATGCTCAAAAAGGTATGGTAAATATATTCATTTCATTGTTTGCATTTGCGTTAGCACTTGCATGTTTATCAGCACCTGCAGGTGAAAACTCACACCCTGTAGCATTTTTCGTAAGCTACCTGATTGCAATTGCCGTATTCGGTTTGTTCCAGGCAGTATTTATGGCAAATGCCGGCGGATGCTGGGATAACGCAAAGAAAATTGTTGAAGTTGATATGAAAGAAAAAGGCACCCCGCTTCACGAAGCAACAGTTGTCGGCGACACTGTAGGTGACCCGTTCAAAGATACTTCTTCAGTTGCAATGAACCCGATTATCAAATTTACTACATTATTCGGTCTTCTGGCTATGGAAATCGCTATCAGCGAATCTTTCAAAGCTATTGCACCTGTTGCAGGCTGGATTTTGTTGGTAATTGCTTTGATTTTCGTAATTCGTTCATTCTACGGAATGAGAATTCCGACTACAAAACAATAATTGATAGTCCAAAATTCAAAAAGCGCTCCCGAAAGGGGGCGCTTCTTTTTACATAAAAACTGCCTGAGGCAGGACAACACACTTAACCTTGAACAATCCTTATACGTCATCCCGCATTTATTGCGGGATCTAATTTACTGTCGGATTAGTAAATCCGACCTACATTTTTATATAAAACTATTAGCGGAAGTTATTTTTATTTATTTTTCCAGTGCCTCCGGCGGGTGCTGCGCGCACGGCGGCAACTTTTGATGTCAAAAGTTGCACAAAACCACCGCACGCTGCGTTCACTAATAACTTGTACGCCTCAACATAGAGGCGTGTAAACTCGCTCATGTCACCCTGAAGTGCCACAGGCACGATAACATTTTAGGTTTTGCATAAATTTGTCAT
>CALVBW010000006.1 GCA_944325945.1 Candidatus Gastranaerophilales bacterium | reverse complement strand
CCCAATAATAACATTGTATTGGTCGCCCTTCTTTTGTTTGTATACCTATTACTGCCTGCCAGAATGTACTGTAAAATTTTTTAAATTGATTTTTTAATACTGCCTGCTGAATGTTATGCGAAATCGTCGGGATTGTCATTGCCGCTACAACGCCGATTATGCCAAGGGTTATTAAGACTTCAGCGAGAGTGAAGGCGGCTTTTTTTAAAGATACTAAGTTACTAAGGCAGTATGGCACTAAGAAAGTATTTTTGTCATTCTGTGCACCGGCGAAGAATCTCTTGAGTTTCTTGTAGGTCGGGTTTAATAACCCGACGGTATATTTTCTGTCGGATTGGTAATGCCGACCTACTTTTCTGTTACTTCTTACTGCCTTAGTATCATAGTATCTTAGTATCTTTACTAAACCAATACCGTCGAAACCCTTATTAATTTCATGCCCCGATATATTTTCTCCAACTTCCTGTTCGACGGGTCCAGCGGCACGCTGGCAGTCACATGATTGAGAGCAAGGGGAATGTGTCTTTGAGACTATAGCGGAGCCGGAGGCGGGAGCGTCGTCGAAAAGACACATTCCCCCTGCTTGACTCTCGAAACCCTTGCTACAACCACCTAGAGGAGTCGCCCCCCCCCGATACTTAAATTAGTTATATCTTTCATCTTGCTCTCCTTCTTTTTATGTTTATTATATCAAAAATTAAAATTTTAGGCAAGAAAAAAAGCACCCCAAAAGGGGTGCTTTTTTAAAAATCAAAGATTATACAGCAACTTTCATAGTATTTGCGATAATTTCATTAAAACTATCCGCTTTTAATGAAGCACCGCCAACCAAAGCGCCGTCGATATCTGATTGTGACATTTGTTCTTCGATAGTTGAAGGTTTAACAGATCCGCCATAAAGAATTCTGATAGAATCAGCGGCAGAAGAACCTGCAACTTCACTAACTACATTTCTAATCATTTTAATAACTCTGTTAGCCTCGGTTGAATCGCAGGTTTTGCCTGTACCGATTGCCCAGATAGGTTCGTATGCGATAACTGATTTTGCAACATCTTCTGATGAAATTCCTGACAAAGCAGCTCTAATTTGAGTTGCAATGTGTTCATCGGTAATTCCTGCTTCGCGTTGTTCAAGAGTTTCACCGCAGCAAATAATAGGAATCAAACCGCCTGCAAGAATTGCTTTTGCTTTTTTATTAATCATTTCGTCAGTTTCAGAAAAATATTGTCTTCTTTCTGAGTGACCGATAATAATATAATCACAGCCTGCATCTTTAGCCATTGCAACAGAAATTTCACCTGTATAAGCGCCTGAATTTTCCCAGTGGCAATTTTGAGCCGCAACGGAAATTTTATTACCGCCACATCCGCAGTCACATTTTACGGAGCTTACTGCACACAATGATGTGAATGTCGGGGCAATTACAATTGTCGGCAATTGAGGTGCTGTATAATCTTTTACAAAAGATTTAATACCTTCAAAAAGTTCTTTAGCTTCTGACTGAAGCAGATTCATTTTCCAGTTTCCTGCAATAATTGGTTTTCTTGACATAATATTCTCTCCTTTTTTAGTAACATTTACATCAAAATTCTACTCTAAAAATAAAAAATGTTCAATTTTACATAATAAATATTCTGGGAACATTTTGTTCACTTTTTCTTTGCTTGGTTGCTCGCAATAAACGGCGTTACGGCGGCGGAGTTCTCCGCCGACCTTCAGCCTCTGCTCGCTCGCGCTAAGGACAACGGCGCGACTTAAACAAATATTCGACCTTAACGGAACGAGCAATCATTACATAACGAGTGGCAAAGCCACAATATCATGTTGACAACAATGGTAAAACTTATTTTGTCCTAGCTAAATAAACAAAGCGAGCGTTGTCTGAGCGGCAAGTCTTTTAGATCCCGCAACAAGTGCGGGATGACGTTTAGCGAGTTTGCGTCAAGATACTCATAGAATATGCAAAACACGTATGACGTCGTGCCTCAGGCACCTGAGTTATAGTAATGATTAGCGAGTGCAGTTCCTGTCGAGAGTTTCTTTGGGTACTTTCTTGTCGGTACAAGAAAGTACCAGGGATGCAGATAATATTTATTATATAAAAATAAAACTCTTCAAATATTGATTAACACATAATAATTAGCTGATTATTTTGTATCAATATGGCTGGTTACACCTATTGATTTGTTATTGTCGATTTCAATAGTATGACGGATTACAGTATGTGCCATCAAAAGCATAAAAGGATTAATTTCCGTTGTCTGTGACATGTTAATTTTGGCTTTTGCAATTTCTTCTTCTGCTTTTGCCTCTTTTTCGGAAAAAGTTATGACGGAATTCATTGAGTAATGCTTTTCATCGCCTTGAATTCTAATCAAAAGTTCATCTTTCGGAAATTCTTTTGAACATTCAATTGACACATGAACAGAATTTGAAGTCTCAAGGACAAGAGTTGCAACAACAGTACCATAATTTACTGTCGATATAGTTATTGTTAATATACTGTCACTTTCTTCGGTATTCTCGGTAGTTTCTATATCCAAATCAAACCCTACACCATCTTCTAAAGGAAGCCATGGTAAATACAATAGCAGCAAAACTTTTAATGTTTGTGCCGGATCATTCTGAGCGGCTGCAGCCATACTGTTATTTATAAGACGTGCCATTTCTTTAATCTGGCTTAAATCCGTAATCCCCTGTTTGGATGCGACAGTCATTGCCGTGATTAACCTTGTAACAGCTTCTTTTCCGTTTGCCTGAAGCATCTGCGCAATCTGAGATAAATCCAACATTCCGTTTGGAGATAAAGTAAGATTTTTTATGGAAGATTGAAGCTGTGTTGCCAGTTGAGTTTGAATAATTGTCTGAATTTGAGTTGGTGTGGTTAATCCCTGAAGCTGAGCAAGAATTTGTGCCTGCATTTGCGAAAGAGCATTTTTTTGTGCCGCAATTTGCTGTGAAAACATTTGATTAAATTGCAATTGCGTCATTCCTTTTTGCAGCATATACACAAACTCATTCAAATTTTTCGGCAATTGCATAACTTCTTTTGCATACACCGCCATATCCATACTCTGTAACGTGTTCATTTGAAGATTTGTGGCAGTTGATGCGGTTGTCTGTGCCGTGAAATTTTGTTGTACATTTTGAGCAAAACTTTCAGCAGCCGGCTGGGAATTTATAGAAGTTTGCCTGTTTACAAACATTTGTGTGTTCGTAAACTTCATAAGCATACGTCCTAAATCAAAATTATTCATACACTTATTTTAAATGATTTTTTATAAAAAGTCTATCTTTTGACCGGCAGATATGACTGCGGATAGCTGTAATCTTCTTTAAATCCGAGATGTCTGTACATTTTAAGCGCCTGAAAATTATTTGTTTCGGTGCAGGTATTAATTTCTGTGATAGGACGCTCAGCACTCTCAACCCAGCTAATAATCTTATCCATTGAATATTTTAGCATCATTTTGGACAAACCTCTGCCCTGATGTTCTTTTTTAATACCTACAATCGGAATATTCACTATCCTGCCGCCTGTTAAATTCATAAAACAAAAACCAACCGGATTGTTATCACACATTAAAATACTTGACGCTTCCGGCAAAAATTCCGCATAAATATTTTTTGTAATTTTATTCAAAATATCATAAGTCCCGTCAAGAGTTTGAAACCTTGGATCAAAAAGCGCGTCCGCACTTGTTTCAAAAGCCTCTTGAACAATATGTATAGCCTCGTCAAAATATTTTTCATCCCATGGAATTACACTGTAACAGCTCGGCATATTTCTTAATTGAGTCATTTTTAAAATTTCACGGGAATTTGTACCGCTCATTAAAAATCTCATTACCGCAATTCCCACAAACTTGAATCCGAATCTTGCAATCTCTCCGATTAAAGTTTTTTGCGCACCAAGCATTGGATAGCATACGACTTTATCTTTACGTTCTTTTTGTGTTTCATTCAAAAATTCTTCAATCAAATATTTGCTTCTGACCAAAAAATTTTCCATATTTAATGCATGGATTATATTAAGCTCAACAGCTTCCGAAATCATAGTCGTATATACCATAAACGCTGTTGGAATGCCATCTTCCAATAATATAACGCACTTTATAAGGTCTTTTTTAACAGAATCCAAAAAATCATCAAAAGTTAATGGCTCCAATTCAAAATTATAGTCGGTAGTTGCACGTGTTCTAAAATCTTCATAAACCGGTTCAAAGCCCTTATAATCTTCTTCTGATAACAGTTTTGCTCTATATTCCGTCATAACCACCCTTACAGCATATGATGCATTTTATCTTTTTTAGTTTCCATATACTTTTTATTATACTTGTTAATTTCCGGTGTCAATTTTATTATGTCATTAACATTAAGTCCATAGCCCTTGAGAGCTATAATTTTTTTCGGATTATTTGTAATCAAATTAAATGTAGTGAATCCTAAATCCAGAATAATCTGGGCACCGTCACCGTAGTTTCTTAAATCTGATTTGAAACCTAATGAATGGTTTGCCTCAACCGTATCTTGACCGCATTCCTGAAGTTTATAGGCTTTAATTTTATTTACAAGCCCGATACCTCTTCCTTCATGCCCCCGCATATAAATCACGGCGCCTCTGCCGTATTCGTTAATATAACTCATTGCGCCATGTAATTGAGAATTGCAGTCACATTTAAGACTGTGGAAAATGTCACCGGTTAAGCATTCACTGTGAACTCTTATAGCAGGAATTTTATCGCTGCCGTCATCTTTTACAAGGGCGGCATATTCCATGCCTGTAAGATTATTTCTGTAGCCGTAAATCATAAATTCGCCGTATTGGGTCGGCAAAAATGCTTCTGCTTCGCGGGTTACTATTCTTTCGGTTTTAAGTCTATATGCAATAAGTTCAGCGACAGAAATAAATTTTATACCATGCCTGTCGGCGAATTTTCTCAAATCATCGCGGCGCATCATATGACCGTCAGAATTCATAATTTCGCACATGGGACCTGCCGGAATATGCCCGCAAAGACGTGCGAGATCAACAACAGCCTCGGTGTGTCCGGTTCTTTGTAAAACTCCGCAAGGTTTTGCAACACACGGGAAAAGATGCCCGGGTCGTCTTAAATCAGACGGTACGGCATCCGGCGCTAAAGCAACTTCTATTGTCTTAGCCCTATCAAATGCTGAAATCCCAGTTGTAACTCCATATTTTTCAGCCGCATCAATACTTACAGTAAATGCCGTTTTCATACCTTCGTTATTTTGTTCAACCATTTGCGGTAAATCCAGTTTTTCCGCAATCTCAGGCGATATTGCAAGACAAATAAGCCCCTTTGCTTCATTTGCCATAAAATTTATAATCTCAGGCGTAACCATTTTTCCGGAACAAATCAAATCTCCTTCATTTTCACGATCCTCATCGTCCGCAACAATAAGCATTTTGCCTGCTTTAAAATCTTTTATTGCTTCTTCTATGCTGTCAAATCTGAATTCATCCATATTACATAAACCCGTTTTCTATCAAGAAATTTTCGTCAATCTTATTATGCTCCGTTAATAAAAATTTTTCAACATACCGTCCTAAAATGTCTGTTTCAATATTAACCAAATCACCTGAACGCAAATTTTTCAGATTAGTATTTTCAATCGTATGCGGGATTATGGCAACTGAAAAAATATTTCCGTCGAGTTTTGAAACCGTAAGGCTAACGCCGTTTACGGTGATAGAACCCTTATAAACAATGTATTTGCTGTCCGGAACTTCAAACGTCATATTGCCCAGATATTTCGCAGTCATATCAACATGCCCTTGAACAATATGCCCGCCCATACGCGTTGAAGGTGTCAGGGCGCGTTCAAGATTTACAACATCTCCGGATTTTAAGGTTTTGAAATTGGTAATTCTAAAGGTTTCTTCACTTACATCAGCCGAAAAAGTGTTTGAAGTTAGTCCTGCAACCGTCTGGCAGCAGCCGTTAATCGCAATACTGTCACCGATTTTTGTGCCTTCAAGAACTTTCTTACACTCAACAGTTATTACAGAACCCGTAATACTTTTTAATATCCCTGTTTCTTCTACTATACCTGTGAACATATTTAAATTGTATCACAAAAAAGACCGCTTCCGCGGTCTTCTTATTATTTATGTTAGATTATACATTAGACTTTTTAAGTTTGTCTGACAATACACTCTTTTTTATAGATTCAAAATCATTTACATATCTAATCTTACAATCTTTTAAATTTTTAATTTTCTCAAAAGTCATGTCCGTTTTTTTAACTACAACATTTAAAGGTTCAATCGGCTTTTGAGGTTCAAATAACTGCTTCCATTTTGTTTGAAATTCATTTACTGCTTTATTATATTTATGAGCAATAGAACTGTCTTGTTTTTGGGCAAGTGACATTACTTGTCTAATATCACCTGAAAAATAACTTCTTAAAGCGCCGGCATCAGCATTCAAGACAGCTTTCCCCTGATGTAATGTTGCATTTAATGATGCGTCCAGCGGCTGTGTTATTGCTTTATTTCCGTCTGCAAATACATTAAACTTTATCGGTGACATTCCGCGCTGAGGTAATATTTGACCTCTAATTTGTACAATCGGTTTTGCTGCATTTGCATCTAACCCGCCTGCTAAATATCCGATACGGGTTTTGCCTGAATATGCATGTACCAGTCCGGTTACTGTATTTTTACCGCCTTTTACTCCGCCTTTAAGACTAATATTTTTGTAACCTAACTCTGATAATTCATTTAAAAATTTATCACAACCTGGCAATTGTTTTACAAGTGAATTCGGAACATCACCCTTCACCTTAAAACCTTTTCTCATAAATGTTTTTAAAAGATTACCCGTTTTGGGTGTAAATAATTTTGATACTGATGCTATTGACATAACTAATTCCTTTCTTTTTCCCTTAAAATTTTGTGTATACCTTGTATGAAATCGATTTCCCCTTACTCTTTCTTAAAAACAAAATCAGTTAAATGATTGCTACAGGCGCACTTTGACCATACCATACCATACCATACAGGCATTATAACTAGATTTCAGCCCTTTTGAAACTTATCTTTACATTTCGTTACATTTGATGTATAAATCAATATTTTACACGAAAACCTATTGTGTCAACATTTGCACAACTTTACATAAAAACTATTATCTGCCTGAGGCAGGACAACACACTTAACCTTGGACAATCCTTATACGTCATCCCGCATTTATTGCGGGATCTAAATACTTTACCGCTCAGACAATACACGCCTATGAAGATTGTTTCGGCTACAGTTATTGTTCACTCCGCTATCGCGGTATTTGTGCTGTGTAGCAGCTCCGCGCCGTGATTATAGGCGCGGTAAGAGATTTTAGCGAATACCCCGCCCCTTGAATTTCTAACACTCGCAAAGCTCGTGTTGAAATTCTTCCCCCGCCCTCAAGGGGTGGGGGAGAGCTAAAACGG
>CALVBW010000005.1 GCA_944325945.1 Candidatus Gastranaerophilales bacterium | reverse complement strand
AGACGCAATTCACAAAGAAATATGCTGAGATTTCGCAGGCGGTATTGTTTGCAAAAAGTGAAACGAACGGAAATTTTAAGTCATATTGTGCAACGTATAATGGAACCTCATATCCTCATACTTCTGAGTGTAAAGCAATGTTTGATAAATATTTTAAGACAGTAGGTACCTGTGAATATAAAGATGATGTTATGACATATAATAAACAGGCTGTTGCATATACAGATAAGGGTTCGGTAACACAGCCGACGAAATTAATTGCTGACGGCAGTTGTTATGAGATAAGGATAAATTCAAGTCAATTAGGTTTCACATTTGATATTAACGGAGCGGAAAAGGGACCGAATGCGTTAGGTCATGATATATTTTCGTTTTGGATGGATGATAATGACTATTTGCAGCCGATAAAGCAAAGTATGTCCTATACGAATGATGAAATAGAAGCAGTTTTGACTGAATGTGAAGAAACATATGGTAATACAGGCGGAATTCCTCTTGAAGCTTGTAAACTCGGGGCTTATCAAAAAGGCTCACCATGTAACAAAACTTCTACCCAGCGTGGTAACGGTCTTGGTTGTTCGTGGTATGCAATGCATGATGTGTGCCCTGATGATGACACAAAAGGATATTGGGAGTGCCTGCCTTAATTTATGTGACAAGAAGTCCTCTCTTTAGGAGAGGACTTCTTTATTTAAAGAAAGGAATTCGGTTATGTGTTTAGATTTGATTTAACTTATCAAGGGCTGCTGTTGCTGCTTCTTGTACTGCTTTGTCCTGATCTTTTTGAGCGATTGTGAACAAAGTTGTTAAATCTTTTTTGTATTCGGGGTTTTGAATATAGCTTAATGCTTCAATTGCTGATGTTCTTACCATCGGGTTCGGATTGTCTTTTAACTGGTCAACAATAGTCATTGCTGCAGGTAATTCAGTCAATGGAACTGTTGTTCCGGTTAATTTTTTGACTTCGTCTGCGTATAATTTTTCTAAGATTGCTGATGTGAACATCGCATAGCTTTTATTTCTTTCAGCTTGTTCCATCGGAGTTATTGTTGTTGCTAATGCTTTTTCCTGATCTGAAATCTGCTGACCTGCCATTAATTTTTGTCTTGCGGCAATTTGTTCCTGTGTCGGTCCTGCCAATTTGCTTGAATCAGTATTAATTATATTTGTTAAAGCATCTACTATTTTTGAATCTAATAATTCAGTTGCTTGAGCTTTTTGAGATTCATCATTTACCATATTGGCAATTTCTTCCATTGCATTTGCCTGAACTTCAAAGTCAGGGTTTGATAATTTTGCAATAAATCCGTTCAAATCAACCTGAGGAGCAGCTTCTACCGGAGGAACAACTTCAACTTTCGGCGCTTCTGCCGGAGCTGCTGCCGGTGCCGTTGCAACAGGAGCAGGCTGCGGTGCCTGGTTGATGTTTACCTGTGCCGGTTGAACAGTGGCAGCTGCAGATGCTGCTGCTTCTGCTACTTGCGGTGCCGGAACTGCCGGACATGGCGGGCAGGGGGTACATACTACCGGTTGTTGAACTGCAGGTTGCGGCTGAACAACGGGTTGTTGAATTACAGGTTGCTGAACTGATGCTGATGCATTAGCTGATGCATTAACATTTACCGGTTGTATTGTCGGCTGGTAATATGGTTGAGCGTTTGATACCTGCGGGTAATCATATAACTGTGTCTGCGGATATGCATAATAAGGTGTTGTTATAGGTGCATATTGCGGATTGTATTGAGGCTGCTGCATCGGACATGTCGCAGTGCCTACTGTCGGGTTGTGAATATCAATTTTTACAGCATTATAATTCGGCTGTTGTAATTGATAACTGGGTAAATTTGGAACTTGTAACATTAGTAAACTTCCTTTCAATAAATATTGTCATATTTCTATTCTACCGTTTAAATGTCCCTCAAGAAATTTAATTGCTTAATTTTGCTTATTTTTTAATAAATCTTAACAATAGGTTTATAAAAGTCTTATTAATAGGGCTTTTTCGGCTTATAATTATTGTAAACATTGAGTAAATTTATTACAACCGGTAATTTGTTTATGTTATAATGTTTTTGTAGGCTGTAATATGCCTGAAATACACTTACAGACGGGGATATAATGATAATAGATAAAACAAATAAAAAGTCTATTCGTTCTGCTTTTGGTAATGCTTTGGCTGAAGCCGGCGAAATAAATCCAAAAATTGTTGTCATGGATGCAGATTTGTCATGCTCTACTCAAACTCAGACATTTGCTAAAAAATTTCCTGATAGATTTTTCGATTGCGGGATAGCCGAACAGGACATGATAGCAACTGCAGCCGGTCTGGCTTCAGAAGGAAAAATACCTTTTGTTTCAAGTTTTGCAATGTTTGTTACGGGAAGAACATATGATCAAATCAGAAATTCTGTTTGTTATCCTGAATTTAATGTAAAAATTGTCGGTACACACGGCGGAATTACGGTTGGTGAAGACGGCGCAAGCCATCAGGCATTAGAAGATGTTGCATTAATGCGTAATATCCCGCATATGACGGTTATCGTTCCGGCAGATTCCAAAGAATGCGAAGAGGTAATTAAATATGCTGCACTGCATGACGGACCGATGTATATAAGAATTGCAAGAAGCAATGTGCCGGATATTTTCGGTGAAAATTATCATTTTAATATTCATAAGGCTGTTGTCATGGAAGAAGGAAATGACGTTTCAATTTTTACAAACGGTGAAACTTTGGCTGAAGCTCTCGGTGCTGCCGAAATATTGAAGAATGATGGAATTTCTGCTGAAGTCATCCATGTTCCGGTGATTAAGCCTCTTGATATAGATACGGTAATTAACAGTGTTAAGAAAACAAATTATGCAATTACGGTAGAAAATCATTCCGTAATCGGCGGATTAGGCTCTGCTGTTTGTGAAGCTTTGTGCGGATATTATCCTGCAAAAGTCTACAGAATAGGTATACATGATGAGTTCGGACAAAGCGGTGAAGCCGGTGAGCTTTTGGAATATTACGGGCTTACCTCCGAAACTCTCGCTAAAAGAATTAAATCTAAATTAAAGGATGAAAAATAATGATACAATTTCGTTCAGTTACAAAAAAATATGATAACGATCACTATGCATTGAAAAACGTTAATCTTGATATTTTATCAGGGGAATTTGTATTTATCGTCGGCGCATCAGGTGCGGGTAAATCTACATTGATGAAGCTTTTATACAGTGAAGAAAAACCGACAAGCGGTACTGTTACTATTGGCGGAATTAATGTTGCAAATCTTTCAAACGACAGAATTCCGAATTTAAGACGCTGCATGGGAATTGTTTTTCAGGATTATAAATTGCTGCAAAACCATACTGTTTTTGATAATGTAGCATATGTTATCAGAACTTTAGGTATAAGTTCCCGTGAAATTAACGCACGTGTTTCAGGCGCCTTAAAGATTGTCGGGCTTTATGACAAAAAACATGCAAAACCGTCCGAATTGTCCGGCGGTGAACAGCAGAGAGTCGGAATTGCGCGTGCAATAGTAAACGGTCCTCCGCTTTTAATTGCGGATGAACCTACGGGTAATCTTGATCCGAAAAATTCTATGGAAATTATGCAGATTTTGGATCAGATTAATCAAAGAGGAATTACTGTTATTGTATCTACCCATGATAATGCTATGGTAGATTATTTCAGAAAACGTGTAATAACGCTTGATAATGGCGAAATAGTTAGAGATATTCAGGCAGGTACTTATGAATAGTCAAAAAATGCAAATAAAGAAAAAAGTTAAAAAACATATCCCGAAAGATTGGTTGTGTGAATTAAGAATATTATACAGAATTTCAATGGAAACATTTAATGATGTCAGACGAACAGGAATTGTAAATCTTGTTATTATTACCACAATGGCAGCAATTCTGACAATATTCGGTGCATTTTTCAGAACTGCTCTTTCTGTTTCAACTTTTGCCCATGAATTGGGCAATGTTCTGGAAATTTCCGTGTATTTAAAGCATGGTACAGATACGAATGCTGCCAAAAAACGTATTAAAGATTTTGAGCATGTTGAATCTGTGAGAGTAATTTCACGTGATGTTTCCTGGGTTAATTTGAAACGTGAAATGGGGCTTCCTGATATTGAAAATCCGCTTCCGGATACTTTGCATGTTAAAGTTGATAAACCTGAGAATATTGATAAAGTATTTAATGATGTAAAATCTCTTGCCATCGTTGAAGATATGAGTTACGCTCAGGATCTGGTGCAGAAGATTGAAACTTTGAATAAAGTTGTTAATTCAATTACTGTCGTTGTAATTATTATTATGGCAATCCTTACTATTACTATTATTAACAACACAATTCAGCTAGTAATCCAATCCAGAAAAGACGAAATTGAGATTATGCGTCTTATGGGTGTCAGCAACTGGTATATAAGATTCCCGTTAATTATTCAAGGTGCATTTTACGGATTTATGGGTTCTGTAATCGCTTTGATTCCTTTGAATATTGTGCAAAACGGTTTGAATAATATGCATCAGTTTTTTATGATACCGTCGCCTTTATTCGCTCAAAATATAGTTGTGATAACTATGTTTGCCATGGGTATTTTATTCGGTGCCGGCGGAAGTTTCTTGTGTATTAAAAAGCATTTACAGGTATAAGGAATGATTGACGATAATATATTGCTGGTAACTGAAAATGAAGAAGTCGCTGAATCGGTGCTTTCTAAGCTTGTACTTTTGAGGGAAAGCGACAGCATTGCCGTATGTGATTATAAGATGGCTAAAAAAATGCTTGAAAATCCAACAGTATCAATTGTTCTTGTGCATGAAAACGGTGACAAAGAAAAAACTTTGAAATTTTTAAATTCTATTATATCAGCAGAATATGAAATCATTCTGCTGGTCGACGAATATGATCAGGATTTTATACTCGCTGCTTATGATCTTGGAGTTTCGGATTATTATTCCGTTAAATCAGAATCTTATGAAATGTTAATAAGAACAGTAAATTGTTTTAAATCCAGAGCTTTAAAAGTCAGATTTTCACGAAATCTGACGCTTTTGAAGCAGCTGGGAGTAATTGATGATGAAACAGGATTTTATAAATACAAATACAGCCGTGAACTTCTGGCGGAGTTTATAAAAGATAAAAGAGTGCAAAATGGAATGTTTATAGTGCTTGTGCTTGATGACTCTTGTAAAACCCGCTTTTCTGCCGACAAGTTGTCAAAAGCTATAAAAAAATCCGTCAGATGTGATGATATTGTATCAGTTGTGAAAGGCGGAAAGTTTTATATTATTCTTCCTAATGTTGATAAACTCGGTGCGTTTGCTGTTGTTAATAAAATTCAGGATATACTCGGAGCAAAACTCGTTGTCCGTGCCGGCGTTTGCAGGATTGAAAATAAGACTTTTGAACGTTTGGAAAAAGAAGCATTCTCTGCGTTATCTGAAGCTTGCCAGACAAATGAAACGTCTGTATTTCTGGAAGAGCATGTTAAAACTCTTGATGAATGGCTTGATGATGACGAAAAAGATGAAAAGAATTTTAAATTATTTCAAAATGCGTATAATAACAAATTAGAAAAAGTTATAGCACCGGTATTTTTCAGGCTTCAAAAAGCTTATGAAGAAAAATTGTTTCATACTAAAATTGATCAATATACAGATGAATTGCAGAGTGTTTTTCAGCTGAAACACGGAGACAGGGAAAGCAGATTAAAAATTATATATCCGGGGTTTGCTAAAATTGTTATATATATAACTCATCAGGGATTAGATACTCCCGAAAACAAGGAAATCAGTCTTAACTTGAATGCGGTTACCCAAAAAGGGATTGCTAAAATTGTAGAAGATTTTATAAAAGAATTTAAACAGTCAGTAAAGGATTAATTTGATGTTAAATATAGAAGATAGCGTTGTTGTAATAATTGATATACAGGAAAAACTGGTAAATGCCGTCGGAAAATATTCACCGGCAGAACCGGCATGTAAATTGGCTGAGGCTGCCAAAATTTTGAATATACCTGTTATAGTAACAGAACAATATCCGAAAGGTTTGGGGCAGACTGTAGAAGTTTTAAAAAATTCTCTTGCTGATAATACTGTGTTTATTGAAAAAACAGGTTTTTCAGCATTATTAACTCCCGAATTTACAGAAAAACTTAATGCTGCAGGTAAAAAGCAGGTTGTTATTTTCGGGATTGAGGCACATATTTGTGTGTATCAAACAATTTGTGATTTGATTGAACGCGGTTATGAAGTTTATTTTGTAAAAGATTGTTCCGCAAGCAGAAATAAATATGAATTCAAGACAGGTGTTGATTTAATAAAACAGTGCGGTGCAAAAGTTACCTGTTGTGAAATTGTCTTATTTGAATGGCTGAGAACGTCTAAACATCCGGATTTTAAACCTGTACAGGCACTCATAAAATAAAAAGGAGGAAAATATGGAAAATAAAGAGTTTAAAAATATCGGGGGGGGGCGACTCTCCTAGCCAGCGTAGCCGCTGGACCCGCCCAACAGGAAGTTGGAGAAAATTTAACTGGGTATGAAATTAGCAAGGGTTTTGAAGGTCAAGCAGGGGGAATGTGTCTTTTCGACGACGCTCACACCTCCGGCTCCGCTATAGTCTCAAAGACACATTCCCCCTGCTCTCAATCATGTGACAGCCGGCGTGCCGCCGAACAGGAAGTTGGAAAAAATATATCGGGTAATGAAATTATTAAGGGTTTTAGCGAAATATTCCCCTCGCCCCTTGTGGGAGAGGGAAGAATTTCAACACGAGGGACGAGTGTTAGAAATTCGGGTGAGGGGTGGTGGCTGAGCCACGACAACACACCGGGTCTTTATGTAATTTTAGCTCGGCAGAGAGCTCAGAATGACAAAAATACTTTCTTAGTGCCGTACTGCCTTAGTAACTTAGTATCTTCTAAAAAAGCCGCCTTCACCTTAGCAGAGGTCTTGATAACCCTCGGCATAATCGGAATAGTAGCAGCAATGACAATCCCGACGTTGATTACAAGCTTTAAGAAAATAAAAATTGAGACAGATTTGAAAACTTCATATAGTATTTTACAAAATATGGTTAAATTATCAGCTGTTGAGAACGGCAATCCGTCAACCTGGAGTATTGCCAATGAGGATAATAGTATTTTTGATAAATATTTTTTGCCTTACTTAAAAGGTGTGTATGTCTGTGAGCATGAAGAAATACTAAGTGCAAATGTATCACAAAAAGGACGCTGTCAGACGTCTATGTATAATTCGGAAGGTGATTATATAAATTCTAATGCCTCAAAAAAATATATTTTAAGTAATGGTTTAGGCATTATGTATAATAGCGGTAGGACACTCACTACCAGTAGAAGACGAGGTGTTTTCTGGCTAGATCTTAGCCGCGGTGATAAACTTATTATGGGAAAAAATGTGTTTACGTATAATTTGATTGTTGAAAATAACGGTTATTTTGTAACAGGAACAAGGGACTATCCGCAAAAGTCATTTTGTGACAGTACACAGATATCTCGTAATAAACTTTTAACTAATTGTAAAAAAGGTGCTTCTGAAACTGTAGATGGATATAGTAAGGGACTTGAATGTACTGCAATGATTGTGTGTAACGGCTGGAAGATTCCTGAAGATTATCCTATAAAATTTTAGAAATATCACTCTGGATTTGTTTTTTTAATTCGTCAACGGAGTTGAATTTTTGTTCTCGTCTGAGCATTTTTATAAATTCAACTCTGATTGTTTTACCGTAAATATCTTTGTCAAAATCCAATATGTGAGTTTCTAAAACAGCCTTTTCCGTATTGCTTACGGTCGGACGGATGCCGAAATTTGTTATGCCTTTGCCAAATGTCGTCTCAACTTGGTATACGCCAAAAGGTATATCCACGATTTCTGTCGGATAAATCAGGTTTGCTGTTCTAAAACCGATTTTTCTCCCGAGTTTCTGTCCTTCAATAACTTCTCCTATAATTGAAAAATTTTTCCCTAACATTTTGTTGGCATTTGTAATATCCCCTTTTTGCAGATAATTTCTTATTGTTGTGCTGCTTATAATTTCATCATGAATTTTTTGTGGAGGTATTTCAAAATATTTATAACTGTATTTACTTTGATTTTTCTTTAAAAATTCAGCATCACCTGATTTTTTTACGCCAAAATGGTGGTTAAATCCTGTTGATATAGCAACAGGTGAAAAATATTTTATAAGTATGTTTTTCAAATATTCTTCCGCAGATAATCCTGCAAGGGTTTCGTCAAAATCCAATTCATACAAAAAATCAACTCCGAGTTTTGCAATTTCTTCTTCACGTTGTTTTCTGGAAAGAATATATTTCGGGCAAACTCCATAGAAATAACAGCAAGGATGGTCTTTAAATGTAATTACAGCGGATTTTGTATTGTTTTGGTGTGCAAATTCCACTGCGGATTTTATAACTTTTTGATGTCCAAAGTGTACTCCGTCAAAGTATCCGAGCGCCAGTGCTAAATTGTTATTTTGGTTTAATTCGTAAAATACCTGCATAAATTTATTATAATACAAATTAATAAACCGTTACAAACAGGCAAAAAATATTTTTCAGGTGATTTATACTTTCTATTAAAGGAGAAAATAATGTTATCAATTCAACCTGTTGGGGTGAATAGCACTCCGGCATTCAAAGCACATTTACCAAAAACATTTGCGTCAATGATGAACTATATTTATAAAAAGACGCCGGAAGATATGTTTCAATATAAAGATGTAATGCATGTTGAAACCATACTGGAAGACGGGCGTGAAATTGGCGGTATAGTCACGTTTTTACACGGTAAGTATAACGGACTTATTATGGATGAAGGTTTTGAAAATTTACGTCAGGAATTTATGCGTACAGCTTTAAAACGTTATAATAAACATATTGCAGATCGTCAATTACAGGAAAAATTAGGCTATCTGGCATAAAAAAAGAGTCTCAATTTGAGACTCTTTTTTAAATTATTTATGCGGTTGAACCGTACTTTTTAAATGCAGTTCTCTCAACTGCTGTAGTGACGCTTCACCAGGTGCGTCGCTCATAAGGTCTTTCGCGCCGGAATTTTTCGGGAATGCGATAACGTCACGAATTGAATCAGTTCTTGCTAATAAGGCTACAAGTCTATCCAAACCTATTGCAAGTCCTGCATGCGGCGGTGTACCGTATTGCAGCGCATTAACCATAAATCCGAATTTTTCTTTGGCTTCATCCTCAGTCAGACCCAATGCTTTGAATATAGCTTTTTGAACTTCTGATGAGTGAATTCTCACGCTGCCTCCGCCGAGTTCTGTTCCGTTGTAAACTATATCATAGGCAATTGATTTAACGTTTCCTAAATCACCGCTTTCAAGTTTGTCCAAATCCTCAATACACGGTGATGTGAACGGGTGGTGCATTGCCATATAGCGGTTTTCTTCGTCGCTCCATTCAAACATCGGGAAATCAACAACCCAGAGCAAATTGTGTTTGCTTTCGTCAATCAGGTTAAGAGATTTGCCGAAATGTAATCTTAATCTGCCCATAATATCGTAAACAAGTTTCGGCTTATCAGCGACAAAGAAGATAATATCGCCTGCCTCAGCGCCGGCTCTGGTTTGAATTTGTTTTGCCTGTTCTTCTGTCACAAATTTCAAGACAGGAGATTTTGCGGAGCCGTCTTCAAGGTAAATAATATTTGCAAGAGCTTTAGCGCCAAATGATACGGCAAGTTTTGTAATGTCGTCAATATCTTTTCTTGAGAATTTAGCACCGCCGGGGATTCTTATACCGCGGACTATACCGCCATTAAGCAGGGTGTTTTTAACGATATCGAAGTTTGATTCAAGAATGATATCGCCTATGTCAAACAATTCCAAACCGAAACGGGTATCCGGTTTGTCGGAACCGAATCTGTCCATAGCTTCCTGCCATGAAATCTGGATAAACGGAGGTTTAATCTCAACTCCTGCTGCCTTAAACGCGTCAACAAGAAGTCCTTCAACAACTTTTATAACATCCGGCTGTTCAACAAAAGACATTTCAAGGTCGATTTGCGTGAATTCAGGCTGTCTGTCAGCACGAAGGTCTTCATCACGGAAACATTTTGCAATCTGGTAGTATCTTTCAAGACCGCCTACCATCAATAATTGTTTGAAAATTTGCGGTGATTGCGGAAGCGCATAGAATTTACCTTCCTGAACTCTTGAAGGAACAAGGTAATCTCTTGCACCTTCGGGGGTTGTTTTAATCAAAATTGGTGTTTCGACTTCCAAAAAGTCCAGATTGTTCAGATAGTTTCTGACTGCCTGAACTATGTTGTGGCGCAAAACAAGTTTGGATTTCATTGAATCGCGTCTTATATCGAGATATCTGTATTTTAAGCGGACATCTTCGGAAACATTTTCATCATCAAGTACAAAAGGTAATGTTTTAGCTTCTGAAAGTATTTCAACTGATTCAGGATACATTTCAACCTGACCTGTGGGGTATTTTTCGTTATAAGTTTCGTCGGGGCGTTTGGTTACTTTGCCTTTAACGGTTATAACGTATTCGCTTCTGACTTTTTCAAAAATTTTGTGAACATCGGGGTTAATCTGCGGGTTTGCAACCAGCTGGAAAAATCCTGAACGGTCGCGTAATTCAATAAATAAAATTCCGCCAAGGTCGCGAATTGTTGAAACCCAGCCGGATAAAGTAATTTCTTCGCCAATATTATTGAGGTTAAGCTCCCCGCAATTGTGGTCTTTCATTCTTGTTTTAATCATTATAATACCTCTTCTAGTAAATCTCTACCTCAAATTCTATCAAAAACATAAAAAAAACACCAGATTTAATTAAAAGTTATTAAGATACTGTCGGCTACTCTTTTACATAAAAACTATTATGGGTATGTCTTTTTGTTCACTTTTTCTTTTTATTGCGATGTAAAAAGAAAAAGTGAACCGAAAAAGAAAAACACGCTATTTATTTGCAATCCTTTGGATTGCTCAAGCCCTAACGGGCGCACATACGTGCCGTTGCAGTATTTTATCCATCGCCCCCTTGGGGAGAGGGTGTCACGTAGTGACGGGAGAGGGGCTAAAATCCTGCAATCTCTTACCGCGCCTATACTCACGGCGCGGAGCTGCTACGCAGCATAAATACCGCGATAGCGGAGTGAACAATAACTGTAGCCGAAACAAACTTCATAGGCGTGTATTGTCTGAGCGATAAAGTATAAGAGACCCTGAAACAAGTTCAGGGTGACATGAGCGAGTTTACACGCCTCTATGTTGAGGCGTACAAGTTATTAGTGAACGCAGCGTGCGGTGGTTTTGCGTCGCTTTTGCCACCAAAAGCGACCGCCGTGCGCGCAGCACCCGCCGGAGGCATAAAAAAATAAATAAAAATAACTTCCTATAATAGTTTTTATGTAAAAAATTCCTCGCGAGAGCGAGGAACCTTTTTTTACTTACCTGCTGTGCCTTTGAACATTTCTTTGATGCCGTCAACGGATGAGAGAATTCCGGTTGCTTCATAAGGCATATAGACGATTTTGTTGTTTTCGCCGCTTGTGATTGCCTGCATTGTTTCCAGATACTTCATCGCAACCAGATATTGATCAGGCTTGCCTTTATCTGCAAGTGCTGCAATAATTCTGCTGATAGCTTCTTTTTCGGCATCCGCTTCAATAACTCTTGCCTGTGCAATACCTTCGGCTTTCAGGATAGCTGCCTGCTTTTCGCCTTCTGCCTGATTAATTGCGGCTTCTTTTTGACCTTCGGCTTTAAGAATTGCGGATTTTTTCTGGCCTTCGGCTTCCAAAATAGCTGCACGGCGGTCGCGTTCGGCTTTCATTTGTTTTTCCATTGCGGATTGGATATCGGAAGGCGGGATAATATCTTGCAGCTCAACGCGGTTGACCTTTACTCCCCATTTGTTTGTAGCTTCGTCAAGGATTGCGCGCAGTTCGTTGTTAATCTTGTCGCGCGATACAAGCGTTTCATCCAAATCCAATTGTCCGACAAGGTTTCTCAATGTGGTTTGAGTTAATTTTTCTATGGCATCAGGAAGATTTTGGATTTCGTAAACAGCGCTTTTCGGGTCAATAATCTGGAAATACAAAAGCGCATTTATGCTTATTGATACGTTATCTTTTGTAATTACGGTTTGTCTGGGAAAATCATAAACGGATTCTCTTAAGTCGATTTTGGAACGTTCTTTTATGTAAGAATAAGTCGTTCCGTCAAGCCCTCTTTGGGTAACTTTCCAGGCAATTCCTCTCGGAGCTTCCAAAATCGGGATTATGTAATTCAAACCGGATTCAAGCGTCCTGTCGTATTTACCTAGTCTTTCAACAATAACAACTTCTGCCTGTTGAACGATTATAACACCTTTTATTACAAAAATTACTGCCGCAACAATTAAAATCAATAAAAATAAGCTCATTTTATCCCCTTTCTTTTACGTACATAACTAAACTCTCGTTTCTTTCAATAATAACTTCTGCACCTTGCGGAATTTCGTGATCGGAACGGGCATCCCAGCGCTCATCGTATATTGAAATAGCACCGCTGTTGGGAGTTATTGTTTCAATAACTTTGGCGGTCTTGCCTATGTATTTGGAAGCAAGTCCTGTTTCCTGACTTTTATGCGTTTGTTTCATAAGCATCGGACGCAAAAATGTCAGCGAAAGCATGGAAATTGCGACAAAAATAAGTATTAAGGCATACCAATTTACTATATATATGGCGCAGATTGCGGTAACAAATGCACCTACTGCAAAATTTAAGAAAAACATGCTGGATACACACATTTCCAAAATTAAAAAAATAAAACCAAGTCCTGCCAAAATTTGCCATGCGCCCATATAATTCTCCTTTTAGTTAATTTTAACATTTATTTCAGGGTTGGTCAATAGACGATACAATATTACTAAAATGTTTAGACCAAAAACCTCCCGCATTATTGCGAGAGGGTTAAAAAATTATTTAAAGTTATTCTGCATCCTTACAGCTATGAGCACCGTCCCAGGAAAGTTTATCTCTGCAATGCAGATAATCTAAATTCTTATTATAAATCACCCATGCGGTACAGCCTTGACCTGATGCTACGCCAACGTATGACGGATCGCATGTTCTAAATGAACGGGAAGATGTTTCAGGCTCGTCTTTTATTCCATAAGGTCTCAAACCTTTTGAATCAATATGAAAGTAAAATCTATTTTTGCCAAGCACACTGTCTTTTCCTTGCGGTAAAATAACATAAATTCCACCGTACGTTCCAGCCCACCAGCCAAAGGAAACATAAGTCCCGTCTTGCAGGAAAAATCTACCTTCCACCGGGGTGTCTGTTTTATCCGATGGTAATGTATTAGCTTCAGTACGTTTAATCCCGTCTAAAGTATAAGAAGCACCGGGAAAACATATTTTCCCTTTCTCACATTGTTTTGCCACTCTTAAATACTTTCTTAAACGCTTTGAAATTAAATTTTGGGCGCTATGGTCATAAATCGTATCACCGTCTTCATCTACTTCTCCGGTATTGGTTGCTTTCATACCCCAGGTGTCTACAGTACCATATTCAGCCTGCATCATCTGGTAGGCGCTTGCAAGCGTTGAATATACTTTTGTCAACTGTGATACTGTTTGACGCTCCTGATACTTTGCGATAAGCGTTGGAATAGTCATCGCAGCGACGATACCTATAATACCAAGTGTAATTAAGACCTCTGCCAAAGTGAAACCAAGTTTTTTCATCTGATCTCCAAAACTATAATTACATATACTAGAATTATAGTTTTGAATGGTTAAAAAGTCAATAGAATTCGTGGAGGCTAGGCATGCGGCGTCAAAATCTGCCCCCCCCCCTGTAAGAAATATAGTTGTAATGCGTATTTGCCCTCATTTTTTAAAACCTCCGATTATGTTTTCCGATTTTAATTATAGCAATTTATGTATTTAAGGTCAATATTAATAATTGCTTTGTAGTAGAATATATTTATGATTACTTTAGACAGCGTAACTTTAAAATCTTGGCTTGAGGAAAATTCCTCCTTCCTAACCGGAGCAAGAATTCAAAAAATTCAGCAGCCGACGCGGCGTGAATTTGTTTTTACTCTGCGCAACAGCGGGGATGTACGTAAATTTTATGTGAATATTAATCCTCAGTTTTTCCATATATGTTTTATGTCAAAAGAAAATGAGGAAAAACGTTTGATTGAAATTCCGCAAAAGCCGCCGATGTTTTGTATGCTTCTGCGTAAATATCTTGAAAATTCGCGGATTTCAAAGGTTAATCAGCCGGAATTCGAGCGGATTTTGGAATTTTATATTGAAACTTATAACGAGTTATCCGAAAAAATTTATCTCTGTCTGGCAATTGAACTTATGGGAAAACATTCAAATGTGGTTTTGTATAACCATGATACAAATGTGATTATTGGATGTGCCCATAATGTCGGCGCCGAAAAAAGCCGCGAACGCGAAATGGCAGGCGGGCTTCCGTATGTTTATCCGCCAAAGCAAAACAATTTCTGGTATTCTTGTGAAAATTCTCTTTCAAATTTATCAGGCAGCGTAAATGTTAATATTGACAACTATTTTGCGGAGGCGATTTATACAGATAAGTTTAAAAAGCTTTGTGAAAAATACAAACTGCTTGTTCAAAGACGCCTTAAAAAGGTTAAAAATTCATTGAATAAGGTTGAAAAACAAAGCGTTTCAAAGGAAAAAGCCGAAAAATACAGGCTTTACGGCGATTTAATTATGGCAAATCTCTATAATAATCAGGATTTTGTACCTGTGATTACAGTTTTTGATTACGAAAACAATAAAAATATTTCAATAGAGCTGGATGAAACGAAAACTCTTAAAGATAACGCGAATAATTTTTACAGACTTTATAATAAAGCAAAGGTTTCCAACCAAAAACTTGCGGAATTTTCCGAGGAATTAACAGCGGAAAAAGTTTATCTGGAACAGCTTTTGTATTCTGTTGAAAATGCAGAAAATATTGCGGATTTACTGGAAATTTCTTCTGAAATTGAGCCTGATGAAAAAAATGTTAAAGCTGACAAAAAGTCCGCGATTATGCCAAAAGAAATTAAAACGGACGATTATACAATTTTTATCGGCAAAAATAATAAGCAAAATGATTACATTGTTTCAAAATTGGCAAAAGATGATGATTTATGGTTTCATACGCGTGATTGCGCGGGATCTCATGTGCTTTTGCGCAGCCAAAATACGACGGATAAATTGATTTTAGAATGTGCAAAACTTGCAAAAGAAAATTCAAGCGGTGCAAAGTCTTCTAAAATAGGCGTTATCTATACAAAAGCAAAATATCTTAAAAAGCCGCCAAAGGCTAATTTGGGTTATGTTACGTATTCTCATGAAAAAGAAATTGTAATAGATTAGTGGTATAATTTTATTATGAAAGTTATTGCGCTTGTGGATTGTGATTCATTCTTTGTATCCTGCGAACAAAAGGTCAATCCGGAGTTGAAAGGAAAACCGGTTTGTGTGCTTTCGAATAAGGACGGGTGT
This sequence comes from Candidatus Gastranaerophilales bacterium, assembly GCA_944325945.1. GTDB lineage: Bacteria > Cyanobacteriota > Vampirovibrionia > Gastranaerophilales > Gastranaerophilaceae > SIG32. Next base: position 40,048 of record CALVBW010000005.1, on the reverse strand, counting down.
GTGATTTCGCGTTCAAAAGAGGCAAAGAAAATGGGTGTCAGAATGGGACAGCCGTATTTTCTTGCAAAAGATGAATTCCCCGACGCGATTTACGTATCCTGTCATCATGATTTGTACGGTGAAATTTCGGACGAGGTTATGGCGGTTTTGAGGGAATTCAGTCCGAATGTTCAGGTGTATTCCGTTGATGAGGCGTTTATTGAACTGATAGGATTAAAAAGACTTTATAAGAAAAATTACCTTGAACTTGCGCAGTTTATAAGAGAACAGATAAATGAAAGGGTTGATATTCCGGTATCAATAGGCGTAAGTTCCACCAAAACGCTTGCCAAACTTGCCTCAGACAAGGCAAAAAAGTCGGATACGGGCGTTTATATGATTGCAAATAAGAAAATCATGCCAGAGCTTGAAAATACCAAAATTGAGGAAATCTGGGGAATCGGTAAAAATTTGACTATTTTGTTTAAAAAAGCCGGAATTTTATCAGCTGCGGATCTGGTCGCAAAAGATGATGTCTGGCTTGATAAAAAAGTCGGTATAAGAGCTTTAGAGATGAAACATGAATTGCTCGGAGAAGTCGTGTCACCTGTTGTGAACGAAGAAAAACTTCCGAAATCAATCCAGAAAACAAGCGCGTTCGGAATTTTTACGTCTGATTTGGATTTTATTAAAAACCAGTTGAATTATCATATACATTCGGCATGCCGTAAATTACGAAAAATCGACTGCAAAGCCCAAATAATCGGTGTTATGCTGAGAACAAAAGATTTCAGAGTTATCTATGAAAAAAAGGCTCTCTCTGTACCTACATCATTTGAGATGGAAATTTCGGACATAGCGTTTTCGTTGCTGGAGAAGATTTATTCACCGTCTGTCATTTATCGCAGTACAGGTATAATTCTGGATAATTTACGCGCAAACAGTGAAGAACAGTTGTTTTTATTTTCGGATGATGTTTTAGATTCCAAAAAAGACAAACTCTCAAAATGTTTTGATAAATTAGAGGCAAAATTTGGCAAAGATATCGTACAAATCGGGTTTGTAAAAGATAAATAAAAGGGGCTTAAATGCCCCCTTTTTATTATTCAAGAATCCAGCCGTTGGTCAAATCGACAACAACAGGTTTTAAAAGTTTCATATTTACCGTGCCCTGAGCTTGAACTTCAAGTTTTTCACCTTTAAAGCAGAATCTTACAAATTTCATAAACCAGTTGCGGTCTTTTTTAATATTTGCAACTGCATTGAAATTTGTCGTTTGGTCGTTATTGGTTGTAATCAGTGAATTGTCAAGCACAAGCACTCCGTTTCTTACAAACCATCTTCCGGGTCTGACATCGACTAATTGCCCTTTCAATACTGCGCCTTTATTTACAAGAATGAATTTTTCTTTTGTTACGTAATTTTGCGCAGCAACACCTGCAAATAAATCGCCCGGCTCAGACGTTTGTGAGCTTATGTATTTTGTCAATTCTACAGGGACTATTGAACCCGCCGGAATTGTTCCTACGCTTCCCTGAACCGTTGCGTTTTCTATTACAAACCCGTCACCTGTTTTTTTGCGCATTGCTTCTGCTAATTTGGCATTCGGATTTAATTTTGCCTGTTCCATCATTTTGAATAATATTGCGGCAACTTCCGCACGGGTCGCAGGTCTTTCAGCTTCTACTTTTGCCTTATCGGCGCTCGGCATAATTACCATCATGCCCAAAATTTCCGCCTTGCCTGCCGGTATTAAAAACCATTCAGGAATTGTGTGTGTGTCAATGTATACTTTTTCTAAAACTTCTTTTGCTTTTTGTTCGCTTATCTGTTCTGTTGTAAGCGCATTGACAGCTACTGACAAAGATTCCGCTCTGGATACGCTGTCATCCGGTCTGAATAGCTCTCCTTCTTCAGGTACTGATACTAAATCAAAATAAATTGCCTTTTGGATTGCGTCATAAGCCCAGAATTCAGTATCTATGTCTGAAAATTTGACAGGCTGGACAACTTTTGTATTCTGCTGCCCGAGTGCTTTTATTGCCATTGACGCAAATTCGGCACGTGTTACATTTTCATCAGGTTTAAATGTCCCGTCAGGATATCCGACAATCACGCCCTGCTCGGATAATTCTTTAATCTGCGGTGCTGCCCAGTAGCTGTCCGCAACATCCGGAAATGCATTCGCCGCCGTAATTGTGAAAGCAACAGCAATTACGGATAATAATCCTTTAAATGTTTTTTTCATATAATTACTCCTATATAACCCTGTAACATTTTTATAATACAGGTAAATTTTGATTATCGCAATTAATTGTAAACATTAGTTAATATTTGTGCTGACAGGCTAAAGATTTTTTTTATGTCATCCGATATATTAATTGAAAGGATGCCTCTATGGAATTTAATGTTAATAATATCGGTAAAATGTTTGGTGCAGGTGAAGTTTCCGCGACTCAAAATGTTAAAGGTCCTGAAACGATTAACAGTGTGTTTGTAGGCGGTCAAAACAATAAATTTGTTCCGAATACACCGTTTACAGGTGAGGAACAGCATATTTTAGGCATCTTTGCTGCTGTTCAGGATAATATTTTGATTGAAGAATAATATTTCTTAATATTTTTGTTGCGCGTATTTCTTTCATGTTATATTTAAGTGTTATTTTTACACGAAAGAAGAGGTGCAACTATGAGAATTGGTATTTTAGGTTACGGAAATTTAGGTAGAGGTGTTGAGGCTGCTGTTAGACAAAATCCCGATACTGAACTTGTTGCGGTATTTACTCGCAGAAATCCTGCTGATGTTAAAATTCAAACAGATTCTGCAAAAGTTTTAAGTGTCGATGAAATTGAGAATTGGAAAGATAAAATTGATGTTCTAATTCTTTGCGGCGGAAGTGCAACTGATTTGCCCGAACAAACCCCAAAATATGCAAAAATGTTCAATTGTATTGACAGTTTTGACACTCATGCAAATATCCCCGTACACTTTGAAAATGTTGACAAATCCGCAAAAGAAGGCGGTAAAGTGGCAATTATTTCTGTTGGCTGGGATCCGGGTTTATTCTCTTTGAACAGAATGTATGCAAATGCGATTTTGCCGGAAGGTAATGATTATACATTCTGGGGTAAAGGAGTTAGTCAGGGACATTCTGATGCTGTAAGACGTATCAAAGGTGTTAAAAACGCTAAACAGTATACAGTTCCTGTAGAAAAAGCTCTTCAAGCTGTTAAAAACGGCGAAAATCCAGTTCTTTCAACTCGTGAAAAACATACAAGAGAATGTTATGTTGTTTTGGAAGAAGGCGCTGACCCGAAACAGGTTGAGCATGATATAGTCACTATGCCGAATTATTTTGCGGATTATGACACAACCGTTCATTTTATTTCTGAAGATGAATTTAAGAAAAATCACAGCGGTATTCCGCACGGCGGTTTTGTTTTGAGATCCGGTGTGACAGGCTTCAATAAAGAAGAAAAACATATTATTGAATACAGCTTGAAACTTGATTCAAATCCCGGATTTACTTCAAGTGTTCTATTAGCTTATGCCAGAGCGGCATTTAGAATGTATAAAGAAGGTCAGACAGGTTGCAAAACCGTTTTTGATGTTCCTCCGGCATATTTAAGTCCGAAATCAGCCGAAGAATTAAGAAAAACAATGTTGTAATAAAAAAGGTATTCCGAAAGGAATACCTTTTATTTAATGGAAAGTTGTTTGTTCATCGGATTCCAGATATCCGCGCGATTGTTTTTTATCAAATCTTGATAGTAGTTTTCTTTATAATCAAGAAGTTCAAGCTGGTGGGTTAATTCTTTAATCTGTGCTTGAGCTTTTTGTCGTGTTGTATGAATAATTTCGTATCTTTCTTTTATAGTTGAGTCACCTTCAATACACAAATCTATATAGCGTTTGATTGATTTATTATCAGTACCGACAGAACGCAGACATTTAACTATTTTTACCCAGCCTAAATCATCTTCCGTGAACTGTCTTATATTATTCTTATCGCGCTGAACAAAAGGGAAAAATCCGCTTTTTGCCCAAAATCTTAATGTATGTTCAGAAACATTCATTTTTTCTGAAACTTCTTTAACCGTGAACATTTTAATATCCCTCCTGTAATTTTATATTAGCATAAAAATTCAACTTGAGAGTTTCTCTAATATTGTGTAAAAATTTATTTTATTGTATAATAATAGAAAAGTTTTCTAGGGTTCCGCAGTATTGGTCCGAGAGAAAACGCAAAGGCGCATAGTCTTTGTACACGGAGGGATAAAAGCCCGGGAGATAATTTCTCTCAGGGTTGTTTTGTATATGAAAGGAAAAATTATGGAATGGATTATTTTATTAATTGCAGGGTTGTTTGAGATAAGCTGGGCAATAGGTTTAAAGCTGTCGCATGGCTTTACCCAGCCATTGGCGACTGTAATTACAATAATTTGTATGGTCGCAAGTTTTTATTTTCTTGCGCTGGCTCTTAAAAGTCTGCCATTGGGTACTGCCTATGCTGTTTGGACTGGAATTGGCACTCTTGGAACGGTAATATTAGGTATTTTATTATTCAAAGAACCTGTGACTGCACTGCGGCTTATTTGTATCGGATTGATTGTGTGCGGAATTACAGGTTTAAAGTTGATTACGCATTAGGTCAACATTTATACAAAATATAAAGTTGATTAGTTTATAATTTGAATGGTAAACTATTTATATGGATACGTTTACTACATATGACAAATATTTAGATTTTTTTCGGAATACCTTAACTTATGCCCATGCTTTTTATAGCGGTATAATAATTACGGTGCTTTTTCTGCCAGTAGTGTTTTGTCTTTTGAATAATCTTCCGTTTATCCATATATTGGCGGGTATTGCATGGTTTATTACTTTAGCAGTTTCTTGTGTGGTACTATTTTTTACCATGTTATATGATTTGACCAATAATCAAGTACCTGTTGTTAAGAAGAAAAAATTAACGGATATAATAAAAATAATTTTTGAAGTAATTTCAATAATTTTTTATATCTTTAATATTTTTATTATATATTGGATATTTTCGCAGGTGAATGATTTTTTTAGACTGGTGACATATATTATTTTAATAATATATTTATTACTTTTCGTATCATTTTGTATAAAAATAATTATAAAAATAAAATAATCATAATTTGTCTTGCTCGCGTTTAACAGGACTACGGTCTTCCTTTTTGCAAGTTGTACTTGCTGCAAAGAAAGACCTCCGCCTTCAGCTCGCTGGTCGCCGAACCACGGACAAAGCTTTGCTTTGTGTGGTTCTCATCTACACAAAAAAAAGACCTTGCGGTCTTTTTAAAGTGGTGGGCAGTAGTGGATTGTCTTGCTCGCTCGCGTTTAACGGCATTCCGCGTTTTGCTAATGTCAACACAACCGCAAAAGCGCTCCAGCCTCAGCTCGCTCGCGCTCGAACCACCATCAGGTACTTCTCATCATTCCCAGTTAAAATAAAATAAGGATAGAAAGAATCTATCCTTATTTTATTTGGGCAGGGGTGGATTCGAACCACCGTAGTCTCGCGACGGCAGATTTACAGTCTGCTCCCTTTAGCCACTCGGGCACCTACCCGTATTTAGTTTTCATTCGCTCAGAGGTTTAAAATCTGCCCTTGACGAGACTTGAACTCGTGACCTCTCCCTTACCAAGGGAGTGCTCTACCTCTGAGCCACAAGGGCTTATTAGGCAAATAGCCGGCAATAGGAATCGAACCTACAACCTACGGTTTACAAAACCGTTGCTCTACCGTTGAGCTATGCCGGCGTCACATGTCTTATTCTATTAAGAACATAATTCTATGTCAAGAGTTTATCTTGTTAATCCGGCTCTTATTTTCAGGTTATACGTTGGTCTGTCTTTTAACATAAATGTTTTTATGTCGTTGTATACTGTATTTTGCAGTTCTGTAGTGTTGTATCTTACCCAGCCGTTTGTTATCCTTCGTGCATCCCCGTGATAATCTGCAGGGTTCATATATTCAAATTTTGTATTTTTATCATAACTGATTGTATAATATCCGTTCATTATTTTTAATTCATTTATTTTATTAAGATCAAGTTTTTTGGTAAAATTGTCTTTGAATACATATATGTGATCAGGATTATTTTTATAAAATTTGATATTGTAAAGCCCGCCGGTTTCCAGTACTTTGTTTAAATACGTCATGTATAGTGTTATTTTTTTGTTGTTAGGCATTTTTTGGAACATTAACTTGTCAACATAATGATTTATATCTAAAGATTTTTCTTTCATTATTTTTTGCAGACTTGCTACGTCAGATTTTGCATCGTTTAATTCTTTTTGATATTCAAACAATGGTTTCAACTCACTGTAATTGATTAGCGGGTCATTAATCATATCCGCCAGAATGGCTTCCATATTCTTAATGTGGTTAGATACTTCTTTATTTTTTTCAATTTCTTCATAAAAACTTGTAGCTTTGGTTATATTATATAAAATGCCGTTGGCTATGTAGTAGTCGTTAATAAGCGCAATTGTAGGACTTCCCAGAATTGAATATGTATAATTATGAATTTTTTCAACAACATCTTTAGGTAGTATAGGTGCCAGAATATCCGTACATTGCAGGAGTCTTTTTACGGCTTTTAAAGGACTGCCGGAATTTTGACTGTTTCCGTATGATAGGAGTGTATAGTGGTGAAAATAATTCGTCAGTTTGAAATTAATATATTGTTCATCATCAAGTTTTGTTATGAGTTCGTTTACAAATTTGTAAGATTTTGCGCTTGTATAAACATTCGGGACAAAACATCTGAATTCTTCCTGGTATAATCTTTGTCCGTCCCCTACAGATGAAATTAATGTCAGTGGATAAGTTTTATTTTCTTTTGTGTCTACAATGTCAACAGAATAGTTTATTGTGATAGTGCATTCCCGTAACATTTTTCGATATTTCGGGTAATATGATATATTTTTATTGTAAAGTTTAATAAAATTATAATTCGGAAGAACTATTTCATTAGGCTGTAGTAAAAACAGTTCTGTTTCAACCTGCATTTTATAAGGCTTACCTTTTAGAGCAAAATCAATTGATTTCGCCATCAAGGCAGTGTCGGTATCTTCGGTGTCTTTGATTCCGTATATTCGTTCTTTTGTAAGGCGCTGTATATAAAATTCACCTTCTAAATTTTTTGCAGTGCTGTAAATATTGGCTTGATAAAGTGCTATGGTTTTAAGTAATTTTTCTGAAATTTCTAAAGAATTCGTTCCGTCATATTCATATTTGCCTAAGTATACTCCTGCACCGTAATCGTAATCGCTGGCTGTAATATTATTCTTTAAAAAGCCTGAGCCATAACCGTTTGTATATACTATTTTTACATCAGGACAGGTAATACTAAGATTTTTGGCGGCTGTATTTAAAAGTTCGTTGATTTGGTTTGTAGCTTTTGATATATACGGATATGTGTTTGTATTGTTATTGGGGTTTATATATAAAAATATGTAGTGATTGTCTTTGATATATTTAACTCCAAAAACAACCGCAATGAGTAATATAATTGTAATAAGTATAAGTTTTATTTTTTTGAATTTTTTTGATTTCTTCATACATTCTCCTTAAAATATATTTTAAGGTATTTATTTAAAAAAGTCCCGTTTGTAAAAAAAATTAAAATTTATTTATAATTGTGACGCCGAACCCGGGACAGTGCTTCGGTACTGGAGTTCTCGCCATTGTCATCAAGCTAATAAAAAAGAGCCGTTAATACGAGGCTGTCTTGCTCGCTCGCGTTTAACGGCATTCCGCGTTTTGCTAATGTGTTTTCAACACAACCGCAAAAGCGCTCCAGCCTCAGCTCGCTCGCGCTCGAACTGCGCAATTGGCGAGTCCCTGCCATTATCTCTGTCCATAAAAAAGCCCCACCGATGGTGGAGCTTCTTTATGGAGCGGGAGACGAGGCTCGAACTCGCGACATCTTCCTTGGCAAGGAAGCATTCTACCACTGAATTACCCCCGCATTTTTTTGCCGTATTTTTATTATACATGAGCAATTTTTTTTTGCAAGTGTTTTTTTTAAGGACTTATGTAGCAAATTCCACTAAAAATGGCTAGAATTGTCACCCTGAACTCGTTTCAGGGTCTCGCCGTTTTGAGATGCTGAAACACCTACCGGCTACGCCGACGGATACAGGCTCACACAACTCGTGCCTCGTTGGTTCGCTTTGTAAAGTTTAGCATGACAGTATTACGCATATTTAGTGGAAATTTGTTATTACTTTTTTTATGCTGCTGCCGTTTCTTCCGTATTGTTGTCCAATGACTTTATGTTTACTGCAATTCTGTCCTTAAACCTGTGCTCAATTTCATTTACCAGATCATTGCAAGAATCTACCCAGAATATTGATGCTGCAAGAATTTTTACCTCGCCCAATTCATCCCTTAATTTTAACATTACAGGGTCTGAACCTGCATATTTGCATAAAATTTGTTTTAATAATACAAGCTCCTCATATTTTAACTCGTCTTTTAATACTATTGTGAAAATATTTGAGTTATCAACCGGCTTAACACTGTCAATTATTATTGACGGGGCTTCTTCTTCGTTGCGTCTGTTTACTTTGCCTGAAATTATTACCCTTTGTTCCGGCTCTAAAAATGTCCCGAATTCCGCAATTTTTCCGTTAAAGCATATTGTTTCAATTTTTCCGGACAAATCCTCAACCGTTACAAATCGGATGAATTTTGTCGGATCTTTTTTGGTCGGAATTTGCCTTGTTGTTGTTATAAGCCCGCAAATGGTTACAACTTTATCATTCGGCAAATCTGGAATCTCTGAAATTTTATGCGTCATTAAAAACGGCAATTTGTCCCGAATTGTTGAAAGCGGGTGGCTGGTTACGTAAAATCCCAGAAATTCTTTTTCAAAAATTTGCAGTTGTCTTTGATCAAATTCTTCGTCACTTCCCGCAAGCTGGAATTGTGTACCCGAAAAATCAGCATTATCTTCAAGTCCCGCAAAAAGGCTTACCTGTCCCAGCTCTTTTGCCTGAGCTTCTTTATTCGCCGTCGCAACTATGTATTCCATGTTTTCCAAAAGCTGTTTTCTGCTTTTTTCTATATTTGAAAACGCTCCGGATTTTATTAATCCTTCAAGCACGCGTTTATTGGTGCATTTGGGATCAACTCTTTTGCAAAAATCATAAATTGATTTGAATTCGCCGTTTTCTTCGCGTTCTCTTATAATACTTTCAACGACGACGTCTCCTACTTGTTTTATAGATGCAAGTCCAAATCTTATGTTATCTCCGTCAGGTGCAAATTCCGCGTAGGATTTGTTGATATCCGGCGGCATGACTTTTATGCCGTTTTTCTGGGCTTCTTCTATATATAATTGGGTTTTGTCCTGATCTCCGGAAACACTTGACAAAAGACATGATAAATATTCTACCTTATAGTGGCACTTGAGGTAAGCTGTCTGGTATGCGACAAATGCATAAGCCGCTGAGTGCGACCTGTTAAAGCAGTATGATGCAAATTTTTCAATCTGTTCAAACAATGCTGCCGCATCTTTAGCATTCATCCCGTGCCGTGCGGCACCTTCTATGAATTTGCCTTTCTGCTGCGCCATTTCGTCAAGCTTTTTCTTACCCATCATACGGCGTACCATGTCTGCTTGACCCAATGTATAATCAGCAAGAACCTGAAATACCTGCATGATTTGTTCTTGATATACAATTGTTCCGTAGGTATCCTTTAATACCGGTTCCAATAACGGGTGTGCGTATGTTATTTTTTGTTCACCGTGTTTCCTTTTTACAAAATCCTCAACCATGCCGGATTCCAGAGGCCCGGGTCTGAATAGTGCCACAAGTGCGCCCAAATCTTCAAATACGTCCGGTTTTAAATCTTTTACAAGTCGTTTCATACCGGCTGATTCAAGCTGGAAAACTCCGTCGGTATCCCCTTCTGAAAGCATCTCATAGGTCGGTTTGTCATCCAGAGGAATTTTGTTTATATCAAATTCTATGCCGCGGCGCTTTTTGATTAATTTCATGGTTTTTGAAATCATTGTAAGGTTTCTCAAGCCCAAAAAGTCCATTTTCAACAGCCCGAGTTTTTCCAAATCCGCCATCGGGTATTCTGTTACGATAATTCCGTCTTTTGAAGGCTGAACAGGCACAATTTCATTTAGCGGTTTGTGTGCGATAATTACACCTGCCGCGTGGGTGCCGACATTGTTTTTTATCCCCTCGATTTTTTGCGCCATATCCACAAGTTTTTTAACTTCAGGATCTTCATCATAAAGTTTTTTAAGCTCCATACCCGGTTGCAGTGCGTCTTCAATTTTTGCTTTGGGTTCTGACGGGATTAATGAAGAAAGGTAATTGCTTCGTGCAAAAGGTATGTCAAGAACTCTTGCAACTCCTTTTAATGCGGCTTTTGCAGCATAAGTTCCAAAGGTTATAATCTGGCAGACTTTATCTTCGCCGTATTTTTGTGTCACGTAATCTATAACTTCCCCTCTGCGTTCAATACAAAAGTCGATATCGACATCAGGCATGCTGTATCTTTCCGGATTCAAGAATCTTTCAAACAACAGATGGTGTTCAATCGGGTCAAGTTCCGTAATTCCGAGTGCATATGCGACAACTGAACCTGCGGCGGAACCTCTGCCCGGTCCGACCGGTATATCGTGGGTTTTTGCAAAATGGATGAAATCCCATGTGATTAAAAAGTATGCAGAGAACCCCATTTGTTCTATAATCCCGAGTTCATATTTTACACGTTTTTCAATATCTGGCGGAACATCTCCATATCGGGCTTTCAAACCTTCATGTACTTTTAAATCAAGATAACTTTCAACCGTATGACCTGAGGGTACTTCATAATGAGGAAGCGGGCTTTTGTCGCCTAAAAGTGTCAGGTGGCATTTTTCTGCTATATCAACCGTGTTTTTAATGCATTCATCAAACATTTCGCTGTCCATCCAGCGGAATGCATCTCTCAGTTCGTCCGGTGTTTTTAAGTAGAATTCATTATTAGGAAAGTGAAATCTGTTCGGCTCATCTTTTAGCGCGTTTGTCTGCAGGCACAGCAGTGTATCATGCCAGTCCGCATCTTCTTTCCTTAAATAGTGTGAGTCATTTGTAATGACCATTTTTATATTAAGTTCTTTTGCTATTTTGATTAAGTCGGGATTTGTTCGTTTTTGTTCGTCAAGCCCGTGGTCTTGAAGCTCGATATAGTAATCTTCGCCAAATAAATCTTTATATTTTTGTGCAGCAGCTTTTGCGCCTTCATAATTTTTTTTCAGCAAATTTTGCAGAACTTCTCCGCCAAGGCATGCAGAACAGCATATAAGTCCTTCATGGTATTTTTCAAGAAGTTCAAAATTTATTCTGGGTTTATAGTACATACCCTCGCAGTGTGCGATAGACACAAGTTTTACAAGGTTCATGTAGCCTGTTTTGTCTTTCGCTATCAAAACAAGGTGGTATAAAGGGTTGTGTGACGGATTTTTTTCATGTATGTCGCCGTCATGGACATAAAATTCGCATCCGATAAGAGCTTTTATCCCTGTTTCTTTCGCAACTCTGTAAAATTCTATTGCAGAATACATAACCCCGTGGTCGGTAATTGCAACGGCAGGCATGTTATTTGCTTTTGCAAATTCGCATAATTCTTTTACCCTTATTGCCCCGTCCAGTAGTGAATATTCGCTGTGTAAATGCAGTGGTACGTATGCTGTGCTCATATTTAATATGTTAGCATGCTTTATTGTAAATTACGTTTAATGTTAAAAAAAATTGCAAAAATCATTCGTAATGTTTTAGCGTATCATTTATCATATCAATCATTTTATTTTTTAAAGTGTTCGGGGTTAAAATTACACATTCATTTCTGTAGCGTATTAATCTTTGCAAAATTTGGTCGGTCGGCTCGTTTTTATTAACGATTATTTTTGAACCGTCTTCACATGTTTCGCTTACGTATTCGGTTTCTTTAAGAGTATATGCTTTAGCCAGACGTCCTGATATTTTGTATGTAACCGTAGGTACAATTTCCATTGGATTGACTTTGCCGCTTGATTGTTCCAGATAAAGAATATTCGGGATTAAAACATTTAGCAGCTGTGAATCATCTAATTTATATATTTGTAAATATGCGTTTTTGTTATCATAAATTACCTGTTTGGCTTTTGCATAATTTTTGTAAGTTTGTCCTTTGTGCAAATACTTTATTTCTATATTCAGATCTCCCTGACACATGCTTTCACATTTTTCGATTTGTTCGCGCAAATCGCTGAAATAGAATGAAAAATCCGAATTTGTTGTTGAATTGATTGTTGTATATAATTCATTTGTTTTGTCATCAAATCTTGAAAACATCATTTGTATAAATGCTTCCATGTTATTCTTTGTTTTGCCGTTCGGAAGGAATTGTGCGGCATGCTCAAAAATATTGACAGATTTTACGTCATCAACATCAAAATTTAGCCCGAAAGAATTGTTAAGCATTACAAATTTGTGGTTTTCTTTTTTAACTTTTATTCCGAACACTTTCAATGTATTCAAATATTTGTTCAGAGTTACGTGTTCTTTATCATTTTCATCTTCTGTAAAAATTTTCATTACATCTTTATAATAAGCTTTGTCTTCATACAATAATTTATAAAGAGTAAATATTCTTATGCAGCTTTCGTTATATTTTTCTTTAAATTTTTTCTGCAATGTATTCCTCCTTCATTTTTTTGAGGACAGAATAAATTTCATTTCTGAATGATTCCGGTTCTAAAACTTTACAACTGCTGCCCATTGATAATATTCTTTGTGTTGTAAGAAATTTGTTATCTGATGTTATTTCAATCAAACGTTTATCATCATCGTTAGAGATGACTTTTTCATTATCCTCGAGCGGTATATTATTATCATAAATTTCACACGTTATAACAAGCGGTTCAATATTTTGTGTAATTGTTTTCGTCAGTTTTATTACAGGCTGTTCCAGTATTCTCGAAACAAGAAGTCTTGCTTTTGAGTCCGGATATTGAGGACTTATTCCCTGCAGGTATACTTTATTATTTAAAATAGTAAGTTTTTCTGCCAAAATATCAATTTTTTTAGCTCCTGATGCAGGTGAATTGTATAAAATTGTTATTTCGTCATTACGCCGGCACGCATTTATTAAGGATTCCAATATGTCGGAATTTAATTTCTTTAACGGTGAAATATTCTCCAGCGTTAGTTTTAATTCTGTATTAGTAATTCCATGTGATATCTTTTCAAAAAATTTTGTTATTGATAAAAGGTCTTCCACGTCAATGGTTTTGACTATTGTTTTGAATACTTTTATCAGGCTTTTAATTTGATTATCAGTCAATGCCAGTTCAAAAGGATGCTTGAGAAGTTTGTATTTTGAACCTTCCGCTTTTTTGCCGCGTTTTATTTCACAGCCTAATCTTTCCAGTGAATTTATATACACTCTCAAGGTATCTATAGAAATTGATTCATGTATAAATTCATTTTCCATAAAATATTGTTTGATTTCTTCATATGATCTGGGCGCTTCTAAAAGATATGAAAAAAGAAGCATTGATTTAAAGCCTGTAAATGACATAAGATTGTATGTCACTTTTTTTGTTTTCATAAATTCTTTCATACTTATATTTTACTACAAATTTTTTCTTTAGGCATGCTTTTTCTTTTATCCGTAATTTTTAATTGTCAATTAAAAATTATCTTAATTTTAACGTAATTTCATTAAATTTTCTTCATTAAGATTTAAGAACTTGAATTTTTGCTTATAAATACTCGGGGCATGGTCTATTGTAAAAAAATAATAATTTTTTTTTGCTTGTCAAACTTTTAACTTAGTTTTACATTTATATCAGTAGGAGATGGCTACCGGAAGGTTGAAAGTAGAGGTGATGGCACAGACAGTTTAATAGCTGTAAAAGATTGAGGGATATTATTTGGGAAGATAAGGATTAGTTGTTATTAAAAGCTTGTATCTTTACAGGCTTTTTTATATTATATAGAAATGGAAGATTTGCAACCTAAAAAAGTTATTGCACTTATGTCAGGTACGTCATGTGATTCTATTGACGCAGGTTTGTGCGAAGTCATGCCGGATTTATCATGCAGATTGATATCAGGAATTAATTATAAATATCCGGATCATATAAGAGCAAAAATTTTTCAGCTCTTTTCAGCGGATGCTTCAATAAAAGATATTTGTCAGATGAATTTTGCTATAGGAAAATGTTTTGCTGAGGCATGTAAGGTTTTGATATCGGAATTTGGCAAGCCTGATTTTATTGCAAGTCATGGGCAGACTGTTTATCATTATCCGTTTGATGAAAAATTGGACAATATATCTTTGAAAAGTACATTACAAATCGGCGAGAGTTCTGTTATTGCATATGAAACAGGATGTCCGGTTATTTCAAATTTCAGAGAAGCTGATATTGCAGCAGGCGGACAAGGCGCGCCTTTAGTATGTTTTGCTGATGATAAGTGGTTTAAGGGAAAAAATGCTGCAGTCCAAAATATTGGCGGTATAGGAAATGTTACTGTTGTGTCCAATGATACGTTCGGATTTGATACAGGACCGGGAAATGTAATAATTGATTATTGTATGAATAAATTTTTCGGAAAACCTTTTGATAAGAATGGTGAAGTGGCAAATTCTGGTAAAATCTGCGACAGTTGGCTGGAATGTCTGTTGCAGGATGAATATTATTTTAAAAATCCGCCTAAAACAACCGGCAGAGAGTATTTTTCCTCTGCGTATATTGAAAATGCGCTTAAATTTGCTCCTGATGCTCCGGCAGATATTATTGCAACAGTTACTGCGCTTACGGCAAAAACTATTGCCAGAGCTTATGAAAATTTTGTCTACCCTGTTACGGATATAGATGAAGTCATTGTTGGCGGCGGTGGGGCTTATAATCCTGCTATTATGAAATTCTTGAGAGTATTTTTACCAAAACATATTAAGCTTAAAACTCATGAGGATTACGGAATATCAAATAATTTTAAAGAAGTAATGGCATTTGCGCTCTTGGGTTATTGCCGCTATTATAACATACCCTCAAATCTTCCGTCCTGTACCGGCGCCTCAAAACGTGTTGTATTAGGTAAGTTGGCTAATTGATTATTATTCTTTCGGGTATATATTATTAACGATTGTAAATTTTAATTTACGTTTTTAGCAATTCGTAAATTTATGAGCATTAATGTTTATAAATAGCAAAGGAGATAAACAAATGAATGTATGTGCAATAGCAAAAAGAGGTTCCGACGTAGTGTTAGATACTTGTTTGGTACCTGCTAAAAAGACCGTTTCTAAAGAAATTGACGATTTTTTCCCTGAAACTTCACTTATTTCAGATAATATTAAAAAAACTGCTGAAGAAATAAGCAAAGAACAAGAAGCTGAAAATGTAGGGAATTTAGTTGGTAATATAATTAACTATTTTGGTTAATAACATTTGGAATCTCGTCAATTAAATCTGAGGCCATAACCGAATATTCGCTAAGTTTTTTAGACGCAGATTCACCGCAAAGACCATGAATATAAACTCCAAGTTTGGCCGCATCATAAGGTGCGGCTTTTTGCGCAAGAAGTCCTGCAATTATGCCTGTCAAAACGTCCCCGCTGCCGGCTTTTGCCAGTGCGCTGTTTCCTGTATGGTTTACATAGATTTCCAAATCTTTTGAGCATACAACTGTGTTATGGGATTTTAGAACAGTAACACAATTGTATATTTCCGATATGTTTTTTGCATTTTTTTCTAAATCTCTTGTAATATCGTCAACTGTAGTGCGCAAAAGTCTTGCCGCCTCTGCAGGATGCGGGGTCAAAATTGTGTTTGCAGGTATGTCAGGCAGCTTTAAGCCTGCTAAAATGTTTAACCCGTCCGCATCTATAACTGTGGGCACCTTGGAATATTTAAGAACTTTTTCTACATTCCATTTTGCATCTTTTGACGTTGAAAGTCCGCAGCCGATTGATATAACACCAAAATCTTCAATATGGTCAACCCAGGAAAATTCGGGTAAAAATACAACGTTTTGAGTTTGTGCCGCAACTGCGTTTATCACGTTATTTTCAGCAGCCAGAAAGCAGTATCCGGCACCGATTTTCAACGCGGCAACACTTGATAAATATGCAGCACCAGGCATGTAGCGTGAGCCTGCTATATTTAAAACTTTTCCGAATGTACCTTTGTGTGAATTTTGTGCCCTTTCGGGTAAGTTAAATTCCATTTTGTCTTATCCCTTCATAAACTACTATAGCAACTGAATTTGATAAATTTAAACTTCTCTGACCTTCTTTCATCGGAATTGTTATGGCATTCGGGTCTTTGACATATTTATCGGGAAGCCCTCGCGTTTCAGGTCCGAATACAAGAAAATCTCCGTCTTTGAAATTTATATCTGTATATAATTTTTTTGATTTTGTCGTCAAATAATAGAAGTTAGCATCTTTGTTTGCGGTAAGCAATTCGTCCATTGTATCAATTTTCTGGATATCTACACTGTCCCAGTAATCTAAACCTGCTCGTTTTGTGTATTTACTCGAAAGTGAAAAGCCGAGTTTGCCTACAAGATACAGTCTTCCTCCTGTGCAGGCGCAAAGTCTTGCTATATTCCCAGTGTTTTGCGGGATTTCAGGTTCATATAAAACAATATTAAACATTTTATTTTTTCTCAAAAAGTTTTTTACTTTCCGCTACAACCGGAATCGCTCTTACAACACAGAATATAATCGCAATCCATGCAAATATTACGGCAATTGTGTTCATTATGCCGAATGCCGGATAAATCTCAAGCCCCGGTGTATGTGCAAATATTATAAGAATGAATGCAACAACTTTTGCAACGGCATAGCTTATTCGCATAAATTTTGATGCACATATAAATTTTCCGATTTTACTAGACTGCATTGATGTGTCGCCGAATGCGGTGTAGCCTTGAGCTAATGCAACACTTCTTATACTGTCAGTCGTGAATGCTCTTGTTACGCAGATTATCGGGAAAATAGGGCTAAGCCAGCCGAGAACGGCAAATATAATCCAGTATGATGCTTCTACAATTCTGTCGCCCATAATATCCAGAACTGAGCCTAACTGGGATGCTTCGTTGAACTTTCTTGCAAGATATCCGTCAACTCCGTCAAGTATAAATGCAATTATCGTCAGGATAAATGCAAGTAAATATGACCATGTTGTCGGTATAAAAAGTAAATATATTGCAAAAAATGCTACGAAAATTCTAAATATTGATACAAAGTTTGCCATAAATGTCTCCTTATTCCCTGCGGGTGCCGTATTTATAAATGTTGTTTTACTCTTGAAAGTCCGAAATCAACTTCATCAAGTTTTTTAGCTCTGTCACCAAGCATCATTTTTTCTGCCTGTTCAAGAATTTTTGTTACCATAAAACCGTTATCTCCGTCTGAACGAGCTTTTTTACCTGTTTCGCAACAGCTTATAAAATGCTGGCATTCAAGTTTTAAAGGTTCAATTTCAAGATAATCAAGCGTAATATTTTTGGTATTATCAGCCGCATAATTATCATAAATTGTTAATTTATGTTCGGGCAGAGTGTCATCCAAAATAGCCGTCGCCTTTGTTCCTCTGACTAATAACTGAACATGTTTTCTGGGCGTTATCCAGCTGTCTGTAATATGACCTATTACGCCGTCCTCAAATTCAATTCCAAGATGGGTAATATCCATAATATCATTCCTGTCGGTTGAACTTCCGATAGCCGAAATTATTCGGACAGGCTCCTTGCCTATTACGTAGCTCATCATTGAAACGTCATGAGGTGCTAAATCCCACATAACGCTTCTGTCATTTTTGAAATAATTTACGTTTAATCTGTCGCTTTGAGCATAAACAATGTCACCTAAAGCACCTTCTTCAATAAGCATTTTTAATCTGTTGACAGCAGGATGGTATAAAAGAAGATGTCCGACCATTAAAACAAGCCCTTTGCTGTCTGCAAGTTCTTTCAGGTCTTTTGCTTCCTGTGCTACGGTTGAAATCGGTTTTTCAACGTAAACATTTTTGCCTGATTCAAGCATTGCTTTAACCATTTTGTAATGCGTATGACTGGGTGTTACAACTGCAACAGATGTAATTTTAGGATTATTGATTATGTCATGGAAATCTTTTGTAATGGTTAAATTCGGGTATAATTCTTTTATTTTTGCAATATTGTCGTCATCAAGATCACAAACCATTTCTAAAACATTCAGATTATAAAAATTTCTTACAATGTTTCTTCCCCATAATCCACAACCTATAACTGCTATTTTTTGTTCTTTCATTTGTTTATCATCCCTTTATTATTAATCATATAACAAAATTATTGATTTTGCTGAGCATTCAATCTTAACTGATGCATTTGTTCGCATCGTTCGTAAAATAAGTCTTTATCTTCCTCCGGAAAATTTGTGACAAGTTTATCCAGCAATTCTTTCGGAAAATCGGAGAGTTTTACCATTCGGTCAAGAAGTTCTTCATTGAGAGGGTAAAGATTTCTGTAATTTTTGAAGAAAATCGCTTTAGCTTCATTATTTTCAGCCTGAGGGTTCGCCGTAAGCTTTTCCCCGACCTTATACGTGGTATAATTCTGGTTAAAAAATACCGGTTTATATTTTTTCATCATTAATCTTACAATAAGATCATAATCCGACATAAGTTTGAATTTTTCGTCAAAATAATTTTCTTTTTCAAGCACGGATTTTTTAAAAAACATGCACTGCCGCGGGCATGGCATCACCTGAAAAGCATTATACATTGACGGAACAAACAGAAATACAAAGCCTTCTGAATGTCTGCAATATGACGGAGAAAATGAAAAATCACCGTTTTCTGCTTCCATCAGGTTTACAAGATCCTGTATTGCCGTAATATCATGGTAAAAGTCATCACAACTTATAAATGATATATATTTACCTTTAGCTCTTAAAATACCTTTGTTAAATGCATTAAATTTGCCGGTGTCCGGTTCTGAATAAAATTGAATGAAACCTTTATTTTTGTAATCTTTTAACAGAACAACAGTGTCATCAGTAGATGCATTATCAATAATTATATGTTCGATATTCGGGTATGTTTGCATGTCAAGTAAAGTCACCAGAAGGCTGAAATCATCTGCTTGACCTTTTTCCACTATATTATGAGTTGTTGTAATTATGCTAACTAAAGGTTCCATACGTATTTCAGTTTATCATAATATTTTAATCTTGCCCAATTGTAAAAATATATTAAATTATAGCAGTTGATTCTGAAAAAATTAATATGAAGAATGAATTGCGCGTAAAATATACTCTTCAAGCATTTTCCTGTCAGAGTTTTTGGCAGTTGGATCATTAATCATAATATCAAAAGCAACATTTTTCCCTTTTGCAGTTGTAAGATATCCGGTAATCGCACTTATATCAGAAAGTGTACCTGTTTTAGCTTTGAGATTATCTTTAAAATACAGCATTCTGTTTTTAAGTGTTCCTTCACCTGCACTGCTGAATATATCTTTATAGCTTTCGTCTTTTTTGTATTGTGCAGTCAAAAATGAGGTCATAAAATCGGCGGTCACCAGATTATTTTTTGAAACTCCGCTTCCGTCGACAAATTTTATATTATTGGTATTTACTCCGATATGTTTGCAGTAATCAGTCAGCATTTTTACGGCAGCTTCAGCACTGCCTGTATTTTGAATATAATGTCCGCCGGCAATTTTAAATACTGTTTCTGCCACCATATTATTGCTGTCATTCATTATAGCTTTCGTTGCTTTTTCTATGGGATTTGTAATTTTAGCGACTTCATATACATTTTCTCCGGAAAGCTTTTTATCTGTAAAATTCCCGTAGTATTCAATTTTTTCAGCACGTATTGCATCTTCAAGTCTGAGGATAAAATATCTTTTTAAATGATTTATCGGAATTTTTCTTTGTTCCTGCTTAGCAATTGTACCTTCAACATTCAATACATCAGGCGCAATATTATTGTTTCTGGTTATTTTTATATTGTTGGTATTACCAGTTGTAACCATATTTACAAAAGTCGTAGGATAGAACACATCAAATTTAATTTCTGCCGGAGCTTCTTTTATTGTTGGTGCAAAAGTTATTGTCAGAAGGTTGCTGTCAAGATTATATGCGCCGAATTTCGGCATAAGAGGGTTTAAATCGTCATCCCATTGCCAGCCTTCGCCCCATTCGGTTTTATCCAGAATTGTATCATCTATATAAAATGCCTTGGGTTCTGTTATTTTTTTGTCCTTTGCTGCTTTTAGCAGAGTCCTGAGGTTATTGGATTTTAAAAAAGGATCAGCTCCCAGTTTTAAAATTAATTCATTATTGGTATTTTTATAGAGTGTGGTTGTAAATTCATAGTCTTTGCCGAGTTCGTTTAAAGCCGCTGCAAATGAAACTGCTTTTAGGGTTGACGCAGGTGCTACAGGCTTGTCGCTGTTAAGTTCATAAAGAGTTTTGCCTGTTTCAATATCTTTGACGGACACTGATACAGCACCTTTATTTATTCTTGAATCAGAAATGGCTTTGTTAATACTTTCCGCATTTGCTGCGGATATGGTTAGTAAGAGTGCGAATAAAAGATTTAAGCATTTTTTCATATGTTTTTTACCTCATAAGACTCTTTGATATCATTTAGTATAGTACACTTTTCTCTAAATTTATACATTTCAGTTAGATTTAACTCGGATTGAATGACACCTTCTCCCGACAAAATTTCAGAAAGGACATTTCCATTATAATCAATAATTCTTGAATGACCAAGATTTGTTTCGTTATTTTTCATCGGACCGAATTGATTGACGGCAGCCATAAAAGTTTGATTTTCGATAGCTCTTGCTTTTGTCATCATCTCCCACGGGATAGGTTTGGTTGAAGCCCATGCGGCACAATTTATTAAAACATCTGAGGAGGCTTTTCTGTAAGTTCTGTATATTTCAGGAAATCGTATATCATAGCAAATTGTCAGTCCGAATTTTATACCTTCAATATTAACCATGACCGGTGAATCTCCGGGTGTTATGTAGCGGCTTTCGTTACATCCGTAATATGAATAAAGGTGGTTTTTATTATAAAGCGCTTTTAAATTACCTTTCCGGTCTATCACGGGGCATGTATTATAATAAGTTCTTTCATCAACTTTTTGGATAAAGCTTCCGCCAATAATGTTTGAATTTTTTTCTCTTGCAATATCAGACAGAAAAGATAGTGTTTGTGAGTTTTTAATATATTCTGCATTAGATATGAAATCTTTGCATGACCAGCCGACATTCCAGACTTCGGGCAGGATAATTACATCAGTATTTTTAATCCCTGTTATAAGTTCTTTAATTTTTTTGAAGTTTTTTTCTTTATCCCCGATTGCGGCACACATTTGAACCGCAGAAAGAGTTATCTTTTTTTCTTCCATAATTTAAGTTTTTTCGCCTTTATAAATTCTTCCGGCGCACGTTTTTCCAAATCTTCCAAAGATGCTTTTATTCGTTCGGCAATTTCAGCTTCATCATCTTCCGGCTTGACGTAGATAGGATTACCATACAGGTTAATTATATGGCAATTTCCGAACGGTGTTTTCATTTTGTCCCAGGAAGGGAGTGTTATAAATGTTTTTTCAGCTGAATACCAGTGAACCGGAATAATAGGTGCACCGGTTTCTTTTGCAAGTTTAATAGCTCCGCCTTTAACTTTGTGCAAAGGACCTCTCGGACCATCTATCATTAGTGCGGCACACTGACCTTCTTTTAATCTGCTTATTAATTGCATTGTCGAACTTACACAGCCTTTTCGGGCAGAAGATCCTCTGACGACTTTAAATCCCCATCGTTCTACCGTTCGTGCAATTATTTCTCCGTCAGCCGAGTTGCTTATTAGAACATTCAAGTTTTGCCAATTTTCTATCCCGTATATACAAAATTGATTTTCGTGCCACATTGCATAAATGCATGGTTTAATTGACGGATTTCCGATTTCTTTTATGTGTGTGAAAATTCTTTGTATATTTAGTATACAGTGCACCAGATTTGCAACTTTATCAATATTTTGGTTGTTAAATAGTCTGACCATATTTTATATTGTATCATGAAAAATAAAGGCATGTTCAAGCTTGTGAATATTCTATTTCATCCCTTTGAATGACTTGCACATATTCTTTTTTGATGTATAATTTGAAAAGATGTAGTGTTAAAAAAAGGAAAAATATAGATGAAAGTTACTTTGAAAAACGGAAAAGATAATGTAGTTGATTTAGATATTGTGATACCGGCAAAAGAGGCAGCAGAGGCTTATAATAAGGCTGCTGCAAAAATTTCGCATTACGTAAATATAGATGGTTTCAGAAAAGGTAAGGCTCCGCGTTCTATTATTGAAAAACATGTCGGTGTCGAAAGAATTAAAATTGAAGCTATAGAAACATTAATGCCAAAAACTATTTCTCAGGCTATTCAAGAAAATAAGCTTGATGTTATAACTCAACCTTCAATTACGTCTTATGACTTTGAAATAGGTAAGGATTTGACGGTTAATGTAAGAGTTGAAACCCGTCCGGAAGTTACTCTCGGTGAATATAAAGGCTTAAATTTAAAAGTTGAAGATTCTCCGATAGCTGAAGATGCAGAACAGAAATCAATTGATAACCTTCTGGAACAGCATTCTACTTTGGAATTGGTTGTTGACAGACCTGCAAAAGATACAGATACTGCTGTAATTGATTTTGAAGGTTTTGTAAACGGTGAAAAAATTGCGGGCGGAGAAGGCAAGAATTATCCGCTTGATTTGGGACATTCTAATTTTATCCCCGGCTTTGCCGAGCAAATTGTAGGTAAAAGCGTAAATGATGAATTTGAAATTAATGTTAAATTCCCAGACGAGTACCATGATGAAAAATTAAAAGGTCAGCCGGCTGTATTTAAAATTAAAATTCATGAAATTAAAGAAAGAATTTTGCCTGAATTGAATGATGCATTTGCACAAAAAGTAGGACCTTTCAAAACCGTGGATGATTTGAAAGCTGATGTTAAAAAATATTTAGAATCTCAACGTGAAAGAACAAATAAACAAAATATTGAAAATGAATTATTCAAAACTGTAATTGAGTCTGCAAAAGTGGATATTCCTGAATCAATGGTTGCAAGAGAAGTCGAATCTTTAAAAGCTGACTATAAACAAAGACTTGCTTATCAGGGAATTGATTGGGAAACCCTTGTTAAATCTCAAGGTGGTGTTGACCATCTGGAAGAAACATTGAAAGAAGATGCTATCCGCAGAATTAAAAATTCACTTGTTATTGATAAGATCGCAAAAACTGAAGATATTAAGCTTGAACCGAAAGATTTGGAACATAAATTTGCTGAATTGTCAGCTATTTACGGATTGCAGCAGCCTGATATTTTAAAACAAATCGGACAAAATCCGGATATGCTGGGTTCCATTTCTCAGCAGGCGTTAAATGACAAAGTAAGAGATTTTCTTGTCGGTAATAATAATGTCGAAATTGTTCCGCCTAAAAAACAAAAGGTTGAATCTAAATAAATTAAAAGTTATAATAGTATAAGAAAGGAAATTTAATCATGAGTTTTGTACCTGTGGTAATTGAACAATCAAGTCGCGGCGAGCGTTCATTTGATATATTCTCAAGACTTTTAAGAGAGAGAATTATATTCTTGGGAACTCCAATAGATGACATGGTTGCAAATTTGGTTGTTGCTCAAATGTTATTATTAGACAGTGAAAATCCGGAAAAAGATATTATGTTATATATTAACAGTCCGGGCGGCAGCGTTACTGCGGGATTTGCAATTTATGATACTATGCAGCATATAAGAGCGGATGTCTCTACGATATGTCTCGGTCAGGCAGCTTCTATGGGTGCATTTTTGCTGGCTGCAGGAACAAAAGGCAAAAGGATGGCTTTGCCTCATTCAAGAGTTTTAATCCACCAGCCTTTAGGCGGTGCACAGGGTCAGGCAACCGATATTGAAATTCAGGCTGCTGAAATTGTGAGAATTAAGAAAAGCTTGAATGAAATTTTAGCTAATAATACAGGTCAGTCTTTGAAAAAAATTGAAAAAGATACAGATCGTGATTACATTATGACACCTCAGGAAGCTCTTGAATACGGTATGATCGACAAAGTTGTTTCAAGAGATGTTGTTAAAGGTTAAGATTTCGGAGAATATAAATAATGCCAAAACATGATGACAGCAGATTAAAATGTTCATTTTGCGGTAAATCGCAGGATCAGGTTAAAAAATTGATAGCCGGACCTGAGGTTTATATTTGCGATGAATGCGTTGAACTTTGTAATGAGATTCTTGATGAGGAATTTTTTGAATCTAAAGATAAGGAAAATTCCGGCAATGAAGAAAACGTCTCTGAAAAGCCGATACCTAAACCTCATGAAATTAAAGAATATCTTGATCAGTATATAGTAGGTCAGGATGAGGCTAAAAAGGTTTTGTCAGTTGCTGTTTACAATCATTATAAGCGTTTAAAACACAATAAGTCTGCCAATTCAAAGGACGATGTGGAAATACAAAAGTCCAATATTTTGTTGGTTGGTCCTACAGGTTCAGGTAAAACTTTGTTGGCTCAGACTCTGGCTAAAATGCTGGATGTGCCGTTTGCGGTTGCAGACGCCACTACTTTGACCGAGGCAGGATACGTTGGTGATGATGTTGAAAATATTCTTTTAAGATTGTATCAAAATGCCGAGTTTGACGCGTCTAAAGCTGAACGAGGAATTATTTATATTGATGAAATTGATAAAATTTCAAGAAAATCTGAGAATACTTCAATCACCCGTGATGTATCTGGAGAAGGTGTTCAGCAGGCCTTGTTAAAGATGATAGAAGGTACGGTTGCACATGTACCTCCTCAGGGCGGAAGAAAACATCCTCATCAGGAATTTATTGAGATTGATACCAGCAATATTTTATTTATTGTCGGCGGTGCGTTTGTAGGGTTGGAAAAAATTGTAGAGCGCAGGGCCGGTGAAGGCAATACTGTCGGCTTCGGTGCTAAAGCTCCGATGTCTCAGGCTGAAAAAGAGGCTAATGCTAACAAGCTGCTTAAAAAGCTGCAGCCGGAAGACTTGTTGAAATTTGGTTTAATCCCTGAATTTATCGGTCGTATTCCAACTTATGCCGTGTTGGATCAATTAAATGAAAAAACATTGAAAATGATTTTGACAGAGCCTAAAAATGCTATTGTTAAACAATATCAGTGCTTATTAAAAATGGACGGTGTGGATTTGGAATTTGAACCGGAAGCTATTGACTTGATCGCACAGGAAGCAATGAAACGTAAAACAGGCGCCAGAGCTTTGAGATCTATTGTAGAAGAAATTATGCTGGATGTTATGTATGATGTTCCTACTAAAGAAAATATGGATAAATATGTTGTAACGGCAGACGCTGTTAAAAACAGAAATTCGGCAGAATTGATTCCTTTGCCGACAAAAAGAAATGACGGCACTGAAGAAATTATCGCATAATTCGTTGGGATAGTGTATGGAAAATCAAAAAACTTTAATATTGATTGACGGTCATGCCTTGGCATTCAGACAATTTTTTGCTCTTGAACGGACTAATATGAGAACTTCAAGCGGTGTTCCTACCTGGGCTGTATTTGGATTTTTTAAAGCAATTTTTGATTTGTTGAAAAATCGTAAGCTGAAGCCGGATGCTATCTGTGTCGCCTTTGACGTGAGTCATGATACTTTCAGGGTTGAAAAATACCCCGAATATAAGGCTAATCGAGAAGCTATGCCTGACTCTATGCGTACCCAGATGGATTTGATATATGAAGGTTTGGACGCTTTCAATATTCCTATTTATACAAAACAAGGTTATGAAGCAGATGACGTTATCGGCACAATTTCTAAAAAGGCTTGTGAACTCGGACATAAGGTTTTGATTTTGACAGGTGATCAGGATGCTTTTCAATTGATTGATAAAGACGGATGCGTAAAAGTTATTATTCCTGCAAAGGGTGATTTGAATGAATATGACTGGAATAAAGTCTATGAAAAAATAGGGGTTTATCCGGATCAGATTGTAGATTATAAAAGCCTTCGCGGTGACTCATCGGATAATATTCCCGGTGTTAAAGGTATTGGCGAAAAAAGTGCAATAAAGCTTCTTGCACAATTTGGTCATTTGCAGAATATTATTGACCATTCCGATGATATTGTTGAAAGAAATATAAAAACCTGTTTTTGTTCTAATATCGAAACTGCTAAATTGAGTTATTTCTTGGCAACAATCGTACGTGATCTTGATATTGATTTCGATTTTGCAAGTGCTAAAATCGACCTGCCTGATCTTGCAAGGGTTACAGCATTTCTTAAAAAAATGCAATTTTTTAGTTTTTTGAAAAATATTGATTCAATACTTTCTTCTTTTGACAGAGAATCAAAAACGGATTTGAGTGTATTGCCAGCTTCAAGTATTATGATGTATCAAACAGAACAAAGACAATTGGGTTTGTTTTCTGAGGCTGTAAAAGCTGAAATTAATAAAGTAAGTTTTGATTTTGAGTCAAAATTAATAACTGATAGCGCTGATTTTGACGAGCTTGCCAATATCTTAAAATCAAAAAAGGTTTTTGCATTCAGAACCGAAGGTGATATTAAAAGTGCTGTAAATGGCACTTTGTTTGGTATAGCAATTGCTTATAATGATAATTTTTCTGCAGATGACAGAATTAGGTTTGAAGATAATGGCAATATTACAAAGACATTTTATATTCCGATAGAACATTATATTGATAATCATTTGAAACAAGAGGATGTAATTAAAGTATTAAAGCCTTTGTTTGAAGATGAAAATATTAAAAAAATTACCCATGATGCAAAAGTTGAACATAATTTTTTACTTACTCAGGGAATTAATGTTAAGGGAATAATTTTTGATACTTTACTTGCCAGCTATGTAAAGGATTCCAGTCGAACTCATTCTCTGGATATTCAGTCTATTGAAAATGTCGATCATGTTATGAGTGATATTGTTCCAATATCCAGAGCCTCAAAAACAAATACAACTATTTTGAGTGTTTCTATAGAAAAGGCACTTGTATTTGTGTCAGATATACTCTCAACAATATTTGAGCTTACAAAGTTTTGGATCAACAGATTGGATGCAAATGAGTTGAAGATTTTATATGATATGGAAGTGCCGTTAGCTGTTGTTCTTGCTAATATGGAATATGATGGTATATCTGTTGACGTTGATTATTTAAATGCGCTGTCAAAATCAATGACAGATTCTTTGAGATCAGTAGAATTTAAAATTTATAAAATAGCAGGTGAAGCATTCAATGTCGCATCACCCAAACAGGTATCCGAAATTTTGTTTGATAAATTACATATAACGCCTGTTAAAAAACGTACAAAGACAAAATATTCCACAAGTGCAGCAGTACTGGAAGAGCTGGCAGAAGAACATGAAATTGCACGTCTTATTCTTCAATCAAGAAAATATGCCAAATTAAAGTCTACATATACGGATGCTTTGCCTGAATTGATAAGTCCTGTTGACGGACGTATTCATACTACTTATAATCAGACAACAACTGCGACGGGGCGTTTGTCATCATCAAGACCTAATTTGCAGAATATTCCTGTCAGGACGGAAGAAGGAAATAAAATTCGTAAAGCTTTTATTCCTAAAGACAGAGAAAATGCCGTTATAATGTCTGCAGACTATTCGCAGATTGAATTAAGACTTCTTGCGCATGTTTCTGGCGATGAACATTTAATTGAAGCATTCAAATCCGGTGAAGATATCCATACAATTACTGCCTCAAAAGTTTTTGATGTTCCGATGTCAAAGGTTACGAGAGAAATGCGTTATAAGGCTAAGGCTGTAAATTTCGGTATTGTATACGGACAAAGTAAATACGGTCTTGCTAAAGCCTTAAATATTCAAATATCAGATGCAGAGAATTTTATTAACAGGTATTTTGCAACTTATCCGAATGTAAAAAAATATATGGAAGAAATGGTTGAAACGGTTAGTGAAAAAGGCTACGTCGAAACAATTTTCGGGAGAAAAAGATATCTTAAAGGCGAATTGAGCAGCTCAAACGGTATGGTGAGAGATTTTGCAAAGCGTGCTGCTATTAATCATCCAATGCAAGGTACTGCGGCTGATTTAATTAAAATGGCAATGGTAGATCTGGATAATAAAATGCATTCTCATAATTTAAAATCAAAGCTTATTATACAGGTGCATGACGAACTTGTGCTAGAGGTTTATAAAGATGAGCTTGAAATTGTTAAAAAACTGGTACACGAGTCTATGGAATTGCATCAACCGTTAGCGGTACCTCTTGTAGTTGATGTTAGTGTAGGTGAAACATGGCAAGAATGATCAGGTTGTTTATTACAGCAGTATTTTTATTAATTCCTTCAGCTGTTTTGCCGCAAACACAGTCTGTAAGCTTGAGCACACTTGTTACGGTGCAAAATGTTCCTTTTGAAGATTGTACGCATGTTTTTAATATGAGCGCGGAAAATCTTTTTTATCTGACTATAGCAAGTATTAATGCTAATCGTTTCCAGATTGATGAAATACAATCTAAAACGGGATATATACTTTTTAATGCGGTTAATAAAGAATTTTTAGCTTCTGTTGTAAAATTTGACAATAAAACTTCTTTATTAAGAATTACGCCAACAAATAATGTCTATTATTTTCAACCCGGTATTGTACTTAATATTTTTCGTTATATTGATTTAAATATTGCTGAGCGTCCTGTTAGTATCAAAACAAATCTATGAATTTAGTATACTAAACGCTTCATGTATTGTTTGTGATATATCGTATGTACAAGTATCAGGTTTTGTCGACAACCATATGAGATATTCAATGTTTCCTGAGGGACCTTTTATGGCTGAATACGTCAGTCCCTTTATAAAATATTCAAGATTGGCGGCACAATTTATAACATTTTTTATTACTTCATGATGAACTTTCGGGTCTTTTACAACACCGCCTTTTTCAACGTTTTCTTTACCGGCTTCAAATTGCGGTTTTATAAGACAAATCATTTCATGAAATTCAGGTGCTAAAAGTGTCTTGAGATTCGGTAAAACTTTTGTCAAAGAAATAAAGGACAGGTCGCTTACCAGAAGATTGGCGGCGGGTTCGTTATCGTCATAAATATCAGAATATGTGCATATTTTAAGATTTGTTTTTTCAATTGTTTTAACTCTTTTATCCGACCGGATTTTCCAATCCAGTTGACCGTATCCGACATCCGCAGCATAAACAAATTTTGCCCCGTTTTGTAAAAGACAGTCCGTAAAACCTCCGGTTGAAGCTCCGGCATCAAGGCAAATTCGGTCTTTAACTATTACAGGAAAGGTGTCAAGTGCTTTTTTGAGCTTAAATCCGCCGCGGGATACATATGGCATTGATTTAACCGTAATATCGTGTTCTTTTTCAATATTTATTTGAAATCCGGCTTTTGTTATATATTCATCATCAATTTTTACCTGACCTGCAAGAATTGCCGCAGAGGCTTTGCTTTTTGTCTCAAAATAACCTAAATCAGTAAGGTATTTGTCAAGTCGTTCTTTTTTCATATTTTGTAGACCTTTTCTGCATTGCGAGTTGTTGCATCGGCTATTTCATCGAAAGTGATTCCGCGGAGTTTAGCGATTTCTTCCGCAACGTATTTGACGTATGCCGGCTGGTTTTCTTTTCCTCTGAAAGGTACCGGCGTCAGATACGGTGAATCGGTTTCCAAAAGCAGTTTATCAAGCGGAATATCTTTTGCTACATCTTTCATTTTGATTGCGTTTTTGAATGTGACAACACCTCCGAGCGCAAGATACCAGCCTTCTTTGATACATTCTTTCGCAAATTCAACGCTTCCGGAAAAACAGTGCATTACAACTTTTGAATTTTTATTGTGTTCTTTCAAAATATCAAAAGTGTCTTTGTGAGCATCTCTGTCGTGGACGCATACCGGAAGATTCATTTCGTTTGCGAGTTCAATTTGTTTTATAAAAATATCTTTTTGAAGATCATTAAAACTTTTATCCCAGTAGTAATCAAGCCCTATTTCGCCTATGCCGACGATTTTTGGACTTTGCGCAAGGTGTTTTATTTTATCAAGAATTGTATCGTCCCAGTCATTTGCTTCTGTCGGATGAACTCCTAAGAGCCCGAATACATTTTCATATTTTTCTGAAATTTCATGAATTTTTTCAATATCTTTCGGATACGCGCAGGGCAGAATAATTTTATTCACACCGTTGTCAGCGGCTTTTTTAATGGCGATTTCCATATCTTCAAGCATGTCAATATGTGCGTGAGTATCAATCAGATAATTTGTCATACGCAAATTATAGCATAAAGCTGCGTTTGTTATATAATAAAATTATGGAAGAGAAAAATTTAAAAATATCAATTGCGCATTTATATCCAAAATTACTTAATTTATACGGCGATATCGGGAATATTATTACTCTTAAAAAACGTTGTGAATGGCGCGGTATTGAAGTTGAGTTTGATGAAATAGATATCGGGGATTCTATAAATGACCATGATTTGTATTTTATCGGCGGAGGTCAGGATAAACAGCAGGAAGATGTCGCGCATGAACTTTATAAGAATAAGGAAACTTTGATTGAGCAAAGAGATAACGGTGCGGTGTTTTTAGGAATTTGCGGAGGATATCAGCTTTTTGGACATTATTATCAGCCGTTTGACAGGGAAAAACTTTCAGGTATTTCTTTGCTGGATGCATATACTGTAGCGGGAAAAAAACGTTTTATCGGGAACGTTACGGCAAAAACTAATCTTGTGTCTCCGGATACCCTTGTGGGCTTTGAAAACCACAGCGGGCTTACTTTTATTCAAGGTGATACTAAGCCGCTTGCAATTGTTTCGACCGGTAACGGCAATAATGGCAAGGATAAGACTGAGGGAGCATATTATAAAAATGTTTTCGGTACTTATCTGCACGGTTCTTTTTTACCTAAAAATCCGCATTTTGCAGATTTTTTGATTGAACGTGCGCTTGAAAAGCGTTACGGTGAAAAAATTAAATTGTCTAACCTTGATGATACTCTGGAAAATAAGGCGCATGAAACGCTTGTGGATAAGGCTTATTGATGAAATTTTCAGATTTATATTCCATGTGGTGCAAAATTGATGATAAGATAAGATTTTTGATTATTGGGGCTTTGAATGCTGCAATTTCTTACGTTATTTTTGCTGCTGCACTTTTTATAATCGGTGAAGCTTATTATCAGATCTGCGTCGCATTGCAGTGGGGAATTTCGTCAATTTTTTCTTATTTAAATCAGAAATTTTTTGTTTTTTGTACTAAAGGTAATTATGTTAAAGAATACCTTAAATGCTGCACTACATGGCTTGTAAGCTATTTAGTAAATGTTATTATCCTTGAAGTGCTGATGAAATTCGTGTTTAAAAACGCCTATATAGCACAATTTATCTCAATATTTCTGGTATCTGTCATAACTTATGTGTTATTTAAATACTTTGCGTTTAAAAAGCCGTCATAGTAATGACGGCGTGTAAAAATTTTCTGCCGTATTTTTATTTGATATTTGCTACTGCATTTTTGACAAATTCAACGGCTTTTTCCGGTGTAAGTTTTAAAACTTCGCCTGTTTCGCGAATTTTACATTCAACAAGCCCCTCAGCGAGAGTTTTTCCTGCCGTAATTCTATAAGGAAATCCGATTAAGTCAGCGTCTTTAAACTTAACGCCTGCCCTTTCATCCCTGTCATCCAGAACTACTTCTACGCCGGAATTTAGTAAATCTTCGTAGATTTTTTCAGCTGTTGACATCTGTGTTTCGTCATTTGTGCTTACAGGTACAACAACGACATGATATGGTGCAATTGCAATCGGCCATTTAATACCGAATTCGTCGTGGTGAGCTTCAACTGCAGCGGCAGCTGTCCTTGAAATTCCTATTCCATAGCAGCCCATAATATACGGCTTCATTTCACCGTTTATGTCTGTATAAACTGCGTTCATCGGTTTTGAATATTTAGTTCCGAGTTTGAAAATATTTCCGACTTCAATACCTTTTGTTACAAAAAGCGGTTTGCCGCATTCGGGACAGATGTCGCCTTCTTCAACAAGACGGATGTCATGGTAAATTATAGATCCTCCGTCAGCCGCCTCAGGATGACTATCCAGTCCTAAGTCAGAAAGGTTTGCGCCAACTTGGTGTTTGTCGGTTTTGTTTACCCCGACTACGAAATTTTTCATGTCGCGTACGGTTTCATCAACAATAATTTTTACGTCCGTCATACCTTTTGGACCGATAAAACCGGGAACTGCATCAAAGCCATGGTCAGACATTAATTCTGCAATCTCTGCGCTTGAGGCAATTCTTATTTCAATTCCGCCGACTGCGTTCATTAATTTTGTTTCTTCAACTGTTCGGTCTGCTCTGATTAAAGCCAGAACAGGTTTTTTGTCTACAATATAAACAAGTGTTTTTAAAATCAAAGTTGACGGAATATTTAAAAATTTGCTTAATTCTTCAATTGAATGAGTATTGGGCGTGTCAATGATTTCGGTTTTGGAAAAATATTCTTTGCCGTCAACAACTGCAGGCGGAAGTTTTGATACTGCGTGATTGGAGTTTGCCGAATAATCGCAATTGTTGCAGTAGAAAACGTCATTTTCACCTGCATCTGTATCTGTAATTACCATAAATTCATGCGATACGGAACCGCCAATTGCGCCGGAATCGGATTGAACCATTTTTGTATCAAGCCCGCAGCGGTCAAAAATTCTTTTATATGCACGTGCCATATTTTCGTATTCTCTGTCAAGCCCCGCCTCATCCGTATCAAAGCTGTAAGCATCTTTCATAATAAATTCACGCCCTCTTAAAAGACCGTATCTGGGGCGGACTTCGTCACGGAATTTGGATTGAATTTGATATAAATTTACAGGTAATTGTTTGTAGGATTTTAAACCGTCCCTTGCTATTGCCGTAATTACTTCTTCGTGAGTCGGTCCGAGACACATAATTCTGTCGTGGCGGTCTTTCAGCCGCATAAGTTCCTTACCGTATGCGTCCCATCTGCCGGATTCTTCCCAGAGCTCTTTCGGCTGTACAAACGGCATTAAAAGTTCCTGTGCACCTGCTGCGTCCATTTCTTCTCTAACAATTGTTTCTATTTTTTTCAAAACTCTCCACATTAACGGCAAAAAATTATAAACGCCGGATGTGAGTTTTCTTATATAACCTGCACGTGCAAGCATTTTATGGGATACTACTTCCGCATCGGAAGGATACTCTCTTAATGTTTGCACAAATAATTTTGACATTTTCATAATATATTACCTCTTTGTCCCATTTTACCATGCTGAAAATTATTGTGCCAAGAATTTATCTATTTCCTGCTTTACAATTTTTGGGGTGACAGATAGTGTATCATTATTTTCAAGTGCTTTATTCAGGTATTTTATGTATGAATCGTTATCGTTCATAAGTTTTTTAATTCTTGCGTAAATATAGAACAGGTCACCGTTTGAACCGCAATTTTTTAGTGCGGTTTTGACAAGGTCGTTGGCTCTTTGATAGTCGCCGTTTTTAACGATTATTTTTATGTAAATTTCGTATGCTTCAACGTCTTTAGGATTAAGTTCAAGCGTTTTTTCAAGGTTATACAGCGCCTTTTCAATATTCCCTTCCTCAAAATCAATTACACCTAAGTTATAATACGCCCAGCTGTAATCCGGGGATATTGCCAGAACTTTTTTGAATTCTTCTCTTGCAGAATCATTGTCGCCGAATTCTTTGTAAATATTTCCAATATAAAAATGTGCGTAGATATCTTCATCATTCAAGTCTACGGTATGCTGAAAATTATCCATGGCCTGAATAAGGTCGCCTTTTTTGAAGTTCGCAATACCGATATTGAAATAGGAGTTGGAATCTTGATTATCGGATTCCAAAACTTTTTCAAAGCATTGAATAGCTTTGTTATATTCTTGTTTTTCAATATATACAAGCCCCAGATTATACATTGCATCAACCTCTTCAGGCGCATATTCAAAGGCTTTTAAATATGCATTTTCAGCCTTGTCTAAATCTTTCAGTTTTTCATATGTAATTCCGAGGTTATAATAAATTCCGCTGTCTTTCTGAAATATTTGCGACAGGTATAAAAAATGCTGCAGAGCCTCTTTTGCGTATCCTGTATCCAGCAAAAGCACTGCCAATTGTCTCCGTACTTGAAAATTTGACGGATCATCTTTTAAAATATTCTGTAATTCTTCTATTTTATCAAGCTGTGACATCTTAAATTACCGGAACATCAATAGGGTCAGTTAAAATTACGTTGAATATTTCACCTTTATTCAATTCAACATCTTTTCCTTTTCTTATCATATCAGCAATACTGTCGTATATAAAATATCCTGCAGTGCCGAGTCCGGCACCTATTATACCTACAGGTACGGTGATAATCTGCATATAACCGTTCCAGTAGTCTTCTCCTACATCAAATCCCCATTGAGTTGATTCTCTGGCTATCTCACCGGATTTTTGGCATGTTTGTTTGAACGCATCTCCGTAACCTCTGGTGGTAGTTATCCCTCCGTCATAAGTTAAATCAGTTCTGCCTGTTATGTTAAGCGAAAGCGGTAATTGGCGTCCATTCGGGGTTACAACATGGTCAAAATCCATGTAGATTATGGAACCTTTAGACATTCTTTTTGCAGGAATGATTTTTTTTATTGTACCTCTGACAACAGAGCCCATTGGTAAAATTACGTCATTATCGGATGTTTGATCCGTTATCAGCATTGCTGAAAATCCCATACCTTCAACACCTGCTGACGTCGATAACGGTGTAAGTAATTTCATTTCAAGTTTTGTACCTGCAGGAATTCTTTTTGTTTTTGCATTTGCATTAAAAGGACCTGCAAGTGCTATTTGTGCCGTTAAAATAATACTTAATAATAATGATAATACTTTCATAATGTCCTCACTTTTATGTTACACGGTTTCTGCCGTCATGTTTTGACTGGTATAAGCGTTTGTCTGCAGCTTCAATGATTTCGGAAGGCGTTTGTCCGTCTTCAGGAAAACTTGCGACTCCAAGGCTTATTGTTACGTTGCTTTCTTGATAGTTATTAAGTTTGAATCGTTTTGAAGCTACACGTTTGCAGATTTTTTCAGCTGTTGTTACAGAAACATCTTTTGCGGTATTTGGAAGAATTATACTCATTTCTTCTCCGCCGTATCTGCAGACGATATCTGTTGATCTTACGCTTTGTTTTAAAAGCTGTGCTACTTGGTGCAAAACGGCGTCGCCTGCCTGATGACCGAATGTATCATTGAATTTTTTGAAAAAGTCTATATCAATAATAATCAGTGAAAACGGTGTTTCGTAACGTTTTGATTGCTCTACCAGCATTTTCATTTGTTCCTGAAAATATCTGTGGTTATACAATTCGGTAAGCCCGTCGGTTGTTGCAAGAAGGTATTGTTGTTCAAAATCACGTGACTTGATAATGTATTTTACAACAAATGCTGAGATGAAAATTATAATTCCGAGCATTAGCGGATAGACAATTCCTATCCATAGATTATGATATTTCATTATAAAATATGCGAATAATATATAGAGTGAATATATTGACACGAAAGACAGAGTAACAATTGCGGCAGAGTCGACATTTATTACCAGATAACCTATAAGTGCAGCCAGTAATATACCGAGTATTACGGTTATCATGTTGTCCACTTTTGCAATGAAATTGTTATCCAGAAGGTTGTTTACATAAGTCGCCTGAACTTCTACTCCGGGGTAGATTTTGGCAACAGGAATTGTTTTTATGTCAAATAAGCTTGATGCGGTTGTTCCGAAATAGACAATTTTATTTGAAAAGTTATAAGAAAATTTTTCACCCGAATCAATTGCTTTTAATATTCGATAGATGGGGATTTGCTGGTAGGTGCCAGTTGGACCGTACCAGTTTAAAATGGCGCTTCCGTCATGGTCTATGTAAATTTTCCGGTTGTTTAAGATTAAATTTGAATTTCTGTCGATTATAAATTCAGCGGGGTTGTATTTTTCTTCTTGTTTTATCAGTCCCATACCTACTTTAAAGGCAAGCTGAGGGTAAAATCTGCCTTGATATTTTACAAATACGGGCATCTTCCTTAAAATCCCGTCATCAGCTCTTGAAACATTTATCATTCCGATATTGGTTGTATTATTTATTATTTCGGGCAGTATTGATCTGCAATTTAAAAATGATAAAGAATCAAAGTCTATATCTTTTGAATAATTTGTAACTTTTACACTCAATTTTTGAGGCAGCTCAATCGGTTTTCTGACTTCGACAGACTGGTTGTCTAAATTCATTGCCGTGTAGATGTTATTATATTTTTTAAATGCTTCTGCAAGTATGGCATCAGCTCCGGGTTTTGTCCGCAAGGACTTTACAAACATAAGATCAAAGGCTATTGTTTTAGGATGTTGAGCTTCTATAAAATCAATTATTTTTGCGTAGGTATCTCTTGGCAGCGGCCATTCGCCGTATTTGTCCAGTATGTATTCATAACTCGCATCGTCTATTGATATTATTACAATATTTTTATTCGGTTTTTTGTATTTGGATTTAACAATTATGCTCTGACGTAAATCAAAAGTTTTGTTCTCAACGGCATCAAGAAATGTGTTGAAATTTGTACTTTTTGCTGTGTAAAATACAAATAGTAAAAACACTGCTATCCATAGCGAATACATTATTTTTTTTAGCATGATAAAGTTCCCAGATCTTATTTTATGTCATCAGTATAGCTGATTGTTAAAGATTTGGCAACAAAATTTTTCATCAAAAATTGTTTTTCCAGTATAAAGTTATTTACCTTTAATATATCGGTAGTGTATGATAATTCATCAGGAGTTTTTAAATATCTTAATAAACATTCTTCATGCAGATTCATTTGTTTTTCCTATTTAAGCGGGTTACCTGTATATTATTTCAAATCGTTATAAAAATTGCATCAACCTTTTATATTGTATTGGCATGGTTTTCTCATGCGTTTGCATGAAAATTAACGAATTTTAAAAAATACTTGCGTTTTAGTATTTAGCAGTATACAATACTATTAGTCGAAATATTCAAGTTTGGAATCTTGATAAAAAGAAATGAGGTAGAAAATGAAACAAGGTATACATCCGGATTATAAAAAAACTGTAATCAAATGTGTATGCGGTAACGAGATTGAAACCGGTTCTGTTGTGGATAATATTACTGTTGAAATTTGCAACAAATGTCATCCGTTCTATACCGGTCAACAAAAAATTCTTGACTCTGAAGGTAGAGTTGAAAGATTTAACAAACGTTACGGCAGCAAAAAATAATTATAGTTTGTTATCAAAAATTTACATTGTAGCCCCTTTTTTAAAAGTCGGCTACAATTTTTTATGATGGGAGAGAATTTTATGGAAGAAAATAATAAACCGGTTGTTAATTTGATATCTAAACCGGAAAATATGTTAAAAACGGTTTATACGGCGTGCAGAACCTGTTACAGTGCTGATTATCCTATAAACATATATAACAGCACCGATGATGAAGAAAAAATGCTGAAGCTTATTAACAGGGTTATTTCTTCCGGTCATTATTCGACTATTGAACATATTCAAGTGTCTTTTGCGATATCTAATGTGTCAAGGGCTTGTACTCATCAGCTCGTGCGTCACAGACATATGTCTTTTTCGCAGAAATCTCAGCGCTATGTGAAGGAAAAAGGACAATTTGATTATATAATTCCGCCTACTATTGAAAAAAATGATGAATTAAAGGCGAAATTTGTTGATTTTATGAATAAAATTTCCGAACAGTATCAGGAATTTGTTGACGCAGGAATTCCAGCTGAAGATGCAAGGTTTGTACTTCCTAATGCTGCCGCAAGTTCACTTGTCGCAAGTTTGAATTTAAGAGAAATGATTCATCTTGCAAATCTCCGACTTTGTACTCGCGCGCAGTATGAAATCAGAACAATGGTTAAGATGATGTGCGATGCACTTGTTGCTGAAGAACCGTGGTTAAAACCTTATCTTGTTCCAAAATGCGAAAGACTAGGGTTTTGTGATGAAGATAAATCTTGCGGCAGAATGAAAACTCGCGAACAATTAGGTTTTTAGAAATGTCCTGAAAAATTAAAAGTTTGTGAGCGTCTGTGGTGAGAGCCACCGTCACAACAGCATATTAGGTTTTTGTGGAACTTTGCAGGTCCTACTTGGGGTTTTATTAATGTAGGTCGGCTTTACCAAGCCAATAGAAAAAGTAGGTTGGGCTTTCAACCAAACAAAAAAGATGTTGGGGTATAAACCCCAACATACAAGCTTTATGTAATTTTGTCATCAGGGAGAGCTTTCCCCTATTTTTTAATTTTGTTTGCTGTTGCCTGAACAAGCATTTTTATTGTATCAATTGTAGGAATTGATTTTTGATTTTGCTGTTTTACTATGTCGTCAACAAGTTCGTTGAGATAAATTTCAAGATTAGTGTAGCCTGATTCAGTCATGCTTTTTCCGTCTCCGCCGTCATACGGGTTAAGGTTATGGCTGAATTCCCATTCATCGGGTACTCCGTCGCCGTCAGAATCAAGAGCAGGAACATCATTTTTATATTCGGGATAGCCGCCAACATCATTAGGAGAGCTGATTAATCCTTTGCCGCTTTGTGTTCCTGACATATAATTTGCAACGGCTTGTGTAATTCGGTTGTCAACAAAATCGCGTTTGTCGGATGCTCCGGCATATTTTATAACATTGTCAAAACTTCTTATTGCTGAATGTAATGTCACAGGTTCGTGTTCAAATTCGGAACGTGTGAGAACAGGGTTTTTTGAAGTTCTTATGTAGTCCATATTAGGATAAACACCCATCCAGTTATCGTTTGTCTGAAGAGGGTTTGTATGTACATAGTTTCCGTTTACGTACACATAACCCTTTTTATTCGCATTTGGTATTTCAAGAATTTGGCTTCTTGCGGGAATTTGGGTTGCCGGACCAAATTTAAAATAGTTATTTATGATATTATAATTACCGCTTTCTGCACCGTTAATTGAAGATGTTCCCCAGTTATAAAGAACATTATTTCTGAAATCAACGCTTTCTATATCTAAAAGGTTTGTATGTGAAGATTTATAGAATGCGGGATTGTTTGTTCTGTTATTGGCGAATAAATTATGGTGATAAGACGCGCTGTAACCACCGAGCGTAGCACCGAGTCCGTTATTATTACCTTTATTTAAGGCTTCACTTAATATACACCACTGCATTGTTAATTTTCGGTTATTGTATAAAGTGGCGTTGTCATCAGCAGCCCAGCTCATTGAACAGTGATCAATAATTATATCGTGTCTGTTTTTGACTATTAATGCGCTTCCGTTTGTTTTATCGCCAAGTCTGAATCGTATAAATCTTATAATTATATTATCTGCATTAACTATTACGGGAAAATCTTTAATGCAAATGCCATCGCCAGGTGCTGTTTGACCGGCGATTGTCAGGTCGCTGTTTGTAATTACAAGAGGTGATTTTAATTCTATAATTCCTGATACATCAAATATAATAGTTCGGGGACCTTTTTGGTTTATTGCATATCTTAAAGTTCCCAGTTCATTTTTATCTTCAAGCGTCCTTACATGATAAACGACACCGCTTCTTCCGCCTGTAGCGAATGCTCCGTAACCTTCGGCTGACGGAAATGCATAGATTTGACGCGGAGTCTGCCATACCAATACTGAAAAGATTAGTATGCCAAGTATAAAGACTATTGCTATAATACTTGTCAATCCGATATTTTTTATTGCATTTAAGATTCTTAGAAACATATTTCACTCCTGTTTATTCTTAATTATTAAAGTCAGGGCCCGGCGGGAGTCGAACCCGCGATCTCCGGTTTAGGAAACCGTTGCTCTATCCTACTGAGCTACGAACCCTTATGCCTGACGGGAGTCAAACCCGTGACCTTCGGCTTCGGAGACCGACGC
>CALVBW010000004.1 GCA_944325945.1 Candidatus Gastranaerophilales bacterium | reverse complement strand
AAGGTCCATTTGTACATGAATCTTTAGAAAAGAAAATAAATAAATTAAATGAAACTCAGGAAAAGAAAGTAATTAAAACTTGGTCCAGAGCATCTATGATTGTACCTGCTATGTTAGGTCATACAATAGCTGTTCATAACGGAAAAACTCACGTTCCCGTTTATGTAACAGAACAAATGGTCGGCCATAAACTTGGTGAATTTGCAGCAACGCGTTCATTCAGAGGTCACGCCGGTCAAGATAAAACAGCTAAAAGGAAATAAGTTTTAAATAAGCCATAAGGAATACAAATTATGCAACAAGCGACAGCTAAACAAACGAATATAAAAATGACTGCAAGAAAATTACGCAGAGTAATTAATCTTGTAAGAGGCAAAAACGCACTCGAAGCGCAAAAAATGCTTAAGTTTATGCCATACTTTGCAGCAAGAGTGGTTGAAAAGAACCTCAACGCAGCTATTGCAAACGCATCTGAAAAGTTCGGTGCAAACGCTGACGTGTTAAAAATCTCTGAAATATTCGCTGACGAAAGCGTTACTTACAAAAGAGTAAGACCTCGTGCACAAGGCAGAATGTACAAGAGATTTAAAAGAACATCACATCTAACAGTTAAGTTAACAAGAAACTAGGAGAAGAACTTTGGGACAAAAGACACATCCAACCGGATTTAGAATCGGAATAATAGAACCTTGGGTCAGCACTTGGTTTGCTAATAAAAAGAAATACGCAGAATTTATAGCAGAAGACGCTAAAATCAGAAAATTTGTTAAGAAAAAACTCTACAGCGCAGGCGTATCAAGAATTAACATTGCAAGAAAAGCGCAAAATGTTAATATCACGGTAGTTACTGCTAAGCCCGGTATTGTTGTGGGCAGAGGCGGCCAGGGTATCGACGACTTAAGAGTAGCCGTTCAAAACCTTATTCACAACAATAACGTGTCGATTGATGTCGTAGAAGTTGCAAGAATAGATGTTGATGCTCAGCTTGTTGCGGAAAATATAGCACTACAGTTGGAAAAACGTATTGCATTCAGACGTGCAATGAAACAGGCAATGCAAAGAACAATGCGCGCCGGCGTTCAAGGTATCAAAGTTATGGTTTCCGGCCGTTTGGGCGGTGCTGAAATTGCGCGCTCGGAATGGGCAAAAGAAGGAAGAATTCCTCTGCAAACGCTAAGAGCAGACGTTCAATACGGTTTTGCGGAAGCTGATACCGTAATGGGCAAAATCGGTGTTAAAGTCTGGGTATTTAAAGGCGACCTTATGCCCGGCGAAAAAGCAGACCAGAACATTAAAGCAAAAGGCGGCAAAGGCGACGAAAAAGGTATGAGACGCCCAAGACGTAAAGCAATAGAAACTGAATAAAGGAGTAAATAATAATGTTACAGCCTAAAAAAACAAAATACCGTAAAATGATGAAAGGCAGAATGAAAGGTACCGAAACAAGAGGTACAAAACTCGAGTTCGGCGGCTATGCACTTCAAGCCTTGGAACCGGGCTGGATAACCAGCAGACAAATTGAGGCAGCACGTCGTGCAATGACTCGTGAAATCAAACGTGGCGGTAACGTTTGGATAAAAATATTCCCGGATAAACCGATTACTGCAAAACCTGCTGAAACTCGTATGGGTTCAGGTAAAGGTAACTTGGAATACTGGGTAGCGGTTGTTAAGCCGAACAGAATACTTTTTGAATTGGATTATTTTGACAGATCAGTTGCAGTTCATGCATTGGAATTGGCTGCTCAAAAGCTTCCTATTAAAGTAAAAATTGTAGAAAAAGCTAAGGTTGAAGCTTAAAATAAGGAAAAATAACAATGAAATTAAGTGAAATGCGAGAAAAAACAGTTGATGAGCTACAAAATCAAATTGTTGATTGGAAGAAAGATTTGTTTAATTACAGATTGCAGCTTTCAACTCATAAATTGGAAAACACAGCGTTGATTTCCAAAACAAAAAGACTTATAGCTCAAGCCAAAACGGTTATAAAGGAAAAAGCAGCAGTTTAATGCTGTTAAAGGAGAAACAAATGCCTAAAAAAGAAAAACAAGGAATGGTTATCAGTAATAAAATGGATAAAACTGTAGTTGTAAAAGTTGCTGATTATGAACCACACCCGAAATACAAAAAGATTATAGAATCTAACAAAAACTACAAAGCTCATGACGCAGAAAATGTATGCAATGAAGGCGATATTGTAAGAATTGTCGAATCAAAACCGCTTTCAGGCGACAAACGCTGGGTTGTAGCAGAAATAGTTGAAAAAGCACGTTAATAGTGTGGACATCATTATTAAATAATGCGCTGTCAAAAGTAAAAATAAAGGAAAAGAACAATGATACAACAAGAAACAAGATTAGAAGTAGCAGATAATACAGGTGCAAAAGAACTTTTGTGCATTCGTGTTATGGGAAGCTCAAACAAAAAATTTGCGGCAGTAGGCGACGAAATTGTTGCAACAGTTAAAGATGCAACTCCTAATATGGCCGTAAAAAAATCAGAAGTTGTAAGAGCTGTTGTGGTAAGAACCAAGGCTGATATCAAACGTAATGACGGATCAGTTATCAGATTTGATGAAAACGCGGCAGTAATTATCAATAAAGACGGAAACCCGAGAGGAACACGTGTTTTCGGACCGGTAGCCAGAGAATTAAGAGACAAAGGCTATATGAAAATAGTTTCATTGGCACCGGAAGTTATCTAACGGATTTTGTTTAGGGCGCCGTGTGAGCGGCAGCGAACCCAGCCCTAAGTAGCGAGGACAAAAAGCGAATTTGAGTGTAACGAAATGAGCGGCTTGTCCGAGTGACACAAAATCAAAGACTCTAATTAAGAAAATGGAGAACAGAAATGACAGACAAGAATAAAAAATCCCTGCATGTAAAAACCGGTGACAGAGTCATCGTAATTGCAGGAAAAGACAAAGGAAAAACAGGTAACGTAAAAAAAGCGTACGTTGCAGAAGGTAAAGTATCTGTAGAAGGCGCTAATATGGTTACCAAAGCTCAAAAGCCGATGCCGGCAGCCGGAATTCAAGGCGGTCTGGTAAAACTTGAAGCACCTATGGATGCATCAAAAGTTATGGTAGTTTGCCCGGCTTGCGAAAAACCGACCAGAATCAAACACAGTGTCGTAGACGGCAAAAAAGTTCGTGTTTGTAAAAAATGTGGTGAACAGTTAGATGTGTAACGGAAACCTTGTGGTTTCGCGCCAATCATCTCAAGATAAAGGATAAGAAAAATGACAACAAAAACTGAAAGCTTGAAGAAAAAATACGACAACGAAGTTAAATCCGCGTTAAAAGAAAAATTCGGATACAAAAATGAACATCAAATTCCAAGACTTCATAAGATAGTTTTGAATATGGGTGTTGGTGAAGCTTCACACAATTCAAAAATAGCTGAATCCATTGAAGCTCAATTAACTAAAATTGCAGGACAAAAAGCAGTTGTAACAAAAGCTAAAAAATCAATTGCATCATACAAATTAAGAGAAGGTATGCCTGTAGGTGCAATGGTAACTTTGCGCGGCGAAAGAATGTAT
The DNA here is from genome assembly GCA_944325945.1 of Candidatus Gastranaerophilales bacterium. Taxonomy (GTDB): domain Bacteria; phylum Cyanobacteriota; class Vampirovibrionia; order Gastranaerophilales; family Gastranaerophilaceae; genus SIG32. The sequence continues at coordinate 9,602 of CALVBW010000004.1, read as the reverse complement.
GACTTTTTGCAGAAATTAATCTGTGTAGTTTTACCGAGAATTCGTGACTTCAGAGGTGTAAGCCCGAAAAGTTTTGACGGACGCGGCAACTATACATTAGGCTTGAAAGAACAGGCACTTTTCCCGGAAATTACTTATGAAGAAGTTGATCTGGTAAAAGGTATGAACGTATCAGTAATCACAACAGCAGAAACTGACGATGAAGCAAGAGAATTGTTGAGATTACTCGGTATGCCTTTCAAAAAATAAAATTGGACAAAGTCCTATAATTGACTTAGAATATAATCACAAAAGAACATAAAGGAGAAATTCATGGCTAAAAAAGCGATGATAAACAAAGAAGAAACCAGAAGAATGCTTGCTGCAAAGGGCAAATACCCGACAGTAAGACTTCATAACAGATGCAGCATTTGCGGAAGACCTCACGGGTACCACAGAGATTTCGGCTTATGCAGAATTTGTTTGAGAAAAATGGCTCATCAGGGTTTGTTGCCCGGTGTTACAAAAGCAAGCTGGTAAATTTATTTATTATTGAACAACAAAAACACCCGTTTAACGGGTGTTTTTGTTGTTTTAAAAAATATAGTTTAAGCTAATTTGTTATATTTTTGCCCGATTTTATCAAAAGTTTCTTCAAATTGTTTATCCATATTATCAAGAAATGTGAACTGTATTTATAATTTAACAATATAATTGTTGATGAAATGGTGTTTTTTGTCGAATTACATAACTACATAAAAAAAAAGAACCTCCTCTGGAGGTTCTTTTTTTATTTTTGAACGGATTAGAACATCAATCCGGCTTCGCGAGCAGCATCAGCAAGAGCAGCTACACGACCGTGGTATAAAAATCCGCCGCGATCGAATACAACACATTCAATACCTTTTTCCTTTGCTTTTTTAGCGATGGCTTCACCAACAACTTTTGCAGCGTCGATATTTCCGCCGTGAGCTAATTTTTCTTTAAGGTCTTTATCAACTGAAGATGCGGAACATAAAGTTACATGGTTTTCATCATCAATCAATTGAGCATAAATGTGTTTTGTACTTCTATAGACTGCGAGTCTCGGGAATTCAGCTGTTCCTGAAACTTTTGTTCTGATTGATCTGTGTCTTTTTTGTACCTGTGGTTTTCTGGTTTTTTGTTTAATCATTTTATTTTCCTTTCTGCCCAAACCTTCTTAAACAACCACATTTAAGGGTTTATGCGGGCTTATTATAAGTTCTGTTTTTGTTTGGTCAACGTATTGTTGAACCATTTCTTCATCAATGTGATTTAATAAATCTGCTGTTATATAAGGATTTTCAACAGGGGTTATAATTCTCAAACCCTTTTCAGCCAGTTTTTCATTTGTTTTCTGACAGGAAAAATAGTCCTTAATCTCTACGTTGAATGTTCCGTATTTATCAAGTTCAGGAAATTTTTGAGTGGTATAATTTTTAATCTCCTGATATGTTTGATTTATTTTTGAATCCGGAGTGCCGTAAGGAAATCGGATATCATGTATTCCTGAAAAACTGACATTCATTGAATCAAGCCTTATTTTTTACCAGCTTTACCGGCTTTACGTCTGATGTGTTCGCCTTCGTATCTGATACCTTTTCCTTTATATACTTCCGGCGGACGTTTTCCTCTGATTTCTGCTGCCACATCGCCTACGGTTTGTTTATTAGAACCTTTTACAGTAATTTTTGTGTTAGCTTCAACAGAAATTGTAATGCCTTTCGGAGGAACGATATCAACGGGGTGTGAGTAACCCAATTGCATATTCAAAGTTGTTCCCTGCATCTGTGCACGATAACCTACGCCCTGGATTTCAAGTTTCTTTTCAAAACCTTCTTTAACACCGTGAACAGCGTTTGCAACAAGTGTTCTGAATAAACCGTATAAAGCGTCGGTTTCTCTGGAATCACCTACTTTAGATAAAATAACATGATTATCTTCGATTTTAACTGCAATTTCAGGGCGGACTTCAACTGTTTCTTCGCCCAAAGGTCCTTTTGCAGTAACTGTTTGACCTTCTATTTTAACCTCTACTCCTTGCGGAATTTCGATTGGTTTTTTGCCTATACGTGACATTTTAATTTCTCCTTTTGGTATATTACTACAATTACCAGACTTTTCTACCAATTATGTCTGATATTGACCAGTGAGTTTGTTTATTCTCACCATTGTTATACTCGCAATTCAGACGAGAATATTAATAGATGTAGCAAAGAACTTCGCCACCGATATTTTCTTTGCGAGCTTTTCTGTCAGTCAACAAACCTTTGCTTGTAGAAACAATAGCTACACCCATACCGCCTAATACCTGCGGCAGATTTTTAGCTTTTGAATAGTTTCTCAAGCCCGGTTTTGAAACTCTTTCAAGTTTTGTGATAACAGGTTTGTGTTTTTCATCATATTTTAAAGTAATAGTAAGAATTTTGAATTTTCCTTCTTCTTTTACTTCGTAATCAGTGATGAAACCTTCTGATTTTAATAATTTAGCCAATTCTACTTTCAATTTGGATGAAGGCATAGAAACTGTTTCGTGAGAAACCTGGCTTGCGTTTCTGATTCTTGTAAGCATATCTGCTATAGGATCTGTATTCATTTGAATTCCTCCGGACTTACCTACAGTTACAGGCAGTATCCTTTTTGCTATTACACCGCTTACCGGATTAATGTTGCCGTAATGTGGATATTCACAGGTTATTTTGACCTTTCAACATCCGTTTTTCGACGTTTTCCGGCAGTTCGAAACTGTATATTTATATTAATATAAAAGTTTTTATTTAACAAGTAGTTTGTTGAGAGATGTTACATAAAAAAAGAGACACCCTGAGGTGTCTCTTTTTTTATTGTTTTTAAACTATTTAAGTCTTACGTTTACAGAAGTACCTTTTTTAGAAATTTCAACTTTGTCTTCTCTTGCTAACCAGCCAAGACCTAAGTCTGCGAAGTTTCCTTTAAGATCTAATTCTTTTTTCATTTTTGAGAATGATGATTCACCGTTGTTATTCAAGTAATCATAAATTCTTCCAGCTGAAAATCCGATTTGTTCTTGTAATTGTTGCATTTTTAACCTCCAATTTTTAATGTAACATGTCTCTTATTTATATGATAATAATAGACTAATTTCTAATAAAATGCAATAGTGTATCAGCATTAGTTTTTTAAAATAATTTTATGATAAAATACATTATAGGGGGTATTGATTTTGATTATTGAAGGGACAGTAAGTTCGGAAAAAACAAATATACTAATTTCAAAATATGCTGAGCTGTTGAATTCAGGGGTCAAAGCCTCTGAAATTCTTGTTCTTGTTCAAAATTCCACTTTAAAAAACAATTTTATCGAAAAAACTCTGGGCAAATTAACAATAGATTCGGTTGAAAAACTTCAGGTTTATTCATTTTTCGGACTTGTGTATAATACTGTATCCGACAACTGGGCATTTTTGGAAAGCCGCAATACTTTTGATAACCCCGTAATACTTCCCAATCTTGCAGGATTGGAAATTTCGCAGTTTATATTAAAAGATATTTTGAAAGATATTCCTTTTAAGGGGTATAATTCCAAAAAATCTCTTCTGCATCAATTGTTCAGGAGGTATTCACTTATCGTTCAAAACAATCTTTCGGATAAAGAAATTGAAGAACGCTCAAAAATTCTTGGCGAAACTTTTGCTGACGATGCGAAAATTGCTCTGAAAAAACTTCTTTCAAAAACGCTTGCGCTTAGAGATTTTGATTATCTGCGCCAAACGCTTGTTTTTAATTTTATCTATAAAAATACTGATTATTTCAAAAAAATTAAATATTTAATTCTTGATGACGGGGATGAAATCACGCCTGTTTGTTTTGATTTTGTAAGTTATCTCGCACCGCAGCTGAAAGATGTTTTTATTGCTTTTGATAAATACGGCGCAAGCCGGAGCGGTTATTTAAGCGCTGATAAAAATGCGGTCTGGGGATTTGAAGAATTGTTTAAGCAGCAGGCAGCGGCAATTGATACTAAAACAGAGCTTTATCAAGATGCTCAAACATTATTTAATAATGTTATAAATGATGATAATCAAAAATTGAAGCATTTTGTTGTGCAGTCTCCCTCCAAAAGAGCGCGCATGCTTGATCTTGCAATTGCAAAAATTGACGAGCTTCAAAGGAAAAATGTTGAACCATGTAATATTGCAATTGTCACACCTGTTATAGATGATATGCTGAAATTTTCATTAAAAGAAAATGTTAAAGCTGATTTGTTATTTTTATCAGGCAGTGAAAAATTGGTACAAAACAGGCTGGTTCAGGCAGCATTAACGATTTTGAAATTGAATACCGAATTGAAAGATACATTAAATGAATTTGATATACGGGTATTGCTGTCAGAATTTTTGGGAATTCAAATAAAATACTGCCGTGAAATTTTAAAAATTTTTGATGAAACTAAAACACTTCCTGTGTATAACTTTAATGATGAAATTTTTAACGAAAAATATTCAAAACTTTTAAATCTCGTTGAGAAACTTTCTGTTTCAAAATCAAAATTATCGGAACAGGTTTGTGAAATTTATCAGGACATTATGTTTTTTACAACGATTAATCCTGATGAGATTAATAAATTTAATTTTTTCATAAAGCAATTGCGGGATTTTGAAAATATTTTCGGAAATGAGTTTGAAAAAAGAAAAACAGAGATAATAATTCAAATCGAAAATTCAATAATTGCCGAAAACCCGTATTCAACACTGGAAATTCAAAATTCAAATTTGATTGTTGCTACTCCGCAAAAAATTATCGACAATCAAATTAAAACGGATTACCAGTTATGGCTTGATATTTCAAGTGATGAATGGGTCAAAAGCGATACGGGACCTTTATATAATGCATGGGTATTCCAAAAAGGCTGGGATAAAGACACTTATACAATTGAAGACAATATAAAACTGAGTAAGGATAAAACTGCACGTATCTTGCGTAAATTAACGCTTTGCGCAGGAAAAGAAATTTTTGCGTTTTCAAGTCTTTTTGACGGAAACGGTGTTGAAAATTTCGGAGGGATAGAAAATTATATCAATTTTGACCTCGAAACAAATTCCGTCCCGAATATAAAACCGATTACCCCTCGTCCGGATCAGGCTCCGGTATTGGAATATAAATCAGGTAAAATGGCAATTTCTGCAGTCCCGGGTGCGGGAAAAACCACAATTTTGCTCGCTTTGATTTTGAAACTTCTGGATAAAGGCATAAATCCTGAAAATATTTTTGTTTTGACCTATATGGAATCAGCTGCGAGAAATTTCCGTGACAGGATTAAAAATATCCGTCAGAATTCGGCACAATTGCCTAATATAAGTACTATTCACGGACTTGCTTTGAAAATTTTAAAAGAAAACGGCAATTTTGAACGTCTCGGATTAAGTTCTGATTTTGAAATATGTGATGATACCCAGCGGTCACGAATTATACGTGTGCTATCCGACAGATTAAAGCTGAAAAAGACGGAAACCGATGATTTTGACCGTGCCGTATCTGTTTTTAAACTGGGCGAAGGAGTTTTATCTGACAGTTCGGATTCTAAAATTAAAAAGTTTACCGGATTTTTCAACAGTTATCAGGAGGAATTAAAATCCCAAAATTTGATAGATTATGACGACATGCTTATATCATCCGTAAAACTTTTGAGAGAAAATCCGGATATTCTTAAATATTATCAGGATATTTGTGAATATATAATTGAAGATGAAGCACAGGATTCATCTTCAATTCAGCAGGAATTAATCGGGCTTTTGAGCGGAAAACATAAAAATTTAATTCGCTGCGGTGATATTAATCAGGCAATTACAACCACATTTTCAAATGCGGATGTCGAAGGTTTCAGAAAATTCATTTCTTCAAGCCAAGATGTCAGCATGAATTGTTCTCAAAGATGTACAAAAGATGTCTGGGAACTTGCGAATAGTCTTGTAGAATTTGCAGAATCAAAGCCGGAAACCCAAAATGCATTTTACAAAATTTTTATGCATCCTGTGGAAGGTAAAAACCCGGTTCAGGAAAACGCAGTTACCGGAAAAATATTCCCTGCCCCGCTTGAGGAGAAGAATTATATTCTGAAAAATATTAAAACTGCGTTCGCACAAAATCCAAAAGCAACTATAGGTATACTTTTGCGAAACAATTTTCAGGTTGCGCAGTGGCTTAATTTTATAAATGACAGCGGCCTCAAAAGTATTACCAGAAGTGAAAGTCTGGAACAAAAATCAATTTTCAAAACTATCTTCGCAATTTTAAAAATGATTTTGAATCCGTTTGATAATGATATTCTGGCTGATAATTACGAAATTTTGGCGGAGATGGGTTTTTACAAGCCAAGGTTAGGAACAGATATACGAAATTTTGAAAAGCCGTTTATTGAGGCAGATTGTGATTGTATTGAAAATCCTGAACTTGTTCAATTTTACTGGGATTTGAACTATTGGCTTTCTATGCCGTATCTCCAGCCGGAAGAACTTACAATAAAAATCGGACTGGCTTATTTCAACAGTGAAATTGAAAAATCTAACGTGTATTTGATTGCAACACTTATAAAACGATTAAGTTCTGCAAATAAGAGTCTGGCATATATTACCGAAAGGCTCGGCGAATTGGCTAAAAAACCGTCACTAAGCGGGTTTAAATTTTTCTCGGAAGAAGATGAAAGTAATAAAGAATTTTTTGAAGGTAAAGTCCAGATAATGACCCTCCACAAGTCAAAGGGAGATGAGTTTGATATAGTATTTTTACCCGAGATGACAGAAAAAAATCTTACACTCGATTTTGCCGGGATAAAGCTAAAGTCTTCTGATTTTATGGAAAATATCAGACGACTTAATCCGAATTATAAACCCAAATCCGAAACGGATTTAAAAAAGGAGCTTCTGTCCGAAAATTTGCGGCTTTTGTATGTTGCAATTACGCGTGCAAAACAAAAATTATATATTACTGCAAGCCGGAAAGCGGTATCTTTTGGTAAAACTATTGAACAACAGCCAGGTTTAATATTCTATGAACTATTAAAAGGAGCGGAAAATGAATAATTTTTCACCAAATATGCTTAAAACATTCAAAGAATGCCCTAAAAAGTATTACTATAAATATATAGAAAAAATTTCCGTGCCTCAAAAATCTACACCGTTTGAAAAAGGTAAAAAGGTTCATGCTCTGGCTAACTATTATTTAAGAGGCGATGATATCACAAAACTTGAAAAAGCTCTCACCGCTGAAGAAGCGCAAGTCTGGAATATGTTGAAAAATAATAATTATTTTCAAAAAGAATATGTAAATTCCGAGTATAATCTTTCGTGCAAAATCGGGGAATTTTGGGTCGGCGGCAGAATTGATGCGCTGGTAAAAGACGGCAATAATTATTATATTCTGGACTATAAAACAGGTGCCGTCCCGCAGAATCCTGAATATGATTATCAAACTATGATTTATCTGATTGCTGCGGCTAAATTTTTAAAAACTTTTGACAGCCTTACTTTTATATATATTGACCTCAAAAATGATCTTAATCACAAAATAGAATTGACAAAAGATCGTGAAAATCAATACATAAATGAGCTTGTCAGCATATGTACGCAGATTAATAAAACGCAGAATTTCCAACAAAATTCAACAAAATGTAAGTATTGTGAGTATAATAAATTTTGTTAAATTATTCTGCGGAACCGGTTTCTGTACAAACTTCAGGAATTTTTTTAAATTTGTCCCAGGTTTGTTTTGCAATGCCTTCATCGGTCGGATCGGCTTTCATTGCAGAGGCAAGTGCATTTACCTGTTCTCTTGAAAGATTGCAGTTATATGTTTTTGTCGTATCGTTAGAAGTTACGGTTTCAGAATATCTGCAAACACCGTTTTTCCATCCGTGCAGCCCCCGCTGAATATTTATTATATTGCCGTCTTCATCTGTTTTTGTCGCAGTCCCCGCTGCCGGCAGACAATGTATAAATTTATTGATAAATATGTTTGAATACATAACATCTGCAGCAAATGCTGAAAGTGTTGACACCATTATTATGCCTGTTATGATAAACGCTTTTTTCATATATACCTCCATAAATTCATAATAACAAATTTTTGTTATTTAATCAACAAAAAAAGAGGCTCCGTAGAACCTCTTTTTTGAAATATTTTAAAAGAACTACTTGATTTCAACAGTAGCGCCTGCAGCTTCAAGTTGTTTTTTGATAGCTTCAGCATCTTCTTTTTTAACATTTTCTTTAATCGGTTTCGGAGCAGCGTCAACCAAATCTTTAGCTTCTTTCAAGCCAAGACCTGTGATAGCACGTACTTCTTTTAATACAGCGATTTTGTTAGCGCCAGCTGCTGCTAATACAACAGTAACTTCAGATGCTTCTTCAGCACCTGCTGCTTCACCGGCTGCTGCTGCCGGAGCTGCTGCAACTGCTACCGGAGCTGCTGCAGATACGCCGAATTTTTCTTCCATAGCTTTTACTAATTCAGCTGCTTCTAATAATGTTAATTTTTCAATTGATTCCAAAATTGATTCTACACTCATTTTTTTCTCCTTTATATTTGTTTTTTTAAGTTCTACTGATTTTTAGCTATAAATTATAGCTAAGCTGCCTTTTGATCTCTGACAGCTGCCATAGCTCTTGTAAGTTGAGCCATAACCGCATTGATTGAACCAACAATACCTGTAGCAGGTGAGTTGACACAACCAAGCATTTTTGCGTAAAGTTCTTCTTTTGAAGGAAGATTTGCCAGTGCTTTTGTTTCATCTTCTGTTAAAAGTTTGCCGTCCAGAGCAGCACCTATAATTACACCTTTTTTAGTATCTTTGATGAATTTAGATACGGCTTTTGCGGGGCTTACAGGATCTTTGTATCCGAAAGCAAGCGCAATCGGTCCGGTTAATTTTTCCGTAAGTATTTCGTACGGGGTATCTTTAACAGCAATTTTTGCGAGAGTATTTTTAACAACCGTATAATCACCGCCGTCTTTTTGCAAAGCACGTCTCAGGTTTGTAATTTCTTCTACGGTATAACCTTTATACTCAGTAACAATAGCTACTTGGGCTTTTTCAATTTTTGATTTTAATGCATCTATTTTTTCAGATTTAAATGCTTTTGTTGCCATTTTTCGCTCCTTTGCTTTTTATCGACCTGCCATAAATACAAAAAAGATTTTGCACATATGGATAACCGCAAAATCTTACACAAGTTTAATATATTATATTTCGACTTTATGTAACCTCGGCCGGCGAATTTTAAAGACATTGTGTCTACCGACTGTCTGCGGTTGTATTGTTAATTTACATTAAAAAAAATTTTCTGTCAATAAGATTGTTAAGAAATCATAATTTGTCATAGCTTTACATAAAAACTATTATCGGAAGTTATTTTTATTTATTTTTCCAGTGCCTCCGGCGGGTGCTGCGCGCACGGCGGCAACTTTTGATGGCAAAAGTTGCACAAAACCACCGCACGCTTCGTTCACTAATAACTTGTACGCCTCAACATAAAGGCGTCTAAACTCGCTATACGTCATCCCGCATTTATTGCGGGATCTAAATACTTTACCGCTCAGACAATACACGCCTATGAAGTTTGTTTCGGC
>CALVBW010000003.1 GCA_944325945.1 Candidatus Gastranaerophilales bacterium | reverse complement strand
GCCGAAACAAACTTCATAGGCGTGTATTGTCTGAGCGGTAAAGTATTTAGATCCCGCAATAAATGCGGGATGACGTATAGCGAGTTTAGACGCCTTTATGTTGAGGCGTACAAGTTATTAGTGAACGCAGCGTGCGGTGGTTTTGTGCAACTTTTGCCATCAAAAGTTGCCGCCGTGCGCGCAGCACCCGCCGGAGGCACTGGAAAAATAAATAAAAATAACTTCCTATAATAATTTTTATGTAAAGCGTTTTATCAATGTTGACGCAATATGTTGTTGTGCCGTTGGCACTTTTTATGTAAAACATTTCTCAATCTTACGATTTATTTTAAATCTAAAATTCAAACCGCGAACCACCTTGCAAAACATGCATCAGCAAACACTTTTGTATGGTTTACAAATTAAGATTTGTAAAATTACTATTCATGTAGCACCATCGGTTGATGAAAAAATTCAAAAAAGTGGTATAATAATATTAGAGGAGATAATAAATATCTGCCTGAACCCTGTACTGACAGGAGGCAAAAAAGAATATGACAGATTTACAATTTCAAAACGACTTAGAAAAGTTAATCGCAATCTTGCCCGAAAAGGTTCGAAAATACATCACCTATGAGAGCTTGCAAGATGTTATAGAAATCGTTTTGGATATCGGCAGAGTCCCTGAGATAAGACATTCTTCAGGGAAAATTGAGTATCTTGGCAAAAATGAAGTCACGGACGAAGATATTTCCTTTATAACACAAAGAGTTCAGGAATTTACATCGGATAATCGTTCAGGCATACCCGGAACACTCCACAGGATAAGTGCGATAAGAAACCGTCAGGGCAGAATTATCGGTCTTACCTGCAGAATCGGGAGAGTTGTTACGGGAACAATTGCTTGTATAAAAGATTTCTGTATGCAAAACAAAAGTATATTATTTTTGGGCAGACCGGGCGTCGGGAAAACGACAAAACTGAGAGAAATCTCAAGACTTGTTGCCGATGAACTCGGAAAGCGGGTGGTGATAGTCGACACGTCAAACGAAATTGCCGGCGACGGTGACGTTCCGCACCCGGCAGTAGGCCATGCACGTCGTATGCAGGTCCGCCAACCGGAATTTCAAAAAGACATAATGATAGAAGCTGTCGAAAATCACACACCTGAAGTTATTGTAGTCGACGAAATCGGTACCGAAGCCGAAGCTCAAGCAGCCAGAACAATTGCAGAGCGCGGCGTTATGTTGATTGCAACTGCCCATGGTAATACTTTGGAAAATTTAATCAAAAACCCGACACTGTCGGATTTAGTCGGCGGGATTCAATCGGTAACCTTAGGCGACGATGAAGCGAAACGCAGAGCGTCCCAAAAAACCGTTCTTGAACGCGAAAAACAGCCGACTTTTGATATCGTTATAGAAATTCTGGACAGAAATACTCTTGCCGTTTACAAAGATACAGCAGAAGCTGTTGACTACATTCTCAGAGGCTGGCCGATAAGACCTGAAATAAGAAAAGTTGACCAGACATACGATCATCACGAACCTACTATTGCAGAAGAGATTCAAAAACTTGAAGAAAAAATTCCGGATTCATCTGACAGTCTCAAATTCAGCTTTAACCGGAAAGATTATACCGAAAGTGTCAAGGCATTTAAGAAAATCTACCTTTATGCAGTATCAAGAAGTATTGTTGAAAAAGTAATTGAAAGACTTGACTTGAACGCGGAAATAACTCGAAGCATTGAAGATGCGGATATTGTAATTGCCCACAAAAACTTTGCAAAAGGCGGGGCAAAAGTTCTGAATACCGCAAACGACTACAGACTCAGAATTTTTTACGTGAAAACAAACTCAATGGCACAAATTCAAAAAGTTTTGAAAGAAGCACTTGACGTTCCTGAATCAAACGAAACTCTACGCGGATATTATGATGACGCGGAACGTGCGCTGGATGAAGCTAAAGCCGCAATAAATAAAATCCTCGCAGGCGCCGAACACGTTGAACTTCAGCCGCAAAACCACCAGATTAGAAAACTCCAGCATGAACTTGTTGAACAGCACAACCTTGAAAGCCAATCAGTTGGAGAGGGCGACCAGAGACACCTGAGAATTGTCGGCGGACGTGATATGCAGGATAAAAGCGCTTAATGTAAAGAATTGTATTGATTTTTCCGTTTTAAGACAAATTTTTCCTTGTTTTCATTTAATATAATAACAAAGGAGTGGTCTATGGAAATTAAACCCGTAAGAGAATTAGAAGGTAACAGGGTAGAAATAGTTTATGAAAATAAAATTTCTAAACGAAATTCTATTGTGAGACATTTTTCGGTACCTGCCGAGAAAGCTGACGAATTCGCGAAATCTTTCGAAAAAAATCAGAAAAAAAATCCTATTATCGCATGGGGTTCTGCATGTGCCGCGACACTATTAGGTGCCGTTCTTGGTGGAAAAGTCGCAAAAAAATCAATCCTCTCATGGGCAGGAGCTGTAGCAGGCGGTATTGCCTTCGGTCTTGCGGCAATAAGCCTTGCTGGCAGACAGATTTATAAAAATCAACAGAAGCTTTTTGAAAAATATGACGTAAAAGAGATGTTCTACTTAAAAGAAACCGAGCCGGCACAAAAAACAGAACAAAATCAACAACAGGTTCAACCTCCGCAAAACGCCGGCTAAATCTTCTTTAATAAATCTACTGCCGGCGCGTACCCGGGAAGAATTTCAAGACAGGCTAAAAGAGCCCTTTTGCATTGTTCAAGATTATTTTCTTCTCTAAATATCTGAGCATAAATATAATGCAATTCAGGATCCTGATAAAAATTATCTCGTGCACGATTTAAAAAAAACAAAGCCTGAGGTTTTAAATCATTATTTAAAAACACCCTGCCAATGAATTTATAAACTTCGGGATTAATCGTAAACATAAAATCCGCATATCTCACAATTTTTTCAACATAATCACCTTTACAATAGGTTATCAAAATATTCAAATCAATTTCTAAAAAATTTCTCAATTCAAAGTATGTAGGATAATGTGACACACAACCTTTAATGAATTCAAGCATGACCATGCCCCAATTAGCTCTTAAATCAATATTTTCAAGCGATTTGAACAACTCATAAGCTTCTTGAAGATTATCCAGAATTATTTCACAATAAGCCTGTTCAAGTTTGTAATTATGAATCTGAAAAAATTTTTTACACCCTTGAAAATTTGCGGATAAAAAATTTTCTTTTGCTTTAGAATAATCCGTTATCATATATTAATAATTTTTATTATCATCATTGAACGTAAAATCCGGAATCATTGAATTCATCATCATCGCCTGAATAATCTGCGGATCAATTTTTTCACCGTTTTGATGCTGATTTAACAAAAACGGAACCATATTCATCATAGAATTGTTATTGTTATTACTATTACCGAGCATCAATGCGTATTCATTGTATTGATTAGGCATGGCTGCCGGTGTAATTGAAACATTAACTCCTGCATTTTTCAAAGTTTGAATTGCTTTCAAAATATCTTCGTCAGAAGCTTCGGCAATTTTATCCTGTGTATCAATTCCGCTTTTTTGGTCAAATTTTTGAATTTTCTGGATATCTTCTTCTTCAAGATCCTGTTTCTGGTTAATAGTTTTTTGGATATTTTCAAGTTGTTTCAATTTAACCTGACCGTTCAATTCATCTGAAAATCCGTTTCCGTAAGGAGAATTGATAAAACTATCCAATTCAGGATCCGCATTTTGGGTATCTTCAGCACATGTAGGACCGCCAACAAGACAATCACGTCCTTTTATTGCATATTGTTTAATGGTTTTATCAGGATTTAACTTTATTACCTGTTCATAAGCCTTTACAGCCTGATCTTTTTTACCGACTTTTGAATATGACATTCCCATATAATAATAAACAACAGGATTTGACGGATCAATTTTAGTCAAAGATATCATTTCTTGCAGACAACCTGAATAATTACCTTTTTTGTATTTATTAACCGCACTGTTAAGACTCGGATTTTTATAATAACTTTTTTCAGATTCCCATTCCGCCACCGTATCATCACCGTAAAATTCTTTAGGCGGTGTATTACCGGAATTTGATGTTTTAGCCTTATTTGCGTCTGGTTTACGTGTTATATCATCGTAAAGATTATAACCGAACGGACCTTTTGTTTCCTTGCCTACTGCTGCAAACACAGGACTTGAAAGTAATATTATTGATAAAAATACTAATAATGATTTTTTCATATACTTAACCCTTTTTAATTTATATAATGATTTGTTTCTATAAATCAATTATATAACATTTTTTATAATAATAACTAATATAAATAAATGATATTATAAAATTTAATGTTATTTTTAATACCGAGTTATGAATATTTACTAAATTCACATCCGCAGTAATTTTGGCGGTAGAGATTTAATTCTCTTGATATTTTATTTGTTTTCAAAAATCCGTCTTTTTTCTTAAAATCAATTGCTTTATACGACAAATTATAATTTTTTGCGATTTTTTCACCGATTTCGGTTAATTTTTGGAAACTTTTGTGCGGGCTTATAACAATTGAGGTTGTAAATTCGTTTATGCCTAACTTTTTTGCCAGTTGAGCAGTTTTTAAGAGTCTCAATTCAAAGCATTTATCACATCGTCTGCCTTTTTCAGGTTCATTTTCCAAACCTTTTACAATTTTATAAAATTCTTCAGGTTCATATTTACCTTCAATAAGTTCACAATCAAGTGTTCTGCACAAAAGACGTTCGGCTTCAAGACGTTTTTCATACTCGTCAGCCGGATATATATTAGGATTATAAAAATAAACGACAGGACAATACCCCATATCTTTTAATAAAGTTATGGGATATCCCGAACATATTGCGCAGCAGGCGTGTAATATTATTTTATTTTTCAATTCCGCCTTCATCAATTACCCACTGTTTTAGTTGAGAATATGATCTGATGCCTATATGTGATTTCCCGTTAATTACAGTACTCGGAGTACCATTTATACGGTTTGAATATGCCTCATCTATATCTTTTTGGATTTTGTGCATTGTTTCCAGACTATTAGCGTCTTCTTGAAGTTTATTAATATCCAGTTTCAATTTTTGTGCAATTTCTATAATTTCCTTTTCCGTTGCCGGCTGTTTTTCAAATAATTGAGTATTCATATCCCAGAATTTGCCCTGTTTTTCTGCTGCAACAGCATATTTAGCCATCATGCAAGAACCGTGATGAAATTCATTACGCAAATATTTGTTGCATTCAGTATCAAGCGGCATATTATGGTGCACAATTTCAACATTCTTCATTTCTTTTGCAAGTTTATGAATCATAATGTTATAGGAATAACACATAGGACATTGATAATCAGTATAAGCATGCAATACAACTTTTGCATTTTTAACGCCCAACAAGTTACCTGATACAGCATATTTATTCTTTTTAGGACGTCTGAATTCCTTAAATTCTTTTTGTCTTTTCACCTGAGGTGCAAATACATAAGATACACCCGTATACGTCAAAAATGAAGCTGCGATTAAAGCAACTACTCCGAAAGCAATTGCATAAGGTTTAATTTTCAATGCATCTCTAAAATCAATAAAACTGTCTTTGAATGCCTGCTTGAAACCGATATCTCTTGCGGCGACAACACCGATTAACAAATTCAAAAGATATGTAAATGCGCAAAGTATACACAGCTTTTTAATTTCAAACAGACTCAAACATAACAAAATCATTGATATGGTAAATGAAATCACGCCCAGCGCAGCGATATATGAATAAGGATTTTTAAAGACTTCTAAAAACTTTAAAAATCTTATATTTTTAAGCTTATCAACAAAAAGCAACATCGTAATAAATGAATACAAAAACAATCCCCAATAAGCAAGAGGAATACCGAAAAACTGTGATTCGGTAGTTTTGGCGATACCGTCACAGTCAATGAATTCATTAACCGAACAAAAACTTGATAACGCATACGGATTAAAATTCGCATTATAATAAATTATTGCAAGTTTAATTGTTGTAACAATACCAATTAACGTTAAAATTGATACGGTCAATTTCTTTTTATCAATAGTCATCTTTTTCTCCCCTTATTCTTTAGTACT
This sequence comes from Candidatus Gastranaerophilales bacterium, assembly GCA_944325945.1. Taxonomy (GTDB): domain Bacteria; phylum Cyanobacteriota; class Vampirovibrionia; order Gastranaerophilales; family Gastranaerophilaceae; genus SIG32. The sequence continues at coordinate 38,136 of CALVBW010000003.1, read as the reverse complement.
ATTTTACACGGCTGAATGTGATAAATCAATAGCATAAAGCAGGAAAAAATTATTCAACTAACGGGTGAATTTTTACCCTGCAAATTTATTAATTAACTTATCGGATTGAATTAATTTAACAAAAAAAAACGACTTCTATAGAAAAAAGTCGTTGGAAAATCAATAGGAAAAAGGAAAAAAGGGAAAGGAAATATTTTATTTTTACGGATTATCCAAATGTTTTGAATGAACTTTCCGTATTTTTTTCAATTACTTTTTCTACAGCGTCCATTTCTGTAGAAATAGCACTTTGTTCTGTATCTAACTGTTTCAATCTCAGTTCAAGATTTTTATCTTGAGCCTGAATAATTTCAATCTGCGCATTAATTTCTTGTATTGATTGATCGTACAAATATTTATCATATTCATACTGATTCATTGCATCATCATATGCATCCTGATCGGTTACTGTTGATGTAGTCAATGTATACGTAATATAATTAGTAACTTTACCCTGATCATCCCGTTCTGAAGGAATACTTATGGATATAAACCTTCCGGTTGAATCTTTTTCAATTTTGCAATCCGTAACACCTTTAATTTCGTTGGTTTTTGTGTCAGATCCCATAGTATAGCAGCTGACTGCTGATGTAATATTGTCATTTGCATCGGTAACTACACCGGGACCGTTCAAATCAGACATTTTATAGAAATACGGGGACCATACGCCTGTGGATGAATTCTGAACATATCTTACCATCCAGGTATTTGTTCCGTATTTTTCATTTAAAAGTGTAATATAAGCTGCTTCTTCATCTTTCAATTTATCAATTTGATCGTCAGATAACGTGCTCAAATAAGGATCATTTTTAATCATTTCATCAGTGATATTCGCACCCATTTCTCTCAACTGTACTGCACCGACATAAAAATTACCATTGTCATCTTTATTAACAACACTTGTAGATGCCGCAACAGGTGTAAATTCATCCTCATATTGAGATAAATAGCTTAAAGTATAAAAACCGTCATTTTGAGCTATTAAAGTAGTGATAGTATTTGTTAATGCACCATCATTAAATGTATAAACAGTTTTTGTATAATTATCTACTGAAGGAGGTGTCGGCACGGACATACCGAGCAAACTATTATAATAATTTGCTGACTGGTTAGACAATGTTGTACGTTGCTGGTTTATCTGTTGACCTTCAAACTCAACATTGCTTTTTCTGGCTGTCAGACCTAAAAATCTAGCTTGTGACGCTGCCATACCCATAGCGTGTCGATTTCCTTTCTGCAAGTTTTGTACTTACACATGTGATATCGGCACCTTGAGATATATTCTTTAATTTTTAAATGTCTTATGTTACAAAATCTTTACAAAACTAATTTCTAAACCCGGGTGAAATGTAGCTCAATATTGCGCCTCCGATCTCTTCATTAGGATCGAAAAACGGAGCAGGATTCGGGTTTAAAGAATTTTGTACAAGCATTTTAACTAACGGACCAAAAGCATCCGGCACCTGAATTTTTCTGTAAATTCCGGCGAGAAATGTCTGAATATCAGGCGATTTTGTATTATTAAAACGCGACAACACAGGATACATTTTATCAACATTTTTAACCCCGCCATCTATCATTCTGTCCAATATATATAATGTTTCGGTAATCTGTGTTTCATTATTTGAATGCCGTAAAATATCCGATATATATGGCAGCGCACTTTCACCCTGTTTAACAAAGGCATCAACCTTATTTGAGTCTACAATCATATAATTATTCCGCGCATCAGGCATTTGAGGCGGTTTATATCTTACTTGAATATTATTATTAACAGGTTGAATATACATTTATACCCCTTATGAATATACAAACGGCGCACCGTTTTTAATTTCAAACAAAATATTTTCTGCCATTGTTTTTAATTCTTCTTTTGATTTACCCGCATCGACCTGACGGTAAAATTCATCTACCAGAGGCTGAATGGCAGCATCTTTTTTGGACTTAAAATTTCTCAGTTCTGTTGAAACCAGACGTTTTTGAAGCTCCAGTTCCGTTTCAGCATTAATCTTTTTGACCTGAACATCTTTTACTGCATCACCTACGAGCTTTCCGCCATAACCAAGGGCTGTCAAAGCAGTAATTCCGAAAAATAACTGTTTAAATTGAGGATTTGAAGTATCCAGAAGCCAATTGTAGAAAAATGCTCTGTAATCATTAACATGGGAATAAAAAGATGGTTTCGGCGTCCCGTCTCCGCCCATTGCTTCATTAACTTTTGTGGTCGAAGTTTGTACCTCTTCTATAACTTCTTTTTCAAATTTTGACACTTCGCCTGCATCCCACTGCAGCTTACCCGTAAATGATTTTATGTCATCAGGATCCGCACCTATTGCGCGGAACAAGTGTCTTAAATTAACTTTATCAGCATCTTTTGTTTCTGCTGTAGATTTACCTACAATATCGTCAATCACTGCTTTAGTATCTTTTACGTACTTGTCAAGATGCTGTCTGCTTTTGCTTAAATTCCGCATAGCCAAATAACCAAGACCTACTATTGATGCAAAAGTACCCAGCCCGAGTATTACATAATTAAAGAAACTTTTCTTAGTGTTATTTTCTCTGTTGTCTTTTGAAGTGAAAGAAACAGGATTATATTTTTTCCAGCCGAAATCAGGCTGCTCTTTTTCTTTACCGGCTGAAAGATATTTTTGGAATTCTATTGCATATTTTGCAAGCATACCGCGCATTATCTGCATCTTACCGGAAAATGACTGGGTTTCAACATCTATTAAATTTTCCTGCAGATTTTTTTGAATATCAGCCTCACGACGCTTTATCCATACATCTTTAAAACCGTCGAAGAACGTTTTTCCCATAAAAGCCATTGCCGTCAATGTTAAAACACCCGTGCCGGCAAGAATAGTCTTTTGATTAGGAGCTTGAATCATCTGATAAAGTGCCTGATGGGTTTCTTCATTAAGCGCTATATTCCTTGTCATTGCCGGAAGTTTTTTCATGTTTGAAATATTAAGATTAATCTTCGTATTTCGGCGTACAAAAGTTGTAAGAAGTGTTATTGCCCCCATTACGCCGGTAACTATGGCACTTATAGGAAGCAAACTTTTATCCGGAGCCGTTTCCGTTTCCAAAAGTTTTTTAGGTAATCTTGTATCTTCGGAAATCAATAATGTATCATAAACATCACGCAAATCCAATTGTTTGGAAGGTTCTTTATAAAAACTGTTTACAATAACACCTTCTTTTGTATATGCGTTAGTTTTTTTCTGAATAGGCGTTAAATTGCGATTTTGTCTTATTGTTTCACCGTCTCTAAATTGATTCACGTTCATCATTGTCACCATCTTTTAATTTTTTATAAAGTTTGTGTATAAAAGTTTTTAATTCAAAAGTACGTTTTGCTTCGTCAATTTTTTTATCCTCGTCATCGGTATTTGTTGTTTCAAAAATACCGAAAATAGATTTTATTTTCTTTTTAATATCTTTAAAAGCCTCTGAAACTTTTTTTTGAACAGCGGCTTTCAATTCACCATAAACAGCTGCTAATTTATCGGAAATATCCGCAAACTTTTGAGAAAAATTTTGGACAAAATTTGATATTGCCTGCGGCAAATTCTTAACCATATTAAACCCGTTTGCGAATATATTATTCATAACAAACACAAGGGGTTTGGCAAGAATTGGCGGCATTGAATTTTGTACCATTTGCGCCAATTGTGCTGTTCTTTGTGCCGCATTTGCCATTGTAGCTTGAAATTTTTGAAGTGCCTGTATATGGGCCTGAAAATCAGCTTCACGTGCCTTTTGTGCAGCCTTCTGGGCTTTCAAAAACGCACCGATTGCAGCGCATTCATTCCAACTCATCTCGCCCGGTTTTGCGGAGAAATCAGCTTTTTTCACGCTGCCGCCCCCAGACATCCCGTTACAGATAGGACACGCTCCCATTGGAAGCCCGTGAGGACAGGTTCCTACTCTGGTATTCTGCGTATGCATGGTTGACAAATGCATTAAAAAATCCTCTATAATAAATCAAGAGGACAACTTACGATAATACTTCCAAAAGCGCGTAGAGAGTATATCATTTTGAGTGTTCCGGCTTTTACGGTTGCGGCTACAGCTGAAGATATTCACTCCATTTCCTCTTAAAAAAATCTTAAAATAACCCCAAAATCATGTCAAATATTTGTGTTTAATTCTTAACATTAATTATATGAAAATACAAAAAAGGAGCCGGCCAAATTGACCGACTCCTTTAAGCTTTTTTAAAAGAACTATTTTACTAATTCTTTGAATTTTTTACCAGCTGAGAATGCAGGAACTGTTTTAGCAGCAATTTTCAATACTGCACCGGTTTGCGGGTTTCTGCCAGTTCTAGCAGCTCTCTTACGCGGTTCAAAAGTACCAAAGCCAACTAATGTAACTTTTTTGCCTTTAGCAACAGTTTTTTGAATTGTTTCTAAAGTAGCTGCGATAACATCAGCAGATGCTTTTTGAGAAACTTTTGCTTTTTTTGATACTTCTTTTACTAATTCTTCTTTGTTCATTACGAACCTCCTTCTTCCTTTTGCCTACGGTAAATAAGAAACCATTTTCCGCATGCTTTTTGTATATCGACAAAATTTATTATAGCATTTTTTTTAGTTTTGGCAAGCCTTTTTTTAAAAATTTTTTAAATATATAGTGCATATCCAGCGGTATATATGCCCAAAATAGTTTATTTACGTGCATTTTAGGCATACAAAAGTTCTAATGATAATACTCTGGATTTATACGGGCGAACTTAACATTTTTGTAAAAATATTGTAAAATTTGGTATGCATTATAGCCTTGTTTTGCCAAATTATTAGCACCATGCTGTGACATGCCGACGCCATGCCCGTTTTTTTTAATATTATCATCATAAGACGGAACTGATCTTATAAAAGGCAAATCACTGCCCCAAACATCTGAAGAATTTATTGTTTGTCCGCCGGCAGAAGCGGAATAATAAGCGGGAATTATTTTCAAATCATATGTAAGCACAAGACCTTTTGTATCATCCACAACCTGATTAGTTTTATAAGTTTCAACTCCGGCGCCACCGTACACTTGATCTTCGGTTGTATCATTCAAATCATAACCAAATTGAGCACGCTTACCTAAATTAGCAAGAGCAAAACTTCTTGCCGCAATAGCCTGTGCTTTCAATGCTTCAATTTCCCAGCCCGAAGGCATCTCTGACGGCAAAACACCTTTTATATAATCTTCAATATTGACATTATTTATAACAGTAAGCTTACCCTCTTTATTTTGAATCATCAAATTACCGCGATACCATTTATTTTTAACACTGACAAAACCTTCCTGCTCAGTCTTTAAAACCACATTATCACTGTCTATTTTATAATATTTACCGTTATACTTTATCGCAATTTTATTTCTGTAAGGACGAACCTCATAACCCTTCATAGCATCAAGAGAACAAATACTATGATTAGTATTTGCGTCAATAATAACAGCCGCTGTACTGGCGCCTATGCCGATTTGTTTAACATTGGTCTGAAGCCCGATTTTAATCGCAAAACACGGGTTTTGAATAAATAAATTTATTATAACTGCAAAATAAGCTATAAAAATCTTTTTCATACAAATATTATAACATATATAAAAAAGTATTTATTAAGCCATTTGATTGATTTTTGACTGTTTCCTATCCCAGTTGGTATTGACTTCTTTAGCGAGACAATTACCTAATTTTTCGCCGGCGGCATAAGATGCAATAGATGCACCTACAAATAATAGACCTTGTATAATTGCTCCTGTTTTACTATTTACCGGAATTTTTTCAATAAGTTTAGGTAATACTTTTTTCGCAATAGATTCACCCGCGAACATTACAGATAACGCAGATCCCTCTCTGATAGCTGCTGACGGCTTATCATCAGACATTAAAACTTTTATCCCGCCGGACACACAAATTAACGGATTGACATTTCTGGTTGCCCATTTAACACCTTTTACGGTATAATCAACAACTTTATTTTGCTTAGCCATATTTTCAAAGACACTGACCGCAGCATCAGTACCCTTTGCAATAGCTTTATTATATTTAGAAACCTGATTAAGTACATTTATACCTTGAGCTGCCGCAACAGGAGCTCTGCCGATTTCACCGTTTTCGGTTTTATTAACATTTCTGCAAGCAAATATTAATGATGAAACTGCGTTAGACATAATCGTACACACCTAAACACTATACACATTTATATAAAGTATTTTTTTTTCTGATAATTGCCTGTGCCAAAAAAATATTTACATTTGTAATAATTCTCTAAAATATTTTTATTGATATTTTCCAAAAAACTGTTATAATTACTATTATGAAAAAAATATTAATAGCAGTAATGATATTTTTCGGATTAATTTCATTTACACCCGCCGCGGAACTTGATAATATCCAGCTGCCAATGAGAGATTATGACGGAATAGAGCTCCCCGCAGGAACTTTCATCCCGATTATAAACACACAGGATATATCAACCGAATACTGTCCTGAAGGCTATAAAGTAAAATTTATAACAACAAATGATTTATTTTTACACGAAACTAACATAATTCCAAAGGGGACTGAATTTTTCGGTTACGTTGAAGAAATACACGAGCCGGTAGTAGGGACAAATGCATCCATGAAAATTCGTATAAATAAAATGCTTTTATCCGACACTTTTGAAATTCCCATCCGCGGATACATATATACCTCAAATGATAACCTGATAGGAGGCGGAATTTCAGCACCTGCGGAATATATAAAAGTTCCGCACTACCAGCAGCGATTTCAAGGCCGCTTCTGGTCACACAGAGGTCCGACCTTGCAATTAAGACCGGGCGGTAAGCGATTAATGGGCGAACATACACGGGTTAATGCCGGCGAAGAAGGGCTCATAATACTCGTTGCACCGGCGTATATAACACACACCTTAACAAATTGACAATACAACCATTCTAAAATAAAATATAATAAAAAGGGGAGAACTTATGTTTAAAAAAATGAATTTATTACTGGCAGCTATACTTTTAACCGGCACTTCCGTATTTGCCGCAGCGAATTATAATTACACGCAAAATACGCCGGCTCCGCTTTATCAGCCGAATAATTACACTCAAAATAATTACAATTTTAATAACCAGACACTTAAAGGCAGCGTAGTAACTGTTCCTGCAGGGCAACAGTTCAAAACCGTTGTAACTACGCCTTTAAATTCAAAGAATTTAACACTCGGACAAAATGTAACATTAGCTCTGGGTTCTGATTTTTATTACGGGAATAATCTTATAGCGCCGGCAGGAAGTTCCGTAACCGGGACAGTTCTGGAAGTATCCAAAGCTAAACGCGGCAGTATAAACGGCAAATTACTCGTAAGATTCACACAAATCACAACGCCCTACGGAATTCAAATCCCGATATCAGCAGTTATCAAAACCGATGACAACACAGGCGTTTTGCTTGGCGGGACAAAACTGGATGTAACGAAAGAATACACTAAAGATATAGCTGTAGGTGCAGGAGCAGGCGCAGTAACAGGAGTTGTTGTAAGTGCGCTTTCCGGCGGTGAAATCGGCAAAGGAACTGCTCTTGCAACAGCCGTAGGCGGCGGTCTTGGTGTAGCTAAATCTGTTTGGGACAAAGGTAATGATGTAGATATACCGGCAAACGCTTCAATTGAACTCGTTCTTACACAGCCGATTACTGTCAATCCCGCACTTTACCAGACAAATTATTAGTAACACGGGTAATAATATTAATTTAGATTTAAAATAAAATTATTACTGGACAAATATTATTAAAGGGAAAAATGTCTATCTTAGGAAAATACACAGACAATTTAATAGACGAAAAAGAGCCTGCAAAAGGATACACAACCCCTGCGGTTTTAAGAGAAGATAAAAATGAATTAACGCTCAAAAAATCCATTGTTATCTCAACAATATTACATCCGTCAGTTTTGGGTGCGGCATGGCTTGCCTTTTTAATTCTGGCATTTTTTGGAATCAATTTTGCCTTATTTGAACGACCCAAACCTAAAATGAACGATATAGAATTTGTTCTTGTAGACAAAGAAGATACCCCGCTAAATAAAAATACTCCGTATCGTTCCGACAGAAACTCAAGAACCGGCGGCATAAATGACCCTACAAAAAAAGTTTCAATGCCTTCACCGGCACCATCAGTTACACAACCGGCACAAGCGCCGGCCGCAAACACTCCTGCGAAAAAACCGGCTCAGGCAAAACCTCAAAAAACTGTTCAACCGGCAAAAAAACCGACGCCTGCTGCTCAACCTTCACAACCTAAAACAACTCAACAGGCAAAACCTCAGCCGCCGACGGCACGTCCGTCTTTAAAGCCGCCTATGACGCCAAAAGTAGCACCAAAACCGTCATCAGCCTTTAAAGTTCCCGTTCCCTCCGGCGGTACAAAATCAGGAACATATTCTACAGGTCCTATAAGCAGTTCGGGAAATTCTCCGACAGGAGGCGGTGGAAGCTATGCACCTGCACCGTCGCTTGCACCTACAGGAGGTGGAACATCTTCAGGTACACGTCTTGCTAAAGGCGGCGGAGGCGGTGGTACCGGCAATATAGGAAACCCCGGCGGCGGAGGCGGCAGACCCGGTATTGACGCAATAAGAGAGCCTGATTTCGGACCTTATATGCGTGACCTTCAAAGAAGAATAAAAATGAACTGGGATCCGCCTAAAGGAAACGAAAGTAAACGAGTTGTCCTTTTATTCAAAATTGCTAAAGACGGCAGACTTTTAACCTGCAGTGTATTTAAATCATCAGGACTTCCGAGTGCCGATAAAGCCGCAGTAAATGCTGTTCAGCTGACAGCACCGTTCAGACCTCTGCCGGCAGAATATAAAGGACAAAGTATAGACATTCAATTTACGTTTGATTATAACGTATTTGGAGCATCAGGATACAATTAGTACATAAAAAGAGGATAAAACTATGGAATTATTATTACATTCAATCAAACTGGACTGGCCGGTATTGCTGCCGATTTTAATCTGCTCAATACTTGTTGTTGCCGTCGTTATCAACAGATTTTCATTTTACAAAAGAAACAAAAGAGACGTTGTTCTTTTTATTCCTAAATTACAAAAAGAACTCGCAACAAATAATATGCAAGGAGCGCAAGCTCTTGCTATCCAGTGCGGGGGCGTAATCGGTGAAGTAACTGAAGAAGCTGTCAGAATTTTTTCTGAACAAAGAAACGGTTTTTCAAGATCATTTGACATTGCAGCGGCTCTTGCAACACGAAAACTCGAAAGTCATTTGACAATTCTCGGTACAATCGGCGGTGTGGCTCCGTTTTTAGGTTTGTTTGGTACAGTTGTAAGAATTCTTTATACATTCCAGGATTTGGCAGTCCAGGGCAACCAGTCAGCAGCAGTTGCAATGGGTATCGGTTCTGCTTTGATTGCAACCGCATTCGGTCTTGGCGTTGCTATTGTTGCAGTTATCTTCTATAACTCTTTCCAATCTATAGTTAAACGCTATGAAGATGACTTCCAGCTAATTAAATTACTGTTCTTGAGCTTTGTTGACTCCGAGGACGATACAACAACAATTACATCACCAACTTCAAATGCAATATAAGGATTAACCGAAAATGGCAATGAATTCAAAAAAAGGTAAATTATTTACTGAAATAAATATAACTCCGCTTACTGATATATTTCTGGTACTGTTAATAATTATGATGGTTATTGCACCGTCATTCCAATCAATAGATAATACTATTACGGTTCCGGAAATCAACAGCGGCATTGCCATAGAACAAAACAAAGCTGAAATTGCTATTACAAAAGAAGGATTGATGTTTATAAACGGTAAACAAATTACACCCGACCGGCTCGTTGACGAACTTCTGGCAATAAGAGATATGCTTGAAAAACCGGAAGTTGTTGTAAAAGCGGATTCTCAGGTGAAAAGTTCAGAAATCATGCAGGTTATGAACGCGGCACAGGATGCTGAATATAAAAAACTGATTGTAGCAGGCGAACCTTTATCAAAAAAAGAACAAAAACAACTCAAAAAAGAAGCGGGTAATAATAATGTCCAGAAATCGTGATACATTCAATGAAATAAATATAACGCCTTTAACCGATATATTTTTGGTTCTGTTAATTATTATGATGGTTATCGCACCATTATTGGATCAGCAGGGCTTAAACCTGACTGTGCCGGAGATGGTTGATCAAGAACAAATTAATAATGAAGAAACTAAAATATTATCGGTTACTGTGTCAGCTGATGACAGATATTTTATTGACGGTGAAGAAATTACTGCCGACAATTTGGAAACCACCTTAAAACAACTTGCAAAAGATTATCCTGACGGATTGATGATAGAATCTGACGGTGACTCTACCCACGGCGCAGTTGTTAAATTAATGGATAACGCAAGAAATTCAGGGATAACAAGTATTTCAGTCACTCAAATTTAATAATCCGTGCCGTATAAAATTCTTCGTATTTCTTCAATGTTTTCATTAATTTTATAACTGTTACCGACCGTATCAAGTTCAAATTTGGCATTATCAATGTATGGATGCAAATTTAGACCGTAATCTATCGCACGTTCCAGAAGACAATCCATTATTCTTGTTCCATACACCCTGCGCTGTCTTCTGTCTGCATCATTTAAAAATGACATTATAAAAGATTCTCCATACTGTTTACCGTACGTAGAATCCCATTTGTTCATGATTTCAATAACATTATCTTTTTTTATTTTTAAAAAAGCGCGTTCAAAACCTATATTATCCGTCCCGAGCCCGTCAATTGCATCATAAAGCCAGTCACAAATTTCATTAATAAGTTCAATATCGGCATTTGATACCTTTTTTAGACGAAAAGCTCCTTTCGGATCTTTTTTAAATGGTCCGTTTAACGACATTTATACTCCTTTTCTTAATATGAGTTGTATATATAATAAACGTATTTTCAATTAAAAAATTGCCTGAAACATAGAATATTGTTAAGATTTAGCAATATTTTTTTATGACATTTTCAGGAAGTTATCAGTCCCGTTTTTACCTATACACATTTTAATCTTTTTGAGATATAATAAAAAAGGATTTTATTAGTGAGAGGTTAAGTTAAATGAATAAAAGTCAATCTGCAGGTATGTATATAGTATTAGCAATAGTTGTTCTTGTCTTCGTATCATCAGTATTTATGGCAGGTCCGACAACAAGCACGAGTGAAATTTCATACTCAAATTTTATTGAAAAATTAAACAATAAAGAATTCAAAAAAGTTGAAAAAGCAGATGACTATTTAATTGCAATACCTGTAAACCAACCTGATGCAGAAAAAACAGTAAAGGAACAAAGCCCTTTGGGTGTGGTTGAAAAAAAAGCCCCGCAAGTTCAATATAAAGTTTTAACACCGAATGACCCTGATTTAATGAAAAAGCTTGAAGCCGCAGATGTTGAAATTTCAGTTAAAAAACCTGCTGAATCTTCACAGCTGCTTGGCATTTTAGGCTCACTGCTTTTACCGCTATTGTTTATTATATTTCTTGTTGTAATGGCGAAAAGTATTCAAGCAGGCGGCTCACAAGCCATGTCTTTCGGCAAAAGCAAAGCTAAAATGCTTTTGGACAGCAAAGTAAAAACAACATTTAAAGATGTGGCAGGTATTGATGAAGAAAAGAAAGAACTTGAAGAGATTGTAGATTTTCTCAAACATGGTGAAAAATATATCAAACTCGGCGCAAAAATTCCGAAAGGCGTACTTTTAGTGGGTGCACCGGGTACAGGTAAAACTCTTATGGCAAAAGCTGTAGCGGGTGAAGCAGGCGTTCCGTTTTTCTCAATAAGCGGCTCAGACTTTGTTGAAATGTTTGTAGGTGTCGGTGCAAGCCGCGTAAGAGATTTGTTTGAACAGGCTAAAAAACACCAGCCGTGTATAATATTCATTGATGAAATTGATGCAGTAGGCCGCCAGAGAGGTGCAGGCTTAGGCGGAGGACACGATGAAAGAGAACAAACCTTAAACCAGTTGCTTGTTGAAATGGACGGATTTGATGAAAATGTTAATATTATAGTTATTGCTGCGACTAACAGACCTGACATTCTGGATAATGCATTATTAAGACCGGGAAGATTTGACAGACAAATTGTAATTAATCGTCCTGACATTTTGGGCAGAGAACAAATTTTACAGGTTCATGCCAAAAATAAACCGCTGGCAGGTGACGTTGAATTGAAAGTTCTCGCAAAACGCACCCCCGGATTCACAGGGGCTGATTTGCAGAACCTGCTGAACGAAGCGGCACTTCTTGCAGCGCGCCACGACCAGAAAGAAATAAATATGGAAAATCTTGAAGAAGCTATTGATAAAGTTATGGCAGGACCGGAAAAGAAAAGCAGAATTATATCAGATGAAGAAAAAGAAAATACGGCATACCACGAAGTAGGACATGCTCTTTTAGCAAAACTTCTCAAAAATACAGATCCGCTGCATAAAGTTTCAATTATTCCTAGAGGTATGGCATTAGGCGTTACAATGACTTTGCCTGAAAAAGACCATCTTACGATGAAAAAATCCCAATTGCTGGATAGAATTACAATGACACTCGGCGGACGTGTTGCGGAAGAAATCGTATACGGCAAAGATGCAATAACAACAGGTGCTTCGAATGATTTAGAAAAAGTAACTTCACTTGCCAGAAATATGGTAACAACATACGGGATGTCGGAAAAAATGGGCAATCTTCAATACGGTAAAAGTGAAGAACACGTATTTATGGGACGTGATTTCGGACATACAAGAGATTTCTCCGAAGAAATCGCAGCAGAAATTGACAAAGAAGTCAAAAAAATCGTCGATGAACGCTATGAAATAGCTAAAAAACTTCTTACCGAAAACAGGGATATGCTTGAATATATTTCAAAAACTCTACTGGATGAAGAAACAATCGACGAAAAACGTTTCGTTGAATTAATGGAAAAAGTACAAAGTGAAAGGGAAAATTCATAAAACTCTTTATGCTCTTGAAATAAATATCTTCAAACCTGAAGAAAATTTTCAAATAGCAAAAGATTTCTTTCGTACAAATAAAAGGGGATTATTGATTGAAAAGGCACAATCAAGTGCCTGTGATATATTATGCCTTAAATTCAATATAAATACTGAATCGGATATCCCTAAATCCGTAAAACTTTTAAAAGCTATACTGCCTAAAATAACAAAACCTTTAATGATAAACGGGATTTATGATAACGACCTTAACACTAAACTTTTGACTGCACTCATAAATGTACTGGACAGATCAACTATAATATCGTCAGTAAATGAGCAAACCTACAGAGATCTGATACCTTTCATTATAAAAGGGAAACATAAAGCTGTATTAAAAAGTCCTATTGATATAAACTTGTGCAGAGAATTGAATATTCTGGCTTTTGACCTCGGGTTGCCGCTTGATAAAATTATCATAGACACAGATATAGGCGGACTCGGTTACGGACTTGACTACGGCTACAGCATTATAGAAAAAATAAAACTCCAAAATGATGAATATTTAAACTTGCCTGTTATAAGCTTTGTGTCGCAGGAAAGTTTAAAAACAAAAGAAGCACAATACGATACCTTTTCCAAAAGCTGGGGGGATCTGAATACACGGGCAAAAATGTTTGAAATAACATCCGCCTCAGCCGTAAAAGCTGCAGGCGCTGATATCATTGTTCTGTATAACCCGGAAAATATAAAAATTATGAAAGGACTTTCATGATGAAACTATCCGGACTTGAAATTTTTAAATACTTACCGGGTGCACAAAAAGCAAACCATACTAACTGCAAAGAATGCGGCTGCCCGACTTGTATGGCTTTTGCCGTAAAACTCGCACAAAAACAAACTACCTATGACAGATGCAAATACATGCCCGAAGAACTTAAAAATTTATGCATAAAAAACATAAAGGCTCCGCAAAAAACAGTTAAAATTGACGGCTTGAAAATCGGAGGAGAAAACGTACTTTATCGACACGAAAAAAAATTTATAAATAAAACGATTTTTGCTGTTGTTGTTGATTGCAGCCTGCCTGATTTTAACGAAAAATTAAAACGCATCAAAAATTTTGAAATTAACAGAGTCAACGAAAAAATAAAAGTTGATCTTGTAATATTAAAAAATGCAGGAAAACACAAAATCAAAAACCTCTGTGATGAAACCGTTTATATTGAAGAAAAAGATTTTTTAAATCTGTCATTGAATAGAATCGTTGATAATAATTTCCACAAAACCGCAAAAGAACTTGTAAAAATACGGACAAAAGCTATTGAAAATCGTGACGAAAAATACTCTGATCCGGTTTATGTATATTTCAAATCAAATTCTAACAAATATAATTTATGCGCAAGAGGAGCTTACTATTTATGCAAATATGCAAATATGCTTGTATTTGAAGACTTTGATGAAACTCTTTTTGCAACATTAATGACTCTGCGGCAAAATATTTATACGGATCCGCAAAAGCCGTTACAAGTTGAATCTAAAATATATGAATTCAATAATCCTGATGAAAATTCATTAGTCTTTATGACAACTAATTTTGCACTGACATTTTTTGCGGTTGCAAATGAACTGGCGAATTTAAAAGTGCCGTCATATCTTATTGTTACACCTGCCGGCGGTATGAGCGTATTAACAGCTTTCTCAGCTGAAAAATTTACATCCAAAATGGTTGCAAAAACTTTAAAAAAATTCGATCTCATAAATAAAGTCAAAACGAGAAAAATTATTATCCCCGGACTTCTTGCACCTATGAAAAACGAGCTGCAAAAAGCTTTACCTGACTTTGAAATAATAGTCGGAACCATAGAAGCCTATTCAATTGCAGAATTTGTAAAAAATATTACTTGAGCTCAAATTCATTAACCAGCAAAACCTGAATTTCACCGGGCATAAGATTAACGTTAAATTTGTCCTTTTTGGAAACAGGTGCCGTATCCATTTCTACCGGTATTGTCAAAAATGAATCATTATAATGCGGAACCTTTATAACTGCTTCATTATTTGTTCTGAAACTCATATTTCCAAATACAAGAACCGTCGTTTTGTTGTAAGATAATCCATAAGCAAAAACCGAAGAATTATTAGATTTCAACTCAACGAACTTCCCGTTTGCAATAATAGGTGCAATAAAATGCTTAAACCCGTTGGCAATTGCGAAATCTCTTTTAAAATTAATATTTTTACCACCCGGCCGACGTGAGAAATTAAATATATCAATCTTACCTCTGTGAACAAAATAGTATTCATCATCCGTATAAGTTATACGGGCTTTTTTATTACCCCAGAGATAAATATAATTATCCCCTGTATCAAAACCGTCAACATAATAAGAATTTACCGGCAAAGTTGAATTAAGCCAGAGAATCATATTGCTGTACGGTTGCCCGTTAATTAAGACAGGACTTAATTCATCATGTGTCGTAAAACTTCCGATAACTGCTTTGGGCTGACCATATTTAGTTTTTAAGGAATTTGTAAATTTAATATGATTCATTAATTCAGATGCATTACGCCAATCTTTCATATTAAAATAGCTTGCATAAAATCCGTCAAATCCTGCTTCTAAAAGTTTATCATACGGAGTAAAAACAGATTTTGGCGAAACAGGCTCAGTCCAAGAATCAGAAGCTTCAGCGAGCCACATAAACTGCGGATCCCTTTTTCTGGAATAACTTATAAGCTCTTTCCAAAAATTTGCAGGTTTTGTTGATGCAACATCGGCTCTTATTCCGTCAACCCCGAGCTGCATAACATAATCAACAAATCCTTTATAAAGATTATAGACATCCGGATTGATATTATTTTCATCACCTGCATCCAAAAGCCTTACATCTGTCCAGTCAGAGGGAATTATAGGCTGTCCGGAAGAATCTTTTACAAATAATTCAGGACGTTTCAAATAAAGATCGTACGCACCGCATGCCGGAAGATCAATCATAACTCTTATATTTCTTTTATGGGCTTCGTTAATAAATTTTACGGCCTGTTCTTCCAAAGACAATGCTGTTTTATCACTTTTTAACTGCGGATTTAATTCACTGAAACTTGCGGCAGAATACAAAGATCCCGCTGCTCCGAGAGCTTTTGTCTTGCCAATAGCCATAACAGGCATAACATGTATTGTATTAACACCGGATGCCATAAGTTCATCAAGTCTGCTTATAGCATTTAAAAAATTCCCGCTTTCTTCACCTTCTGATTTATCAATAATACCGTCTTTATTAATATCCTGTGCCCCGAATGTTCTCATATTTATCTCGTATATAACAGCACTATCGGATAAAAATAACGATCTCAAGTCATTTACCCAGACATCAGATGCAAATACTGACGGTACAGTTAAACATATTACGCCTAATATAGCTAAAAATCTCTTAATCATATAAAATCCCCTTCATAAATACATCTTATCAAACCGGAGAATTTTTTGCAAATAATTATTACTATTCTCTTAACTGACAAATTATTCATAGTATAATTGTAATATTAAAGGAGCATTATTAATGAAAAAATCTCTTGCTATACTTGTGCTTATATTATTATGCAGCCTATTTTTAATTGTTTTAAAATATGAAAAAATTACAACTGCTAAAAACATAACTACACGAAACGAAGTGGTTTTCTGGACGCTTCAAATGAGTGATTTTTCAAGCTATATAAACAATGTAATAAAAGAATTTGAAACTCAAAATCCGGATATAAAAATCAAATGGATAGACGTACCGTTTTCAGAAGGCGAAAAACGCACACTTGCCTCTATTCTGAGTGACACTCCTCCTGACTTAATCAATCTAAATCCTGATTTTTCTGCAATTCTGGCACAAAAAGGTGCTCTCTACGAAATTGATAAAAACTCTGCCGAACAATTTGTGCCGCAGATTATTGACTCACTAAAATATAACGGTAAACTCTACTCAATTCCATGGTATGCCACATCTGCAGTCACAATTTATAATAAAGATTTGTTTGACAAAGCAGAGCTGAAAGTTCCTGAAACTTACACACAAATGGGATTGATAGCAAAACAAATGAAAGAAAAAACAAATGCCTGCATCTGGCTCCCTAATATATCCGAAAACGACACAATGCTCCGAATTTTAAATAAATACGGTGTAAATTCAGCCGAAAATATAAACTCATCAACATCAGTTAAAGTTTTCGATTTTTTTAAAACTCTATACCGGAAAAATTTAATTCCGAAAGAAACCATAACTCAAACACATCGTGAAGCTCTGGAAAAATACATGTCCGGAAATATTGCAATGTTTCAGGCCGGTGCAAATTTTTTAAATATGATTAAAGAAAATGCTCCGTCAACATACGCTCATACTGATGTTGCAGTACAATTAACCGGAGATATCGGTCAATATGATTTTTCCTTGATGAACTTTATTATTCCGCTAAAAGCACGACATAAAAAAGAAGCCCTAAAATTTGCACTTTTTCTTACCAACGAAGAAAATCAGCTTGAGCTTGCAAAACTAACAAATACTATCGCTGTAAACAAAGCTGCTTTGAAAAACGATTTTTATACAAAATATAACGGCTCTGATTTAATGGCAAAAGCAAGAGTTATAAGTGCAGCACAGTTAAATAAAGTCCAACCGGCATTTACGCCGCAAAAAAATCAAAAAGAAATAAATACCCTTATTAATTCTGCCGTACAAGAAATTTTACTTGATAAACAAAAAACCCCGTCTGTTTTAGACAGGGTTTCAAAAAATTGGAAACTTCTTAACAACGACAACAGAACCCGCCCAAAAGCGGCATCCCGTACATCATAGGTCCTCCAAGCATCATCGGATTTCCAAACATCATCGGTGTTGACCATGCAGAATAATATCCCAGGCCAACCGGTGGTGTCATAAACATTGACGTTGCAAGTGCCGTGCCTGTCATGCCAATAGATGTTGCATACGGGTCATTGCCGGTAAAATTATTCATAACACTGTTCATGGTTGAACCAAGATAACTATGGGTAGATTTATCAATAACATTACCCATCAACGCATTTCCAACGCCCATAGTTGTAGAGCTTAAACCATATGATACTGCCTGTCCGACATTTGCACCATTATTACGTGCATCAAAATAGTTAATTATACCGTTCAATCCCGCCAGACCGGCTTGAATTCCTGTTACAGTATTAGTAAATCCCGGATTATATCCGCACCAAAAAGTCATTTTTATACCTCATTTATATACTCTATATATATAAACAATTTCATACATATAAAAATTGCTAGAATTTATTTTAATGTTAAGCTTTGTAACAAAAAATAGTAAAAATATTAAAGTTTGAAGCTCATAATGCCGATTAACAAAATACAAGGAAAAAAGGGATAATAAAATGAGTCTTAGCGTAAATTACACTCAAAATTACAAAACAGGTATTGATACTTCAATATTAAAAGAAGTATCAGCCGAAATCCTTAAAAGAGCTCAGGCAAAAGCTATGAAAGCTCAAACAGGTGCTATGAATACCTCATTCAAAGCACAGGATTTGGGATTAGATTTATATCAAGTAGACTCACAAACCGCACGTCAAATTGCATTAAACAATTCAGGTATTCAAATTCAACTTAATCAAAATGTTTTAAACTCAATAAAATTTTTAAATACGCAAGCTGCACAACAGGTACAGAAAAATGTTGAAGGCAAAATTGCATTTTCAGTTTACGAAGGAACCGATGTTCAAAAAGCACCGGAAACTCCTAAATTCAATTCAATTATAAGTTTCAGCACCGCAAAAGATAAAAAGGGCTCAAATCCTTTCTATCACGGTGAACTTTTAGCTGAAGGACACAAAAAAGAAGAACAACACAAAGACATCAACATATTCGGTTAATAAAAATCTTCGTCTTCAGTGTCTTGTTCAGCATTAATTTTTAAAGATTCCTCAATTTTTTTATTTTTGATATCCTCTTTGGACTTGCCTTTGAGGGTTATCTTCTTTTTTTTGGCATTAATAACATCCGCAACATTCATCATGGCAAGGGAATTTAAAGTCGCACGCAGGACAGCACTTTGGTCCATATATTTATTTTGTTCTTGAGCTTCATCATCTTCGCGTTTTTGCTGGGCAAAATATTCGCCGCCCTGACCCATTTTATCATCCTGAGTTCTGGCAGCAGTTCCTGAAATATCACCGCTTTTAAAATTAAAAGCGCCGCCTATTCCAAAAAATCCTGCAGATCTGTTATCGACCATAAATTTATACCCTTTGTGTTTATTAGATTATAACTAACCTGATGTAATTTTAACTCCACTAAATAAATTAATTTGCTACAATGTAAAAAAATATTTACATACTGAAAATTATATCACTTTTATTGAAAAAGACAATAAACTATGCTATCATAAGAATAACAGGAAGTATTATATGAAAAATTTCAAAGCATTCACTTTAACAGAACTGATGGTAGCAATAGCAGTAATCGGAATATTATGCGCAATAGTACTGCCGGGGCTTTTAAACAACAATCCAAACCAGAACAGAATGATGATGAAAAAGGCATACACTGTATTTCTTGATATAACGCATGATTTAATCAACGATTCTGAAAACTACCCTGTAATTTACGGTTTATGTCCGGACAACGGTGATGGGGGTTATATAGGATTTGACTGTGCAGAGGCAGATTCCAAATTCCCGTATCTTTTTTCAAAAAGACTATCCACAAAAAATGAACGAATACCCGATGAAAATACAATAAAAACTGATGCAACCTATTCAAAAAGCGGGAATGCCAACTGTAACGGTGTTGGTTCATCATGTTATTACCTGACTACTGATGATAACATGAGCTGGGCGTTTGAAAAATCCGTATTAACAAAAGGAAGTTACACAGATAGTATTTTAATAGGCGTTGATGTCAACGGCAGCAAAAAACCTAACTGTTATGAAGGAAGCAATTCAGATAATTGCAAAAACAGGTCTGATAACTTTGATCAATTCAGAATGAAACTTTATGCAAACGGAACCGTCAAGATACATTCCGATGATAAATGGGCAATGGAATCTATTCAGGTAAATTCATCATTAACAGAATAAATGGAGGAATATGAAAAAAACAGCATTTACATTATCAGAACTAATGATAGCCTTAACGGTACTTGGCATATTATGCGCGACAGTACTTCCCGCAATACTCAGGACAATGCCGAACCAGAATAAAATTATGATGAAAAGGGCATATTACACGACTGCTAATATTGTAAGTGACATGATAAATGATCCTAATTTATATGCACCTGTAGACAATAGCGGCACTACACGAGTAGGATTTGACAATACGGATGAAGTAACATATGCAGGACAAAACTATGGCGGAACCAACATACAAGACAAAGCTGCAAAATTTATAGGATTATTTGCGGTGCATTTAAACGTTGACGGTGAAATTGAAGATGAATGCCCGGCAGTAACTATTGATCCAGATGCACCTCCTTCAATAGCTCCCGGAGGACAGAGCTACCGGAAAATTTGTAGACTATTTACAACACCAGATGGTATCAACTGGGATTTACGCACAAAATATCACCCTGAAGGTTTTGGTGCCAACACACATGTCATTACAGTTGATGTAAACGGTGACAAAAAACCAAATTGTCTTCAGGGAGATTCTGACGCTGATAATGCCTGCAAATCACGAACCAAAAATTTCGACAGATTTTCAATGGAAATAAGTAATGACGGAACTATTGAAATTCCGGAGGAACAAAGCTGGGCAAGAGAAGCATTGCAGGTAAGTTCATCCTTGACAGATTAATTTTATGTTATAATAAAAGAATAAAGCAGCCGGATAATCGCGCAGAAATGTGAGGAAAGTCCGTGCATTCAAGGACAGGCCGCCGGAGAAAGTCCGGACGGTGTGAACCGGTGGAAAGTGCCACAGAAATGTCGAATTTTGGCTAGTGCGCCGCGTGAGTGCCGTAAGACACGAACAAGGTACAACCAGGTGAGGGAAATCACGTTTTTCCGAACCGCCAATAATTCGAGGCGTTAAACTAAACGCCAAGACTGCCGATGGATTTTATATCACAGGCGATGGTGCAACGGTGAGTTAAGAGCTTCACCAGTAATATCGAGAGGTATTAGCTAGGTAAACCCCGGCCGAATGCAAGATTAAATCGAAGGTTATAAAGGCTGTCCGCCCACTTCGGAAAAATCGCTAGAGTTTGCGGGTAACCGCATTCCCAGACAGATGATTATCTAGAAACAGAACACGGCTTATGAACTGCTTTATTTTTATAAGAGACTCCTTAATTGAGTCTCTTATTTATAATAAATTCCTGATATAATACTTCATCAACTTGCAAAATTTTAGAAAAAGCTGTAATATATGTTTGGTAAAGTTTTCTTAAAAACAGACCTTTAAGTGTTTTACATAAGTATTTGTCGGAGTACAATAATTTTATGAAGCAAACAACAGAAGAACATCTATATTCGGATATACCGCCAACAAAACTTCGTAATAAAGACGAGGTTTTTAAGCCTGCTAAAACAAATAAGTTCTGGCTGACTATAGCAAGTTTGTTCTTTTTCAACATGCTGCAAAACAGATTTTATGCATTCCGATACAAAAATGCCGAAAACTATTACGACCGTGATGCAAAATATCCTACAATTATTTTTGCACCGCACTGCAACTGGTGGGATGGAATAGTTCTTTACAACATATCTCACAGGATTTGTCATAAAGAAATCAGATTAATGGTAGAAGAATTAAACAGATTTCCGCTTTTAAGACGCGGCGGTGCTTATTCCGTATGCAAAAAATCTCCGCAAACAGCCATGAAAGCGTTAAAATACTCAGTTGAATTATTAAAAGATTTAAGGAATATATTATTTATTTTTCCGCAAGGAATTATTCGTCCTCCGCATTTCAGACCGATAGAATTTCAAACAGGACTTGCATATATCGCGCAGAATGCCGTTAAAAAATACGGAAAAGTTAATCTTATACCGATTTCAATTGATTATTGTTTTTTAAGAGATAACAGACCGGAAGTTCTTGTGGAGTTTGGTAAAAGAATTGAACTTAATGATCCGAATATAGATCGGAAAGAATTTACGCATTTTCTTGAAAGATCAATGGAAAAAGTTTGCGATAATCAAATGAAAGAGATTTCTAACGGCGAAATATCTGATTATAAAATTCTTTTCAAGCAACATTTAAAATGGTATCGAAGAATTGAACAGAGATTAAAAAGTATTGATTTGCCTGATGTTTCAGGTATGTAACAAAAAATCCCCGAATCGGGGATTTTTTATGCATCATATCGTTTAAAAGATTTTTCAATATTCTTAGAAATTACTGATTTTATTGTATCGTATTCCGTTGTCAAAGAAGATATTTCCGTATCAAGATTTTTCATTTTCAGGTCTAAAATTTCTTCTTTCTGATTCAACTTTTGTTTTTCAGTATTATACTTAGCTTCGGCTTTTGTAATCGCTTCATCGTCGGTAACCTCACGGACATAGGTATTAGTAGAATAATTACCTTGATAATAATATCCGTCATCAGAACATGTTGCCATAAATAACTTACCGGTTTTTAACATTTCCTGCAGATAATCATTATCCTGAACCTGATTATTTTCTGTCCAGCCGCGCAAACATATCTGGTTGAATATTGCATCATAGAATCCTGTTACCAATGCCTGATCAGCGTTTACACCGGTATCGACAACGATATCAAACGTAAGTGAAGTATCATCCAAACCTACAAGATTACTCTGGTCTACTCTACGACCATCATTATGATCAGCATCAACATAATATTTTGTTGAAGTAACTTTATCAGAAAGCCCTTGCATACATTCAGCAAAATAAGTCAAATATGCTCTTGCAATATTTGAAATGCTTATTGATACACCATGGGCTCTGTTATTTTTAGCGTTTTTAGTGTTATGATATGCTGTTATACCTATAAAATCAGATGTTGAATAAGTACCTTGATCAGCCCTGAACCAATCCCAAACAAATCCCTGATCACGATTTGAAGAGTGTGCGTTCATCGCATCAAGAACACCAACCCAGTCATCATCTTTTTTATTTTCTTTTGTTTTGCCCCAAAAATTATGTGCCATTTTATTAGAATCTAACAGAGCTTCTGTTTTTGATTTTGCATAATTAATAGCTGTTGCAACATTTACGTCACCAGGTACGCCTAACATGTCTGCAAACATATCAAACATCTGGTTCCATATATCTAAATCTTTGATTCTACTTGCAACTTCGTTAATTCTGCCATCATATGAATCTTTCCATTCGTTAGCAACCTTACATAAAATTTGATAATCACCTGTTAATAATTGAGATAAAGTTATTGTAGCGGAGCCATCACCTGATGTAATATTTTCACCGCCATTTTCACTACGCAGAACCACTTCATTAGCACCATTTTCTCCGCCTAGAGTTGTATATGCCCCTGAATATGTCAATATAGCTGCACCTGCTTCACCTGATTCATAATATTCTATCAACTCTGCAAGAGACATTGACTGAACCTCTGTTGTAACCAGATCTGTAGTACCATTACCTATATCCTG
This sequence comes from Candidatus Gastranaerophilales bacterium, assembly GCA_944325945.1. GTDB lineage: Bacteria > Cyanobacteriota > Vampirovibrionia > Gastranaerophilales > Gastranaerophilaceae > SIG32. Next base: position 14,505 of record CALVBW010000003.1, on the reverse strand, counting down.
AGAATACATAATTCCCATATAAGTATTGGCGGATTCTTGGCTTATAAGACCACTGTCTACCATACCTTGCAAGAATTTATTACGCATTTCGCTTGACGGCAAACATCCCAATCCTTCTTTAGGAATACCTGCCGCTGCAGCTGCTGATGCGTATGCGCTGCTTAAAACTACTTTTCCTGCCGCATCAGTTGTCAAAATAGGTAAATATCCGTTCATTTCTGATGGGGTCATCATTAAACCATAACTTAACGGAGTAGTCTCATCACCTGTTCCATAAAAATCGTAGACTAATTTTGTCTGATCTAAAGAATTTTGATACTCAGCTGACAAATTAGCCAGATCACGGGATAACGCTATTTTTTGATGCGAATAGCGCATGGATTGAAACTCACAGTCGGATTTACGCGCTGTGATGGTTAATAATCTGGCTTGTGATGCCGCGAGTCCCATACTTGTTTCAATTTCCTTTCGTGACTTAGTAACAAAATCCTTGTATACATGTTGGAATACGACATTTTCTTCATGAATCTTTAAATTTTCTTGTTGGTTTTGTAACAAATATTAACATATTTTTACATAGACATTCTTAAAATATCCATTAAATGATTGATGTGAAGTAAAAAATAATATTCTATTGTAGATATGGGGCAGGGGATAATATGAGTACTCAGACTTTAAATTCAATAGCTTCAAAAGAATTGTACGTCCAATACGACTGGTATAAAAAGACTTTTCCGCCGGTTGTACAGGAGGCCTGTGACGAATTCTTTTTACCCGGCTTTAAATTTGAAATGATAGGCATCAGCAAAAATATAAATGCCCTGATGGATAAAGACTCTTATTTTGTTACCAAAATAAGGATAGACAAGCAATACGATATGTTTTTCAGGAGTTCTGAAAAAGCAATATCACTAATTCTTGATCGTGCATTGGGCAAACCCAACAGATCATTTAATCTGAACAGAATGACCGATTTAGAAGCCAAAATCATTACCTCATTTAATGACTATATGTTTAATATGGCGTCAAAATTTTTATCACCGCCGCCAGCCAATGAATTAAGACGAACAAATTTTGATGTAATACATCTAACGTTTGTAATAAAAGATGTAGATGAACCGAAATTCGGAAAATTTATTGTGTCACTGCCCGCTGCCCTTCTAAATCCTGACACAATAGCCTCAAAAGGGGAAAAATTTGATAATACGACTTTCAAAACGAGTACACTGGATGTCAAAATAAAAATAGGTTCAACTAAATTCTCAATGTATGATTTAAAAAATCTTGATATTGAAGATATGGTAATCTTTGATAACAGCAATACAAAAAAAATGACGCTTATCATAGATGATTATGAAAAAGAAATTAATTTGAACCCTAATCTGGGTTTAATAACACCGATAGATAATAATAACGGAGGAGATAATATGGGAGCTAACAACTTATGGGACAGCATTGAAGTTGAAATGAACGCGGAATTTGATGCTGTAAAGATAACTCTCGGAGAATTAAAAAATATAGAAGACGGCATGGTGGTTGACCTTACGTCAATTTACGGTAACAAAGTAACATTAAGGGTTGAAGATAAAGTTATAGCTAGAGGAGAACTTGTTATTGTAAACGACCGCTACGGCGTAAAAATAACTGAAGTCGTTGCACAGCAAAAAGGCAATACACAGCCTGCAGCACCTACAGATGATTTTTCAACTGAAGAAAATCCGATTCATACAGAGGAAGTTAATCCGCATGCGGAAGATTCTTCTCCTGCCGCTGATCAACAGGACGAAGAATTTGATTACAGCGACTTTGAACTGGATGACGAAGATATTTAAAGGGGGTATTAATGGGAGGATATATAGCTAATTTCACAGTATACACAATGGCAATGCTCGGTTTAATCTGCTTTGCGCTTTTTGTATATAAAAAATTCTTAAACGGAAGCTCCGGCAGCAAATCTCAATTCTTAGGGATTGAAGAATGTATAAGCCTTGCTCCGCGTAAAAATCTATACGTAGTCCGCGCAGGCCGCGAAAGATTCTTAATAGCTTCCGATGTTGACAAAACAAATCTAATTTCAAAACTTGATGATAATACAAAATCCCAACGCGTAGAAAGGCAGCCGGAGATGGAAGATTTGCCGATAATTGTAGATTTTCCGCAAAAAGAAAAACCCGTTATTAAAGAAATGCTTAAAAAAATCAATCAAATATAAGGATATAAAATGGATACAGTTTTAAAAGATATAAACCCTGTTTTACAATTATTGATAGTCATGACGGTATTTTCTCTTATACCGTTTGTCTTTTGCTGTATGACAAGTTTTTTAAGATTTGTCATAGTATTTTCAATGCTCAAAACGGCACTCGGCACACAGCAGGTACCGCCATCTATTGTTATTATAGGACTTGCAATGATTTTGACGTTCTATACAATGGGCACAACATTTTCAAAAATGTATGAACTGGGATCTGTTCCGTATCACAAAAACCAAAATATGATTGAGGCAATAAGTGAAGGCTCAAAACCTTTAAAAGAATTTATGATGAAACAAACAAGAGAATCCGATCTGGCGTTTTTTGTTGAATTATCGCAAAAAACACCGCCCAAATCGCCTGAAGAAATTACCATATGGCAAGTTGCTCCGGCATTTATTATAAGCGAATTAAAAACAGCTTTTGAAATCGGATTTATAATATTTGTTCCGTTTATAGTATTAGACCTTGTGGTAGCAAACATACTTCTGGCACTAGGTATGTTTATGCTGTCGCCGACAATTATATCACTGCCGTTTAAACTTTTAATATTTATTGCGGTAGACGGCTGGGCATTAATTGTACAGGGGCTGGTTACAAGTTACAATTAAGGAGAATTATGGAACCTTTAATAGAATATTTAGCGAGAGGATTTATGGTAATGCTGGCAATATCAATGCCATGTGTACTTGTTGCTGCAGGTATCGGTCTGGTTGTTGGTATTTTACAGGCAGTAACGCAGGTTCAAGAACAAACAATTGCCGCGGCACCAAAAATTCTTGCCGTATTTTTAGTGATAATCATTGGCGGAGTAGGTTTCATAAGGATTCTTACAAACCTTTTTACAGACGGCATGGCTCTTGCTTTCAATGTTGTTCCGAGAAATGAAACTTACGTTCTGTCGTCTGATTATTACAAATACACAACACCATTTGCAGGTGAAATGAATGACCGATTTGACAATAATTCCAAAATCAATGATATTATGAAAAATCCGGGCAAAGTTCCTTTTATAGACAGTCAGCAAAAAATGAAATACCTGCCAAGTTCAAGAACTCCTATGCCGCGGCCTGATTTTGTGGAAACAAATAGAATTTTAGGAAGATAATTATGAAAAAATTCATATTAACTATTTTGCTAATAAATATTATACAACCTGCACTGGCATTTGAGGACTACATGATTGTTTCAAACTCAATTGTCAAATCCGTAACCGTCCAAAATAAAAATATAATTGAAGCCCAACCTGTTTTTACAATAAGTAACGAAAAAAAAATAATTATCCTGACTCCGTTAGCAGAAGGCAAAACCGATATAATAATTAATACGATTGACGGTGAAAAAGTTTTAAATGTCAAAATAACCGACAAAAAGACTTTTATAAAACCTGCGGAAGGTTTTGAATATTTTCAAATGGACAATCCGCCTGATGTAATTGAAATACCGGAACCGCCGGTTCCTGATATGAAAGGCGGTAAATAATGGATATTATTCTCGCGGAATTAATGAAAATGTTTCCTGTGCTAAATACCGCACTTGCAGCAGGTATTATGGTATTTTCGCGGCTCATCGGGTTTATGAGACTGGCGCCTATTTTTAACAGAAAAGAAATTCCCGGGATGGTAAAGCTTGCATTATGCTTAATTTTAACGATTGTTATTACTCCGTTTGTCAAGCCTGATAGTCTTATGGTAATGGATTCTTTTGCACTGTCAATATTTTTAAACATAGTTGTGGGTGCATTAATCGGATATATGGCACAATTAATATTATTGGCGGTAGATGCGGGAGCCGATATGATAAATATGCAAATGGGGCTTTCCTCCGCAATGGTTTTAGAACCGACAACATCAAGTCAGGTATCACTTTTAGGCAAAATTATGGCGTTATTCGGGCTGTTGATATTTATAAATCTCGGCGGCGCGTACTGGTTAATCAGAGCGCTGATGCGAAGTTTTGAAATTTTTCCGATATTTGCGACCAGCATTCCATTAGCCAAACTTGTTAATATGGATTATTTAATAAGCATATCATCAAACGTATTATTTATGGGGCTTCAAATAGCGTCACCGATTTTGCTTGCCACGTTAGGACAGGATATAATCCTCGGGGTAATTTCTAAAACAGCGCCGCAGGTAAACGTTTTTCAATTAAGCTTCTTGTTCAAACCTGTTCTGGGCGCAGCTATCATGGTCTGGATTCTGCCTATGCTGTTGAATATCATTAGCGAATACTTTTTATCATACTCTAACATATTCTAAAAATCTTGCCTTATTCAATAAAAATTGATATAATTGACATGTTATATAATAATTTTGGAGGCTAAAAATGGGCGCAAATACGCATCACGACTACTTTTCACTCAGGGGGGGGGGGCAGTAGCTTAACCTCCGAACACTACTCTTTTTCAGGTCATCCTGAGGTGCCTGAGGCACGACACCATATTAGGTTTTTGTGTAACTTTACAGGTCATCCTGAAATGTTAGCCGAAGGATCTCAAAAAATTAATGAGATGCTGAAACAAGTTCAGCATGACAAAAATTTTGGTTCGCTTTGTAAAGTTCTGCATGACAAATTAGTGAGCGAAGCTCACAGAAAATTCTTAGTGCCTTACTGCCTTAGTAACTTAGTATCTTCTAAAAAAGCCGCGTTTACCCTCGCTGAGGTGCTAATCACCCTCGGCATAATCGGCGTTGTCGCTGCCATGACCATTCCGACTTTGATTGCGAATTATCAAAAATTAATGACCATCGTTGGTTTAAAAAAGACATATTCGTTATTCAGCCAGGCATATGGACGTTCTGTTGCAGAAAATGGTGATGTTGAGACATGGGCATGGAATACTTTATCAAATGAAGGTAATGATTTTGCTGAACTATACATATTGCCGTATTTAAAAGGGGTTAAAAAAATCGAAAAGGAACCGGATTATACCTGGAAAACCTTAGAAGGAGATTTTGACGATTCAGGCTCCTATGAAAATGCTAAACCGCAATATGTTCTACCTGATGGAAAGTTACTTGCCTTTAACGGATACCCATTCTTAAATGCTCCGAATCCCCTGAATAGACCCAAAACACACCTGCGGATAAATGTAGATATAAACGGTTACAAAGGACCAAACCGATACGGGCGCGATGTATTTGTATTTTCAATTGTACCGTACCCGAAATCTTTAAAAGGACAATTTGTACCGGGTACATATGAACAATTCACGAATGGCGGATTTCATTTTCGATTAACAAGAGAAGAATTAACAACATCCGGTTCTTCGACCTGCAAAACTGATGGTACAGGCAGAGGATATGCTTGTGCCAATTTAATAATCATGGATGGTTGGCAAATCAAAAACGACTACCCATGGAAATGAGATTCCAAAACCAATTATCATAGCTCACTTGTTCTATAATCTCTTACTCTCTTAGTAACTTTCTTTGCCGGAGCAAAAAACCGCTGCAATAAAATTTTCATTGTAAAATACTATTATGGTCAAAAACGTATATATCCATATACCTTTTTGCAAATCAAAATGCAAATACTGTTCTTTTATCTCATTTCCTAAGCTTGAATTAAAAGAACAATACCTTGACGCACTTATAAAGGAAATCCAATATTACTACAAAAATGAAAAACTTGACACGATCTACTTTGGAGGCGGGACTCCGTCACTTTTAACGACGGAGGAATTTAAAACTCTGCTTAATTTATTCAATTTTACAGACGAAACCGAAATTACGGCAGAGCTTAACCCTGACGGGCTGACACCAGAATATTTGAAAAATTTAAAATCTATAGGAATAAACCGCATAAGCCTCGGCTGCCAGACTTTTGACGATAATATTCTGCAACTGATCGGACGCCGACATACATCAAAACAAGTTGAAGATGCTGTAAACTTTGCACAAAATGCAGGTTTTAATAATATCAGCCTTGATTTTATCTACGGATTACCAAATCAGACAGCCGAAATGTTTGCAAAAGACCTTAAACATGCTATAGAACTTGGCATACAACACATATCTCTTTACGGTTTAAAAATTGATGAAGGATGTTATTTTTACACCCGCATGCCGGAGAACTTGCCTGATGAAGACGCTCAAGCCGATATGTATTTAAAGGCAATTGAAATTTTAAAAGATTTTAAACATTATGAGATAAGCAATTTCGGCAAACCGTCAAGGCATAACCTTAACTACTGGAACAACAATAATTATTACGGCTTTGGAGCTGCCGCTCACGGCTATATAGAGAATACAAGATATTCTAATATTGAAAACCTTGAAGATTATATTAAAAATCCGATAAAACATTCAACACAACATCTTCTTTCAAAACAGGAACAACTTGAAGAAGAAATTTTCCTAGGTTTCCGAAAAATGGAAGGAATTGATATTTCTCTAATAAACGATAAATTTAATATAAATTTTGACGAAAAATACTCAAAAATTATTAAAAAATACTCAAATTACATCAAAAAAACATCCGGAGGCTACTGTTTTAACACAAACGGCATCCTTATCAGCAATACAATTTTATCAGAATTTTTGCAATAAAAAAGACCCTCTGAAAGGGTCTTTTTACTATATAAAATCATTTTTGATTATTTAGCAGCTTCTCCTGCAGCTTCTGCGACTTCTTCAGCAGCTTTAGCTGTGGCTTCAGCAACTTCGCTGCCTGCCTTTTCACCTGCTTTTGCAGCTTCTTCTGCCACTTCACCTGCGGCTTTTGCGCCTGCCTGTGCTGCATCTTCTACAACATCGTCCGCTTTTGATGCTGCATCTTCTACAGCTTCAGCACCTTCTTTAGCAGCTTTAGAGAATCTTGACCAGATGTTTGTATCAACCCACTGACCTGCTTTACCTAAGTAGTGACCGATTTTTTCAGAGAATTTAGCTTCTTTCATTGCAGCTTCATCCAAAACTTTTAAGCCGCCTTTAGCAAATCCAAAACGTAAAGCAGTACCTATAGCAATTACGCCAACAGCAATTCCTGCCAGAGTCTTTAAAAATACATGTTTCTTTTTAGGTGCAGCGTCCTGTTTTGCAGGAATTTGAGCATCAGGCTGGGTAAACTTACCCGGAGCATTAATACGATCCTGCGCTGATTGTACGGGCGCAGCAGCTTTGAAACTTACAGCAGATACAGAATTTATCATGGAAAACCTCCTATTATATTACACACATTTTATCAAATTCTTACACCATATAAACCCTCTGATGACATGATTTTGACCGAAAGAAAAAATTTTTTCAATAATTGTTACAAAAGTTTACATTATTTTTGGAATAATTTTTAAAGCCGTGTTCTCTTATATATCAAGAGGAGAATTTTATGCAACAGGAAACATTAATATACATAGAAGAACAGGATAAAACGAATGCCGGTAAACTTGCCGGCGGCTTTACGATTGAAGATACCCTGAGACGGGCATATATCAATGCGCTGGGCAGTGAGCTTGCAATGAAATATCTGGCACAGGAAGAAATTAACGTTTCAAATATCTATAATCTGCATAATATCTATAAAATACGCGAAGAATTTGATATCGCCGACATAATGCTTCCTAATATTCATATTGATGTCAGGATGGTATATGATGATAATTTTATTTTCATCCCTAAATCTCATTTTGAATACAACCTGACGCCAGATATCTATCTTGTTTTCCAAATGTTGGATAATGAATCCTGTGTTAAATTTTTAGGTTTTTTTGAACCAAAATTAATTAATAAAAATAACAAGAATGAAAAGTATTATTTTATTGAAAAAGAAAAATTATCACATCCGTCAGATTTAAAATCATACATAGAAAATTTCAACGGAAATACAACTGAATCACTATCCGAAGAAAATTTTGAAAGCGGACAAAAACTTGCTATGGCACTAATTGACCATGATATAACCGATGATGACAAGCGTAAATTAATTAACATGCTTACAAAATGTGCTGCTTTGCGTGAAGACTTAATTGATTTTGATAATTTTGAATGGGTTTCTTATCATGTTGCAACAAACGAAGACCTAACATCTTTGCAGGAAGATACTTATCAAGATACAGTTGTACCAATTCAGGATGAATTTGATATATTTGAAGAAAACAATGATGAATTTGATGAAGATAAATCCTTAAACGAAGATTTATCTTTGGAACAAAATTTTTCTGATGACGATTTGTTAAATGATCTGTCTGATACCGAACTATCTGATGAGCTGCCACAAAATAATCAAGAAGACCTCTCCGTTGACTTCTCCATTGATGAACCAGAAAAAGATGCCGCTGTAGACGACTTAACATTAAACGAACAAAATGATTTCATCACGGACCAAATACCGGATGAAATGCTTGTACAAGAAAACATATCAGATACATCTGCTGAATTTAATGAAAATAATATTTCCGACGAAAATTCTGATATTTCAACTTCTGATATTCCGGCATCAGACGAAACTTTATCCAATATAGATACTTCACTGGATTTAACGGAAAACAGCGACTTATCACTTGATGAAACACTTGAGTTGACAGACCTTACTGATGAACTCAATCCTGATGGAGAACTGCAGGATTTGTCCGAAAATACTAATAATGAAGATTCTACAGTTGAAAAAATTCATCTGAGTGAATTTAATGAACTTCCGTTTGACACGGCAGATAACCAGCTTGACGAAGAACCTTTAGACGAATTGGATAACCTTATACTTGATAATACATCAATTGATGATATAGCAATTCCCGAAGATGAAGATTCAACCTCCGGAGAATTAACAAATTTTGAAAATCTTGGCGAAAGAGACGACATGCAGCCTCAAGAAGACACTCATTTTGAAGATGATGAAATTGCTTCATTAGAAAATATTGAACAGGTAGCCGTCGAACAAAACGTTCCGGAAGAAAGTGACCCGCAGCAAATAGCCGCAGCCACATTTGATGAATTGGAATTACCCGAAAATAATGCAATAGAATCAACAGAAGAAGAAGCTGTACAAACTTTATCAATTGATGAATTGGAAAATTCTGCGCAAGAATTAAAAGAAATTGATTCTGCTGACGAAGTTGAACCGGCGCCTGTAACTCTTGAAGAGCTTTCAACAAATATTCCGGAGACTCCGGCAGAAGAACCGCAGGTTAATGAACAGATGAATAATAATGTCGAATTTTTAGAAAGCCTTGCTGAAGAAACAATTACGGAAGAAACACCAAACACGGAAGTTGATGCCGAAAAGCCAGGCGTCTATGAAAATTCAACTGTAATCAGCAATCAAATTGATGCGCCCGGAGAATTTCCTATTGATATAAACCAACCGGTGGCACAAGAGGGAAATGACGACCTTGAAAAACTTGAAATACTCTATAATAACAATTTTGAGGATGACAAAAATGCTCTTCAATTTAAAACAACAATGCCGGAGAAAGGCAAAAAAGCTATTGCCGTTGCAAGTATTGCAATAGTAGCACTGGCCTCACTTTTAATTTATGCATCAATGCATAAATCCGGTAATGAGATTGCAGAACAAAATAACACCAGTGTGCTTGAAAAGAATTTGCCAAAACTTGACGAACAGGAACTTCCTCAGGATGATACAATTTTACCCGCCAAAACAACATCCAAACCAAAACTTGAAGATACCGCAAATACAGCGGCAAAAAATATTAACAAACCAAAAGCTCCCGTGATAGAAGAGCCTTACCTTGATGTTAAAAAGCTTTCATGGTCTGTTCCGGATTATGTCTCATACAATGATGATTTCAGAAAATATCTGCAAACAGCAGGTAAAAGCCTGAAACTTTCACTATCAAGCGATTTGCTTCTCGCGACAGAATATGCGTATTCTGACCAGATACAAGTAAATATTGAATTGTCAAAAGAAGGCAGCATACAGAACGCGAATATCCTCCAGTCAAGCGGTTCAACCCAAATTGATGAAATTGTGTTACGAACTGTAAATGACACGCTCAAAGTGGTAAAAGCCCCTGCAGGTGTAATTGTCGGGGATAATATACAGTTGATACTTAAAATATATCTATAAATATGCTATAATACTCATAAAGGAAACTTTAGAGTGGATTTAGCACAAGATAAATTAGAATTAATAGAAAAAATAATAAGAAACGATAAGAAGTTTTCGAATAATGAAGATTTGTTTGATGACTTTTTTAATGAAACCTGCAAACGGTCATTGGGCATTGTAAATATCGTAACTTCTGACGTTGCGCTTGAAGCTTACTTAAAAAAAATAGCAACAACTTCAATATTAAATGTATTAAAAGATTCAGGAAGATTAAGAAGAACAAGAACCGGCTATACACAATCAAATGAAGTTTCTGTTGATGACATTGTTTCCAATAATTATGCAGAGGTTAAGATTTCATATAATAATTTCAATATTGAAATTTCGCCGGAAGAAATCGCTGTAAAAAAAGATACAATCAAACATATAGCAAGCTTAATATACAAAATTGATGAAGAAGATCCTAACAAAAAGTATTTACAAATTTATAAATTGCGCTATGATAATGGAATGACACAGAAAGAAATTTCTGAAGAATTAGGTTTATCCCAATCAGAGGTTTCAAAACGATTATTTAAGTTAATGAAAAAAGTTAAAGAATCGTTTAATTAGGTAGAATTATGAGATGTCCCGTATGCAAAAAAATAATTCCGGAAAATACACTCAAATGTCCGTATTGTAAAACCAGAACAGGTTTATTGTGCAAAAATTGCAACACGATAAACTCAATTTATGATTTGAAATGCAAAAAATGCGGAAAAGAAATTCTCAAAATCTGCCCGCATTGCAGCAGTGTAAACTTTCCAAACGCTAAAAAATGCAGAAAATGCGGCATGCCTTTTGATAATATTGAAACTGAAACAAAATCCGAAACTCTTGAATACATTCCAAATTTAATTTCTCAAAAAAATGCGGTAACTGTTTTAACCCAAGGACTCTTATCAGATGATAAAAAAATATTTTCAATAAGCGGTGAAAAAGGGATAGGTAAAAGTTATGTATTGAAAGAGACAATTCAAAAACTTCAAAACCATAAATTCATCTGGATGTTCGGAAAATGTACCCCGCTTACGCAGCTCACACCCGGCGGAATGATTCAAGATATGATTTTGAATTTATATAACCTGCCTAATTTCTGTATCAGTACCCCTGACTTCAAAAAAGATGCAACAAGATTTTTTCAGAATGAATTTCCTGAAATGACCGGCCTTGAAATAAATAACCTGATAAATTTTCTTTATTCTGCACAGTATGGCAATTTTGAAGATTTACTTATTAATAAGAAAAAAACATTTAATATGTTATATAAAGTCTTTGACAAAATTTCTCAAATCAGTGAATTTATCCTCATTGCCGATAATTTTGACTTTATAGACGGTTTCTCATTTGAATTTTTAAATAACTTATTAAAACGCGACAATCTTAATATGCGTTTTATAATGCTCTATAACGATGCAAAACCTGCCAAAGGATATTTCTATTTACAGGACGATAATATCTATCTGGATATAGGAATTGCACCGTTAAATAATAATGAAATGGATGAATTCTGTAAATCTTACGAAGAAGCATTTTCATACACAAATGAATTTGAGAGACAGGAAATAATTACCAAAAGCAAGGGGCATCCGGCATTTTTAGAACAGGCTCTAAGCTATTGCTTTGACTGCCAGATTGGAGATAAATCATTCAAACTGCCTGATACTTTTACGGAACTCATACAAAATCGGTTAAAAAATTTAAACGAAGTCAACCCGGTTGCATACAAAACACTTGTCGGCGCATCGGTTCTGGGAGATAAAATAAACCTCGCACTTTTAAAAGAAATTTTTGAATTTGATGATAAAGACTTCACCGGCATCATAGATTATTTAAGAGAAATGCATTTTATAGAACCGGTAAATGAAATCTTTTATGAATTTAAAAATTTACTTCTCTGGGAAACCATTCTTACGACTTCAAAATACGATAAAGATTTTATTGTAATAAATACAAAAATTGCAAACTCGGTTCGGAATTTTATCCTTAACTCAAACGCAATTTTAGGAATAATAGCACAAAATCTAAAACAAACACCTCAGGCACTTGATATTTGGACAAAAAATACAAGGCTTGCAGCATATGTTGGTGATACAAATCTTTATGTAATTTCACAAAAACAATGTCTCGCACTAATTAATGAACTTGATGAAAGCGAAACAATTAAAACAAGATACAATATTTCAGAACGCTTAGGGAAAATTTTATCTGATTACAACCCGAAAGAAGCGCTTGAATTTCTGCCTGATGCTATCGCAAATGCAAAAGCTGTGGGCGACAGTCCAAAAGAAATTGAGCTTTTAGGATATCTTTCATATTGCTGTCTGCGAACAGGCAACTATTACGGCAATGTGGAATGTGTTGATAATGTTCTTGCAAAAGTTCCGCCTGAGCACAAACTTGAGATTGCACTGCTAAAAGTTTCCAAACTGGAAGCTCTCCTTAATATAGGCAACTGCGGGGAAGTCATAAATACTATTGACAATGACATAATGCCCGTTCTGGATGAATTTCTGGCAAAATCACCAAAATCCAAAATTCCATACGAATTTGTATATGAAACATGGCTAAAAACGTATTTATTACTTGCAAACGCTCTCATCTTGCAGGGTAATGACCGTTCTTTTGCAATTTTAACAATTATATTTGATATAATTGACCGAAATAAAATTAATGACGACTTGTTTATCTGCAAGTCCAAACTTGCCCTTGCTTTTGCAAATACAATGAAAGGGGACTTTTATACGTCGGAAACAATTCTTGAAGATGTTTTAAAAATATATAAAACCAATACAATGGACAATACAACAATACTCAAATGGAATTTAATTGAAATATTAAATAATTTCTTTAGAGAAAGATATGACGGTTTGCAGGAAGATTTATTCCAGGTTGTAACATTTGCAAACAATTCAGGCGATAACTTTACTAAAAATGTATTAAAAACTTTACTGGGTAAAATCTTTAAAGACCACGAACAATCAAAACAGGCTCTTGACATTTATAACGACCAGATAACATATTTTGCAAAAGAAAAAATGGCACTCGGAGCACTTTTAACATGGTATTTAATAGCAGAAGCGACACTGGATGTTGAAGGACCGCATGCCGCAATAGAAATTGCATCTCAGGCACTTGATGTTGCACAAAATCCAAAAATAAACAATTATTTCTTTATAATATTATTAAAAATGGTTATCGTAAAAGCATGTATTGTAATTTCTGATTATGAAACCGCTAAAATCCAGATTGAAAATGCTATCATACTTGCAAGCAAATTCAATATGAAAGATATTTTATCAAGATTATATCTTTTATACGGCAAATATTTTCAAGAAATAGGTCTTTTAAAGACCGACAAACAATCAGAATACTTAAAAGGTGCCGGCAAAATGTATGAAAAAGCAACAGAAATTGTTAAACAGACAAAAAATAACTGTGTTTATATAGAGATTGAAAAATCAAAAAATGTTCTCAAATCATTCTGCCAGCTCAACAGTATCAGTATTTAATTATTTTATGTTAAACGATTCATTATACATCTGCTGAAACGTTTTGCCGCCCGTTTCTGTCACATAAATAATAGGTTTTTGAACTATTGATTTGATACCCTGCTCTCTATTCCCGCTGATACCAACCGAAAATATATCGTATCCCCATTTATTCGGGCCTTTATGCCCATTGATATCTACTACAAATACAGGTGATGAATTTGTTAAATATCTGTTATATGCAATGATATAAGTCCCGTCACTCAGGACAAATACAGGGTATTTATTTTTTACATTTGAATCAGAAAAACCTTTTGCAGGATCATATTCGACATCAGGATTTATCTCCGCCTTGACCATATCAACGCCTCTAAAATCTTCAGGCAGACATCCCTGTTCATAAGCATGATCTTTACAGATTTTAGTAGTTTTTAAGGTATTCAAAAACAATTCTTGATAAAAACTTGCGCATTCCGTCATAGGACCATTAATCCCTGAGGGAAGCGGCTCTCCTGTTTCTGCACACTGATAACTTATACAGGTACCGTACTCATTTTCACCGGTACACTCAATAGTACATTTCCCAGTATAAGGATTATTTTCATCCCAATAATAACATTGTATTGGTCGCCCTTCTTTTGTTTGTATACCTATTACTGCCTGCCAGAATGTACTGTAAAATTTTTTAAATTGATTTTTTAATACTGCCTGCT
>CALVBW010000002.1 GCA_944325945.1 Candidatus Gastranaerophilales bacterium | reverse complement strand
TGGGGATAGTTGTACATGCATGATAATGCAAGCATGCCAAATTTGTTACATGTGTAGAATAAAAATTAATAAATCTTTACATTTACTTGATTTTGTATTATAATATATGCATGAGAAAAAGCATGCGAATTTTAATAATTAACGGTGTAAACCTCAATATGCTCGGATTTAGAGAACCCGAACAATACGGTAGTATTACACTCAAAGAACTTGAAAAGGAACTTCATGCCTTTTCATTTGGTCTCGGAATTGATATAGAAACGTTTCAAAGTAACATTGAAGGCGCTATTGTTGAAAGAATTCAACAGGCAAGAGAACACTTTGACGGAATTATTTTAAACGCAGGTGCATATACGCACACAAGTATTGCTATCCGTGATGCTATTATTATTGCAGACATGCCGGTGGTCGAAATACACATGTCAAATATTTATAAAAGAGAAGATTTTCGGCATGATTCAGTAATTGCACCGGTATGCATAGGGCAAATCGCCGGATTTAAAGCTGACAGCTACAAACTCGGACTAAAAGCTCTCGTTAATTATTTATCCAATAACGAAAATTAGACGTAAAATTCGTCAGCAAATGCACCCATAAGCTCGGCAGCTTCAACAGGAGTTTTGCCATAAGCTTCACAAAGCGCAAAAAATTCAAGAGATTTCTTTACAACTTCCGGATCTTTGAATAACATTCCTAAATCTTTTTCTGCGGCAGTTTTTGGAACCTGTGATCTGCCTATAACCTCGGACGGCATTTTGCCTAAATCAGTTACTTCCAAGCTCTCGGCAGGGATAATCTCCTGTGCATTGATATCCTTTTTTACTGCCGGTAAACCCTGAAAATTAATATTACCGGAATTTGTTGTGTTGTTATTTACTTCTCTCATAAATATCACCTGCCGTTTCTGAGTTAATCTGAAATCTCGCATATCTTTTATTCTAAAACACTTAGAAATATTTTTTTGCTACTTTACACAAAAAAAAATTACAAAAATTAATAAATTATATTATTAAATATTCGTAATATTTTTTTATGCTATTATGAATTATATAATAATAAAGGAACTATTGCAAATTATGAACTTAGGTAATGTATTTAGAGATTTTTTATATGGATTAAATTTTAAAAAGGTTGTAAAAAACCTTCCTGACGCGGTTTTAATAGTCGAAACCGACGGAAGAATTTCCTGGATAAACGATAAAGCAACAACAATTTTTGAAGCAGGAAAAAGACTATTAAAAAGCTACCACTTTGATGATTTAGTTGATAAAGGCAGAGAACAAATAGAAAAATCAATAGCTACAAGAACTCCTATTATTGCAGGAGCGTTCACACCGACAGCTAAGGAATTTTTTATTGAACTAAATGCTAAAATTTGTCATGGCCGCTATATTGTAACAATACGTGATATCACTGCCATGACGAATGTTTTAAGCAATGCTGAACAAACCAGCCAGTTTAACAAAGAAAAAAATGCGATGATTGTAAAACTTTCAAATGAAATTAAATCACCGCTCACTTCAATTGTCGGATTTTCTCAAGCACTTCTGGACGGTCTTGGCGGAGAAATTACAGAAAAACAAGATAAATATGTCAGAATAATTAATAAAAATTCTAATGATTTGTTACATTTCATAGATAAATTTATAGAATTTTCATATGCTGAATCAACCTTATACGAATATGATTTTCAAACATTTGACATAATCAACGCAGTTCAAAATATAATAAGAGCAAATGATTTAGCTGTTTCTAACAAAGGTCTGACCGTAAACTTTGATTATGAAGAAGTTGCAAAACGTGCAATATTCTCTGACGAAAAAACTTTAAAAACAATTATTCAAAACCTTTTTGAAACATCAATCAAATTAACTGATACAGGCTCTATTTCATTCAAAATATTCTATCCGGACTTGGAAATGATAAAAGGAATGAAAATTTTTGAAGGCTACAAAGAAAATTCTCTAATGCAAATAAGCATAACCGATACAGGTATAGGGCTTCAGGAAACCGAGCTGGACGGCTTATTTGAACCGTACAACCAGCTGGATAAAACAAATAAAAAGAATATTGTTCGCTCAATAAGTCTCGGTACAGCTAACATTCTTGCAAGACGTCTGAATGGTATTGTTTGGGCAGAATCCGAAGTTATGAAGGGTACTACTTTTAATATTATAATTCCGATTGAAAAGAATTTTCATGAGTAATGTTGTTTTAAAAAACGTAATAAAAAAATACGATAAAAATGTTGTAATTAACAACATAAACTTAGAGATAAAAGACAAAGAATTTGTAGTACTTGTCGGGGCATCAGGCTGCGGCAAATCAACAATTTTAAGGATGATAGCAGGACTGGAAGAAATTACCTCCGGTGAAATTCTTATCGGCGACAAAAAAGTAAATGATATTCCGCCAAAAGACAGAGATATTGCATTTGTTTTCCAGAGTTACGCTCTATATCCGCATATGACGGTCAGGGAGAATATCGCATTCGGATTAAAAATGCGGAAAGTTGATAAAAAAATTATTGAACAAAAAGTCAATGAAGCCGCTGAGATTCTTGATTTAACGGAATATTTAGACAGAAAGCCAAAACAATTATCCGGCGGACAAAGACAGCGTGTAGCTTTAGGGCGTGCAATCGTCAGAAATCCGAAAGTATTTTTAATGGATGAGCCGCTGTCAAATTTAGACGCAAAATTACGTGTTCAAATGCGCTCTGAGATTAAAAAATTACACGAAAAATTGCAGACAACATTTATTTACGTAACCCATGACCAAACAGAGGCACTCACTATGGGCGACAGGATTGTAGTTCTTGATAAAGGCGTAATCCAGCAATTTGATACGCCGGAAGAAATTTATAACAATCCCTCAAACACTTTTGTCGCAGGGTTTATCGGCTCACCGCAAATGAATTTTATTGAAGGAAAAGATTTAGGGCTTGACGAAAATATTTTATACGGAATAAGACCGGAAAAAATGATTTGCGGCGGGGAAATCAAAAAAACAGTCGACATTGAGATTACGGAGCTTTTAGGCAGCGAAAAAATTGTTTATTTCAATATCGGCGACAAAAAATGCAGTGCAAAGCTTCCGGCAGATTACAATTTTAATAAAACTCTTGAATTGAGCATCCACGAAAATGATATGTACAAATTTGACAAAACCGGAAAAAGAATATAATATTGGCATTGTAGACATATTTATTGGAGGCTAGAAATGGGCGCAAATACGCATGAACACTATATTTCTCTCAGGAGGGGGGGGGGGCACTAACTTAACCTCAAGTCATCCTGAGGCTGGACGTCATACCAGGTCTTGCATAAATTCTTCTGCTTTTACGTTAGCTGAAGTCTTGATTACTCTAGGTATCATCGGTATTGTTGCTGTTATGACAATACCAACTATAGTACAAAACTACAAAAAAATAGTTTGGGATACATCAGCGGAAGTTTTTGAAAGAAAATTAGAAGAATCTTTAAAAAGCATGAATACCCAGCAGACGCTTGCCGGACACCGAAATACAGCAGCTTTTGTCAATGAACTTTCAAAACATTTTAAAACCAATAAAATATGTAATAATAATGATATTCTTTCATGTTTTGAGGATAAAATATACTGGGGCACTGATAAAGAAGAAATTGATATGTCTGAAATAACGAGTGCCGAGAATTTCGGACAAGATGACTGGGGTACAGAGATTATTGGTACCATGTTTGCTAATGGAGTTACTGCATTAATAGCATATAATCCAAATTGCAGCCAGAATCCTTATTCTAACAGAGTTGATGTTATGAATTGTCTTGCTATATTATATGATACAGATGGATTTAGAAATCCTAATACAAGCAGCAAAGATGTACGCCAAAATGATAATGTCGCAAGTCTGGGAAGCAGCTGTTACAAAAAAGTCAACGGCGTATGTTTTTTAAATGACGCATTTGATCCACCTGCAATATCATTTTCGGAATGCGAGAAAACTAAAGATGATTATGATATAGAAAGTTGTTGTGACACTTGTGACGCAAACGGAGGGGACAGCTATTTCGGAGCAGTAAAAACATGTAAAGATATTGGTGGCAGATTGCCAACTATGGGAGAAGTACAATCACTTGCCAGATATTTACCCGAACTTGGTTTTAACGTCATGTCAGGCCTTGCACCCGTCTGGTATGAGGCATCCAGCAGTAACCCGAAACAAGTTAGCAGCGCACTATGTAATATTACAAATGGTACCTGCTCAATATATGGAACAAACAGATTTGGCAGCCCCTGGTCAATTTGTGTAAAAGATTAATGACAATATTTTATTCATCTTTTTCATCAACCCAGATAATTGTTATATTAACAGGCTGGGTGAACGGGTTTGTAAAATTCGGATTAACCCAATCTCGCTTTGCCAGCGCATCGTAATACGCTATTTGTTCTGCTAATTTTTTTGTATAAGCAAATAAATTCATAATTCATTTTCCTAACTATTACATAATCATATTATGAGTGCTTACCCGAATTGATTAATCCCCATAAAGTACTGATTTTTTTATGCTTAATAGCCTGCACGGCTAATACTGTTTTCCGATTGTAAAATTTATCTGAAAAAATTATTCTTTTTAAAAAGGAGATTTGCCATGAAAAAATTAAAAGGGACTAAAACCGAACAAAATCTTATAAACGCATTTGCCGGAGAATCACAGGCGAGAAACAGATATACATTTTACGCAAAAGCCGCAAAGGAAGAAGGCTATGAACAAATTGCCGCAATATTTCTGGAAACCGCGGGAAACGAAAAAGAACACGCCAAACTTTTTTATGAACATATTGGCAACACCATAGGACATGTAAATGCTGATTATCCCTTTGAACTCGGAACAACGGAAGAAAATCTTGAAAGCGCAATAAACGGCGAACACGAAGAGTGGTCAATTCTTTATGCTGAAGGAGAAAAAACTGCACGCGAAGAAGGATTTGACGAAATTGCGGAAACTTTTCACCACGTTATTAATTCAGAACAACACCACTACAACCGCTATAAAAAACTTCTTGACAATATAAAAAATGATACCGTATTTAAAAAATCAACAGAAGTTATCTGGATGTGCAGAGAATGCGGATATTTACACAAAGGTAAATCCGCACCGCAAAAATGTCCTAATTGTCATCATCCGCAGGCATATTTTCAAATTTTCAGCGAAAATTACTAGTTGCCATATCCATGCTTGTTTTATATAATATAAAAGAATGGATAAGGTAAGAAAATCTTTAATATTTATAACTGTTTTAACGTTCTTTTACGGACTTTATTACTGGGGAATTCCTGCACTTATAAATATTGAAAACAGAATGCCCGTTATTGAAAAACAAATTCAGGCAAAAACCGGCTACAAATTGTCCGTAAAAAGTCCTTATGTAAAAATGGGACATACCCCCGCAATCTGGTTTATGGCTGAAGATATTTCGCTTTTGAATAATGACGGTACACAGGCTTTTAACATGCAGCATTCCGCGATAAAAATTTACCTTTTACCGCTTTTGGCAGGCAAAATTCAAATTGGAAATTTTTCATCCGATAGCATAACTGCGAATTTATTCTATACAAAAAATTCCGAACTTAAACTCGGACAATATAAGCTTGAAAAACTGCCACAATCAAAAATGGAACTAACTAAGGCATATATCCGCCTTGGAAATTACAAAATCAGTCTTAATGATTTAAAACAAAATAAAAAAATTCTTCTGGACGGAACCTATTTAACCGTAGATGAATTTAAAAATAACAAAAAAATTAAATTATCCACATCCGCCAACCTTTCCGTAGATAAAAAAATCTCTGAAATAATGGCTGACGTAGATATAAAGCTTCCGATTAACAAAATCACGGAAGATCAATTTAAAGTAAAAGGACGCATAACGAATCTTAATCTTGCAGATTTTTCTGAATACGCAACTGTTATTCCTAACAGCAAAATTGAAACTCTATCAGGCATAATTAATCTGATTGCGGATACAAATTCAAAACCGGATAAACATAAAAATATATTTGCAAAACTATCAATAGAAAATCTTGGAATTATACAAAAAGAAAAAGCCCGTTCCATATACTGTAATAATAAAATCAATATACGAACAGATATTGATACAATA
Organism: Candidatus Gastranaerophilales bacterium; assembly: GCA_944325945.1. Taxonomy (GTDB): domain Bacteria; phylum Cyanobacteriota; class Vampirovibrionia; order Gastranaerophilales; family Gastranaerophilaceae; genus SIG32. The sequence goes on along the minus strand of CALVBW010000002.1, from coordinate 50,849 downwards.
AAAAATGGTATCAATATTAAAAATATGAAAATTCTCTCTGACGGCATTGACATTAATACACGTGGACGCATAACCCGACTGGACGCTAAAATACCTTATCTTGATATGGATGTTGCAATAAATAAGTCGCGTACGGAAAATTTCATCCCTCTTATGCCCGGGGAAGAAAATCTTCTTGAAGAAATCAACTTTTACGCCTTAAAGAAAAATCCGTTTTATGGAGATATAACCGGCAACTTAAACATTAAAGGCAAAGCTGATACGGCTGATGTCACCGGAAAAATTCTTGTTACAGAAGGATATTTAAATAAACCACTTCCTAATAATACGGAAAAAGCAGTTATTAAACTCTCATTTAACGGACAAAAAATGGTTATGGATGCAAAAGTTCCGGCATCATTAACCGAAACTGTCTTTATAAAAGGTGACGTCGAATTATATAACAACAAAAATGCCGATTTATACATAAAAAGCACAAAAAATGTTGATTTAAAAATTGCGCAAACAGTTTTAAACCCCTTACACGAAATTTTAAAATTTGATCTGGGTCCTGTACCGATTATGGACATAAACGGGAAAGGGAATATTGATCTTCATGTTATCGGAACAAGAAAGAACCCTCATGGCTGGGGAGTATTTAATTTTAACAACACAACCGCCTCTTTTTTAGATATTCATAACCTTGTTTTGAAAAACGGTTCTGGTAAATTGGTATTTAATGACCAGAACACAAGATTTGACACTCACTCGGCAGCATTAAACGGTAAACCTGTTACAGTAAGCGGCACATGCACTTTAAAAGGTGTCTTAAACTTTAACGTTGAAGCAAAACAACAAAATCTTGAACATCTTATAACCGTAATTAAAACTTCACCTATGCTCAAAGATATTCAAAAACTTATCCAACCGATAAGTTCCGCAAAAGGCAATTCCGACATTAAGATTAACTTAACAGGTACTGTTACGGATGTAAATGATGTTGTATTCAATAAAAATATTTTTGCAAAAGGAACCGTTGATTTATATTCAAATACAATCATTGCACAAGGGCTGCCATTATCTAATATATCCGGAAAAATAAATTTTAATAACCTTGATACAGATATTGATTTGAGCTCTAACCTTGATGAATCAAAAATAAAAATAAACGGTAATCTAAATGATAAAAATGCCAGTATTAAAGTGGTATCTGATAAATTTATTGTCAACGACGGAATAAAACTCTTAAATCTTGATATCCCATATAAAAATGATATCGGCAAAATTCATACAAGTTTTTCCGCAAACTATACCGGTTCAACTGAAAAAATTCAACCTGAAAAACTTGATATCCGCGGCAAAATATACACGCATAAAGGAAAAGATATTACCATAGAAAATACAAATTTTGAACTTCGTAATTCAAATTTACGCGTGTCACCAATAAAAGGGAGCTTTAAAGGCAACCCCTTTATGCTGGACATAAATGCATCTAAATTCTTATCCGACAAACAATCCATAAACGGTAATTTCAATTTCCCTAAATTTAATCTGGCGGATATTAATGAATTAAAAAAATATTTAAATATTAACGAAATTACAAACATTACGGGTACTGTAGACCTCAAAGGGCAGATAAAAAATAATAATATTTATGCAGACACTACACTAAATAATATAAACTTCATCTATATTCCCGCAAACATCCAAATGAATATTTTGAGCGGGAAACTTCAACTTCAAAAAGACATACTAACCTTAAATAATATAAGTTCAAAACTCGGAGAAATGCCTGTTTTTGCCAGCGGAAAAATTTATAATATAGATAAAAATCCGATTCTGAACTTGTATATAAATGCAAAACCAACTCAAGAATTTATAGAAGAATTTTTCAACAAAAGATCAGTTTATCCTATAAAATTAAAAGGAGATATTAACTTCGGCTCAACTATTTCAGGCCCGTTAAATGCTCTCAGAAATAAAACACAAATTAAATTAGCCGAAAATGCGAGTATTTATTATATGGGTGCAACGCTAGGCAGCAGCAGTCCTGTTGAGACACAGGATTCCAATGCCGTTAATATATCTATTGATAACACAATTTACCCGTCAGGAATTAAAATAACCAACCTTCAATATGACCAATTAATACCGTCTCAAAATAATAAAATCTATACAAAAACGCAATTAAACGCCTCAGGTAATATCGGTTTCTTACCAGACAACGATATTAAATTTACTAATTTCAGAGTAAAAACACAACAGCCGACTGATGCCAAAATTTTTAATATATTATTCAGAAAACCGCTTATGAAACAGGGTATTTTTACATCTGATATAACAATTAACGGAACGGCAACACGCCCTTTGATATTAGGTAAATTAAATATAACCAGTATAGATATGCCGTTATTTGACGCAACAATAAAGGATATTGACGTAAATTTTAAAAAGGATTTTATTTACCTCACCTCAAAAGGAAGCGTTTTAACCAATAATTTGAATATCGCAGCAGTAATTAGAAATAAAGCAAATCCTCCGTATATAGCTGAAGATATAAAAATTAATCTTGAAAACCTTGACTTGAATAAAATCATATCAACATTCCAAGAATATGAAGCCGAAAATTCAAGAAATCTCACATCCGGCGTCAACTCACAAATACCGGATATAACTCAGGTTATTATCAAAAAAGCCGAATTGCTGGCTCAAAATATAAAAATTAAAAATCTCAATGCAACAAATTTTATTTCCAAAATGTCACTGGATGATAAAGGTGTATTTGAAGTTAAAGATTTCAAATTTATAATGGCAGAAGGCACGGTAAAAGGTCAATTAAAATACGATTTTAATAACAATCTTGTTAATATAATCACTGACATAAACAAGGCTAATGCACAGATAATATCAGAAACCCTATTTGATTTAAAAGGACAGGTATTTGGTACCATAACCGGTAAAACCAACCTTTCCTGCAACGGGCAATCACATGATTCTTGCGTAAGCACACTTAACGGTTATACTGAATTCAATGTCACTGACGGCAGAATGCCAAAACTGGGGTCTCTTGAATATCTGTTAAAGGCAGGAAACTTAATTAAAGGCGGGCTTACGGGACTTTCGATTAACGGAATTATTGATTTGATTACACCGTATAAAACTGGTAATTTTGACAGTATTAACGGTAATATACATATAACAAACGGTATTGCGGATAACATACAAATATTCTCATCAGGCAAAGTTTTAAATATGTATATGAAAGGCTCATATAATTTTACAAACCTGATGGCTGATATGCAGATATTCGGTGCTTTAACCAAAAACTTTTCAACCTTATTCGGAAAAATAGGTAATGCATCATTAAATACCTTATTCAATACAATTCCAGGAATCAATGTTTCGGAAGCACCATCAGTTATTACAGAAGACATCAAAAAAATTCCGAATACCGAAAATAATACAGCAAGAATGTTTACCGTAGATATTTACGGGGACATTAACGGAGATGATTACGTCAGAAGCTTCAAATGGCTGAAATAAATTTATTTTTTATCATTATATTCAGCAGTTCCGGGGAAAGAATTTGAACCCGTAGTTAATCTTGTAATCAGGTATTGTATTTTTGGAATAATTGTAGACAGGAACAGTGCTGATATTACAAAACCAGTACCCCAGTTAAGAGTATTTAAGAAAATATTCTTTTTATAAGCTTTTTCAAGCATGCTTAAATTAATATCAACATTAGCATCTTTAGCCTTTTTAACGATACTTTTTACATAAGTTCTGATGTTATTTATAATGTCATCCAAATCACTTTGAGCCACAAACTTGAACGGATTTTTATGATTTGCAGTTTCAATTGTTGTTCTGACACCGTTTATAACTTTAACTTCTTTTTCAACACCTTTTTCAACAGTGAACACATTATCCCAGAATTCCGGATTATTCAATGCACCGCCTTTAAATATAGCCTCAGCCTGACTTTCCGCGAGAACAGAAGCTCCCTCAACCTGAGGCTGCAATTTAGACATACGTTTTGCGAGGTCTGAATATTTTTCTGCATCTTCAGGACTGAATTGTTTTTGTAAAAGTTCAATAAACTTATCAAGATTTATAGCACCATCTTTAAATCCTGCTTTAACTTTATTCATCTTAGCTGTAATATCAGACTCGCCCAACATCAATTGAGCAAATTCATCAGGTTTAATTGATAATTTACCCGCATTTTTATCATGATGACCGGAAAGTTCAAGTGCGTATTTCATATAATCAGTAACCTGTCTTGCGCCAACAGGGTTCAATCTTAACGGATTACCGTGTTCTATTTTATTCATAAATTTACTGATTAACGGCATGCTGAACATGTAGAAGAATATTGAAGAAATATCACGCCACAATATTTCGATACGTTCATGATTATTTCTTGCACTAATTGCACGTCCGCCGGAGATGCCCACATCAGTTGACAGAAGTTGATATATAGTATCATTTTCAAATTTATGCGCAAGCGTTAATAATGTTTGTGCCCCGTTACCAAATGTGATTTTCTGATTTTTTTCTTTATCATCTGATGATTCCGCATCATTTATAAATTGCTCCATACTAAATCTGGAATTAGTCTCCGTCATTTGAAGTTTTTCGGAATTATTTTGAGACGGATTTTTGGAATCATTTTTATGGAAAGATCTTGTGATTGCCTGATTCATCTTTGGTACCACAAAACCGACAAGGCCGTTTGCAAGTATAATACTTGCAGCGATTTTAGTAAATTTAAATGCCGCAATTTTTGATAAAGGAATATTCTGCCCGTTATCTTTTGCCCATTTCATATAATTTTGAAGAGGCTTACGAATAGCATCACCCTGCGCATCAAAATTAGTATTTTTAAAGCCCATAAGATGTTTCAAAATAAAATCATTAATTTTATTAAACACCTTTACACCGGCGAACCAGAATGCAGCACCGATAGTTTCTTCAGTCAGACGCTCTCTGCCTTCATCGAATCCACCCCTTTTAAAAGCTTGAAAAGTTCTGCCGCCCGTAACACAGCATTCCAACATAATTAAAGGCGCAAGCCCTCTGGATTCCATCCCTCTCACAAATCTTTGTAATACGGAGAAATTCTTAATTGTCTGGGGTTTTAAATTTATATTTATTGGCGAAATACTCATATACACTAACCTGACATCACATTTAATGACTGTCAAACATGTTTTTTGCTTATTTTACACATATCAGTTAATAAATTGTTACACATGTAGTGTACCATAAACAATTATTAATATATGTTAAAAATAAACTAAATATTTCAAATGTAAAGGCAATAGTTTTTTTTACATGTTTTTGATATAGTGAAAAGTGAAGGTGTGTTTTTATGAATATAAATACAGTAGACTTAAATCGTCCCCAAAGATTCAGCCAATTTACCAATATGGCACACTATAATATGCAATTTGCAGGACAAAAAAAAGAAGCATCACCGAATGTTAAAGCCGGTGCAGCACTAAGTTCTTTAATCGGAACAGGAACTGTACTTACACTTATCGCCAAAAAACAGGGATTTCCTATAAATCCTAAAATATTAAAAAATATTCCCCTAAAAGATTGGGCTTTCTTCAAAATTGCTAAAAAAGGCGAACCCGATAGAAAATTACTGGAAATTGAAGAAAAAGAAATCATTTCACTTGCCGCAGGTTCAGTCACAGGCGGACTTATAGGCGGAGCTGTTTTTGACAGGAAAAATATGAAAGCAAAAGGTAGAGAAGCCTTAACTCAAATAGTTGGCAACGTTTTAATTCCTGTCGGTTTTGTCGGCGGGGCATCCAGAATTTACAAAAACTACGAAAATCAAATTAAAAATATCATGCCTCAAATAGGATTAGACAACAATAACGTTATAAAATTTGTTAATAAATTTATTAGAAATATTCCTGCTATAGGAATTACCGCAGGGGCACTGGTTGCAGGTATCTTTACCGGAAGTAAAGTTACCAACTTTATAAATGAAAAATTTTTCGGACAGAAAAAAGAAAGAGAAATCAAATCAACGGATTTTGCGCCGCATGTAGATGATCTTTGTCTTGCAGTAACACTTATGGGAGCAAAAGATTCACCTGTTGCAAGTATAATTACGAGAACCGTACCGTTATTTTTATCAGTTCCGGGATATCAGGTAGGCAAAGCTCAAGAAGAAGTTTAATTCTCTTTTTCTTTCAAAATGTCTGCATAATATTGCAATTTATCCAAAACCGGCTGTGCTTTTTCATAAATTGATTTTTTAAATCCTGCATCATAATTATGAGCTTTAACTTCCATATCAATCTTAGCCTGCAAAGCCTGATGCAGCAATTCAGGTATATTTAATGCCGTCGGATTATCACTTGATAAATTATCATAATATTTATCCTGGTAATCCGCCACAATTCTGGCTTTCCAATTTATATCATCAGCCGTACCGGGTGAATTATAAACAATATCCGTAATTCCTAACAAATCGTCAAATGATATTTGAAATTTCGGAGTAGTCATCAATTCCGCAAATTTAGCAAAAACAATAGCTTTATCATCATTTTTATACAATTCAATTAGTTTATTACGAATTTCCTGAATATTTTCACGGGAATCATCCATATTCAAATATCCGGCAAGATATTCAGGAGACCAGGCAGATTGTTTTCTCGTATATTCAACCTCGCGGCCATCATTAAGTTTTGCCGTACGACGTAAATATGTCATAACCGGCGGACTGTCATGGTTACCTAAAATAAACCAGTTCTCTGGAAATTCTTTTGTCGTAATTTCCGCTCTTGCCCAGTCAAGATTTGTTATTGCAGGCAAATCCTGTTCTTTATAAACTTGCTTGTATCTATCAGGCCATGAACATATATCTTCCCAGACAGCATCATTTTTATCCAATCCGTGTTCTTTGAATGCAGGCAGAACAAGATGTTCAATAATTTTTGTATAATCCCAGTATCTGTCATACTCAATATCGGAATTTTCAGGATCTTTTAGCTCTGAAATATATTTTTCATTATTTTTATTTTTTAAATGTGAAGGATTTGTAATAAAATCTTCATCGTCAGCATTTTTTGCCAGCAAATACGGCTCAACAAGCCCCATGACATGATCAATTCTTAAATTTTCACAATATTGCAGAGCCGCGTCAATTTTTTCTTTTAAAAATTTTCCGCCGTCGTTAAGGTCATAATCTGCGTTTAAAAATATTTTTTTAGGGTCAATAACCGGAATATGCCACCTTTGAGAAGGACCTCCGCCTTCATAAGCTCCCATTTCCCAGTCATCTAAAAACACATCTTCATACCGCCAGGCGTCCATTTTGGAACAACCGACCAAAAGGTCATTTATATATTTAAAATTATTTTCATCACGCCACTTTTTATGTTCTTTAATTTGTTTTGTTATAATAAACTGTTCAAATTTATACTGCTCTACATCATTATAATTATCATCATAAATTCTATTAAAATGTTTAATCGCCGAAGAATCGCCTTTTTTAATATCAGTAATTAAAGTTCTGTCCTGAGGCTCAGACCATACAGAATAGTCATCCGTACCATATTTATTTGACAACACTTTGAATATACCTTCTTCAGTCAAACGAAGATTATTTTTTCGCAAAAATCTCTGATATTCTTTGTTTAATGCGATCGCCTGAGGATTATAGTTTATCAAGTTAAATTTGAAATTATAATATGCTTCATGTAATGCCGTATCATAAGTTTTTTGTGCCTTTTCAAAATCTGTCAAGGTATAATTTTTATCACTAATTTCAGGACCAGATGTAATCTTTTCATAAGTCTCATCAGAAAGCAATTTCCCGTATTTTTCCGAATTTAAAGCAGCTAAATCTATAAAAAATCGATTATGTGCAAAAGCCGATGCGTTATAGGGAGAAGTTGACCCTTTTTGCAATTCACCGCCCGGACCTAATTGATTTGAATTAAACCCGTACAATGCTACGAATTTATTATATTCTTTTGCTGCTTTGCCGTATGGAGAACCAATGTAAAAATCCCTTATATACGCAGGAAAACATGACCCGTGCGTTATAACGGCACGTTCTTTTACCCCGATCAAATCATACGCCTCATTTATAGTTTCTTTCAAATCAGGCTCTTCTTTTTTGGTCGGTCTCCTTTGAAAATTTATTACACTATTTACCCCAACAATTCGCATACTATTTTAAAATTCAAAAACAATTTTTTTTGCTAAATTTCTCCCAAAATTTCCAGTTTATAATTACATCCGATTTCTTCGTTTGCAAGAACCACAATATTATTTATATACAAAGATAAAAGCCCGAAAAACAACTGTCTGTAGTCCATTGGAACAATAAGTTTCGGTGTATCAATACCGAGTTTTTTTGATTTTTTTATAATTTTATCAGCCAGATTTTCTGCGAATTCACCATCAATCTTAACAACGGCATCCTCACCGTCTTCAAAATTCATAAGAATTTCTTCATACGTTTTGTCTGACAATTCAAAAACACTTATTGAGCCATCCGGGTTTTCATATTTTTTGCAAATCTTATTTGCAAGCGAAAGTCTAATCTTTTTCAACAAATCTGATTTCATACTGTCTTCTGCATAATCATTAATTTTTTCAAAAATATAAATTATATCTTTTATAGAAACTCTTTCTCTTATTAAACTTGTCAGTATAAACCTTAAATCAGCTAGTGATATAAAATCAGGCACAACATTTTCTACCAAAAATGGATTGAAATTATTTACTATTCCCAGATATTTATCTAAATCTTCATAATCCAAAAGTTCATCAACGTATTTTACAGCGACATATTCAAGTGCTCTGGCAATATATTCGGATCCCATGAGCCCGTGATACCAAAAATCTTTTGTCTTATCTTTAGGCAGCCAGACAATTTTTCTGCCTGTAATTTTATCTATATCAAATATTGAATTTTTAATTTTCTTTTCGAGCTTTAATTCATCACTGAAAAACATTAAATGATCAGGATAAATCATAGCTTTAAATACATCCATCCCCCGTACTTTTATACAAAATTCAAAAGGATTAAGTGTTTCATCATCTTTAAAAATAATTTTCGGGATAACATATCCGATTTCTTCGGTTAATTTCAATCTTGATTTCACTGTTTCAGCAATAAGTTCTTCTTCCTGTGAATCTCTGTCTTCATCAACATAGCCCAAAAGTTCTTCGCTTAAATTTATAGAAAGTTTTTCTTCTCCGAGTTTAGAGAACATAACATCCGGTGAAATTGCTTTTGCAAGCTTCAATTTTAAATCTTCAAGTTCTTTCAAACCGCCGGATATCTTATCATTAAGTTTCTTTCTGCTTGAAGGATCCGCACCGTCCAATTCGAGCTTAATTTTAGCTATTTTATCTTTTTGATGACGAATTTTTGATTGAATTTCAAGACATGTTTCATAAGGAGTAAGTTTCGGGGAAAGCATCTTTTCCATCTGGCTTTTAAATGTAGATATATTAATTACATCCGCATTATCACTATCGCCGGAAGATTTTGCTTCTGTCATAAAAATGCAGTTGTAAACAAATCCTTCATCAGACTCGACTTCTTGCATACTGTACAATTCCCAGCCGTTCATAGACATTTCATTTAATAAATTTTGTAAATCTTGAACATTTTCACCTGAACAAGTTTTTACAACATACTGCATTTTATTTTTGTTAAACATAATTTTTATTCCTTATTTTTATCACTTGCAATAAGAATTTTTAATGCTTCAACAGCCGTTTTAATAGCTTTTTCGGTATCATGAACAACCGGATTTTCCAGTTTTAATTTTTCTCTTTCCTGATTTGCAACGGTCAAAAATACAGACCCTGCTTTAACTTTTAAAAAACTTGCAACAACAAAAAGTGCCGCGGATTCCATTTCAGATGCGAGACACCCGAGACGTTTCCAGGCTTCCCATTTATTGTTAAGTTCATAACTTACAGGCATAACATCCGGATTATGCTGACCGTAAAAAGAATCTTTACACTGAACAACTCCTGTATGGATAGTATATCTTAAGTTTTTTGCGGCATTCACAAGCGAATTTGTAACCTCTAAATTCGCCACCGCCGGAAATTCAACGGGTGCATATTCTTTGCTTGTGCCTTCCATACGAACAGCACCCGTTGCAATAACCACATCACCACCCTTTACGTCAACATCAATACCTCCGCAGGTACCGACTCTGATAAATGTATCTGCGCCGATGTTCACCAGTTCCTGCATAGCAATTGCAGCTGAAGGTCCGCCTATACCGGTAGATGTTACGCTGACCTTTTCTCCGTTTAAAAAACCGGTATATGTAGTATATTCCCTTCTATCGGCGACAAGTTTTGCATCATCAAAATATTCTGCAATTTTTTTGCAGCGTTTCGGGTCACCCGGCAAAATTACATATTTGCCGACATCGCCTTCTTTTAATCCTATATGATACTGTTCACCGTTTTGGGAATAATTCATATCTGCTCCTTAAATTAGTATTTGCCGTTTTTAAGTTTTTGGATAACAAGATCAGTAACATCCAGACCGCCTACAAACATTACTCTAAAGTCTACAATTGCATCAAGCTTTTGTTCTACCATAACATCTTTTGTTGCAGCCTGTATTTTTTTGTAAATCTGTTCTTCTTTAGACATTTTTAATTTTAAGAAAGCTTCTTCTTTTGCTTTGAATTCTTTCTTAGTTGAGTCCTCAAAATTTTGTCTTTTAATAGGAGTATCTAAAGATTTGTACTGCTTGTCTTTATCAAGCATATACTGCTGGAGTTCAAGACCTTTTGCCTCAACTTCTTTAACAGCTTGAATTGCAAAAGAATAATTTTCCTGCACTTTCTGGTAATCAATAAAACCAATACCTGCAGCTTCCGCCTTCATTGTTAATGCGGCAAACACAGCTAAAAGTGCCGTCAACGTCGCTAATTTCAATTTTTTCATGTTATAATCCTCCATATTAATACATTAAATCGCCTACACCAAATGTAAAGTATCCGTTTTCAGAACCGTTGGCGCCCGGATTGGTAAGCGGAATACCATAATCAACTGACAGCGGTCCCATTCCCGGAATATATAATTTGACGCCCACACCTGCTGATATAGCATACATAGGTCTGTCATATAATGTATCGGAAACAGTTCCGTCAAATACTTTACCTGCATCTACAAATGCCGTTAATCTTATATTATTAAGAAACTTGATTCTTGTTCTGTCAACAAAAGGTATCGGAGTTGCAAATTCCGCAGACCCCATTACAAAAGCATTACCGGTACCGACACCGCTCATTTTAAAACCTCTTATTGTATAAGGTCCGCCTAAACGGTATGCCATAACTTCAGGCATATCATCACCATGTATTCTGCCGCCGGCTTTTGCAGTAAATGACAGAGATGATTTTTTACCTACAGGTATATACTGTTTAACCATACCTGTTAATTTACCATGAGTTTTATCAAATCCGTCAAGCCCTATTGCTTCATCAAATCTAATGCTGGCAAGTGTACCACGTCTTGTGACGGTCGCCGAATCACGTGTGTCATAAATCAATGCCGGACTCAATGACAGGAATAATCCGCCTTCAAGCTGGTTTGCACGTTCGCTTATCGGAATATTATATTTGTTGTAAAGTCTGGAAATCTTATTAAAATCACCTTCACGAACATCTACATTTTCAACTCCGAGAGAGAAAGTGGCAGTTGTATGCTTGTTACTTTTTATCCTGTGTGCAACAGTAGCTTCGGCACCAATTCTTTGTTCAATAGCAAGCGGTACCTGATAGCTGCCGAAATCCCTAAAGAATATCTTTGTCATCAAAGAATTATCCGAATTAATGAAATAAGGTTCAAAGAAACTCAATTCCGCCTGAATATTCATATGGTCTTTAACAGATGCGTCATTTAAGATTACACCTGTACCGACCAAACCGTTCAAAGCTAATCGCTGATTTCTGCCTCTGAAGTTGTTATCTGCAATTCCCAATGATCCGAAAAGACCTGTTACAGTATCAAGACCGCCGCCGACAGATATACTTGCAGTTCTCTGTTCTTCAACTTTTATTGTTACATCATATGAATCCGGATCCTCAACCGTCGGCTCAATCTCTCTTGTCACGTCTTTAAATGCCTGAGATGCATATAATCTTACAAGATCTTCTTTTATAAGATTTTCATTATAAATCATGCCGGGTTCTGTCAAAACATTACGTTCAATAACATAGTCTTTTGTTTTTTCATTCCCTTGAATCAAAATTTTATTAATTGTACCTTCTTTTATTGCGATATTGATGGTTCCATCGGGGTCATCCGTTACTGATTCGACTCTGGCAAGAATATAGCCTTTATTTGAATATACCTGCTGAATATCATATATTGCCTGATTAATCTGAGCAATATTCTGGGGCTTACCTTTCATAGGCAAAAGACAATTTAAAATTTCCTCTGTTGCAACAACAGTATTTCCTTCGATTGTGAAATCTTTAACCGGAAGATTTTCTTCAAGGATAATTTTTAAAGTAACTGTGCCATCAGGATTATTAACAGGGATAGCCTTCATATTTTCGGAAAAATAACCGAGCTGATAGATTGTTCTTAAATCCGTTTGAACAATATCTCTTTTATATGCAGAACCTTTTTGTAAAGTCATCTTTGCCAGTATATCTTCGGGACTCAATGCATTCAGACCATACAATTCAATATCTTTTATAATTTTTTCTTCTTTATTAACAGCCTGCTCCGCATCAGATTCAGAGTGTAACTCGGTAGACTCAGTTTCTCTTTTCACCTCATCACTTTTCTGTTCACTTTGCTGCTCTATTTCTTGTTTTTCCTGAACATCCGGATCTATACTTTTTTTACCCCAAAAATCACCAAACGCAAAAGCATTAAGGGGGAATGCCAAAAGCAAAAATAGGGTTACTATTAATTTATAAATTTTTTTCTGGAAAATCAAGAATCCGGATTCCTTAAAACTTCTACTATCCTTAACAAAATTATATCACAAATCCCTAAAAAAACAAAGAAAAATCATACATTTAGATTGCTTTTTTTAAAGTTCCAAAACCCGCTTATAGACATCATTTTTATTAATATCAAAAAGTGAGGACAAAATTATTGAAATATCTTTTGCTTTAAAATTTTTATCCTGCAGAGTTTTTATTTTGTCATCGAGGTCAATGAGCGTGTTTTCAGCTTGTTTTCTATAAACCATGCCGACTATCTCACCTTTTATCATACCGGAATTAAAATATTCAATAATTTTTGAAATTTCATCCGTGACAATCTCTTCAAAAACTTTAGTCAATTCACGTCCAATAGCGACATGACAATCCGGACGCACTCCTTTTATAAATTCTAATGTTTTCATAATTCTATTTGGCGATTCATAAAAAACAATATCGGAATATTTATATTTATTAACAATTCCTTCAATTTGAGATTGCGTTTTTGGTAAAAAGCCGACAAATGTAAATTTTTCATCCGCTCTGGGAATTTGTGACAGGAATGTAACAACAGCATTTGCCCCGGGCAAAGCAGTAATTCTAAAACCTGATTTTCTTAATTCATCAATAATAACAGCCCCCGGGTCACAAATCAAAGGGGTTCCCGCATCGGATACAAGTGCAATCTTTTTGCCATCGTTCAAAAGTTCAAAAAACTTATCAATACGTTCTTTTTCGTTAAATTTATGATAAGAAATACATTTAGTTTTTATATCAAAATGGTTAAGAAGTTTTTGGGTTACCCTGCTGTCTTCGCAAGCAATAACATCGACAGATCTTAAAACCTCGATTGCACGTAATGTAATATCACCCAAATTTCCGATAGGTGTAGGAACTATATAAAAATCGTACTCTTTCATAGAAAAATTTTAGCACAAATATTACAACTTGTAAGGATAATCTTCTTTAAATTCCCAATTATCGTAGTGTTCTAATAAAAATGTACAATATGATGCGAATTCTTTACAAGCCTGCAAAGCTTTTTCGCGATCAGAAACATCTTTTTCATCTTGCTTGTAAGAACCGAACGCTCTATTCGGATAAAACATATGATAACTGGAATTGTATTGACTGTTACAAAGCAAAAAACCGAATTGATCACGACCTGGTACGTTAGGAGAACTATCCCCATTAATGTCATATATAAAATGAATACAGTCTCCGTTATTAATATCTGTGACGCTACCATCTTGAAAATAAAACCTCAAACGATTTTCATGAAACTGACTGGATGTTATTTTTACAGACTTTAAATATGATGCCAGATATTTTGTATAAAATCTTTCGACACGTGCCTTTTGTTCCGTATTATCTATTTCACCATCTTCATTACGCGCTATACTCTCTTTATCCCAATATAAAGCAGAACCGTTATCCACTTCTGACAATTGTATAGCCTGAAGCATCATACTATAAAATCGTTTAAGTTTAACACTTGCCTGTTTTTTCTTATAATTTTGTACTAAAGTCGGTATTGTCATTGCTGCAACCACACCAATGATACCTAAAGTTATCAAAACCTCAGCTAATGTAAAACCTCGTTTCATCTATACCGCCTTTCAATCAAATAAATTGCATTTGACAATATATTTATTGTTTTTAACAAATTATATATTGTAGAATGTTTTTTGTCAACTGACTACAATTAGCATATGGAAAAAGACAGCATTCTTCGTGAATTTGGCAGAAATTTAAAAGCCGAACGTAATCGGGCAGGGCTTTCTCAGGAAAAACTTGCCGAAAAAATAGGCTTATCATATGGTCAGGTAATCGGAACAATAGAACGCGGGGAAGTTAATACAAGTCTTACCACAATAGTTGCAATCATGAACGCCCTTGATATTGATTTTGAAAAATTATTTGACCGGCAGGCTTTTAATTAAACAATTTTTCAAATCTGCCTTTTAAATTATCCAAAATTTCTTTGTAATCCACAGAAACAGGTGTCGGCTTGGAGGTTTCAATAACCTCGAGAAACACGCGTGAATTCAAGGGTTTTTTATTATCCAAAAAATACGGGCTTTCCGCAACATCTCGTCTTGCAGGCACAATCAAACCGCTTTGTGTAAACTTTTGACTGCTTTCTTTTGATGCCAAAAAATCTACCAGCTTACGTGCCTCAATCTTATGCTTTGAAGATTTGGAAATTGCCCAGCCGGAAGAATCCAGAGGCACAATACTACCGGCATCACCTTCGGGAAACAACACAATATCCCAATCGAATTTAGCTTCTTCACGATACTTAGGCACCAGCCAGCGTCCGGAAAGATGCATTGCAAGTTTACCCTGCAAAAACATTTGTGCCATAGTCGCACTTGCACTTTCCTCTTTTTTTGGCGCCACATGATATTTTTTTCTTAAATCAGCATAAAAATTCAAACCTTTTTGACTTTTTTTATCGTCAATAATTAATCTTGAAAGATCATCCGAAAGAATTCCGCCCCCTTCACTCATTAAATAAGGCAGATAAAACAAGATATCTTCTTCAAAACTTATGCCGAAAATCCCGTCACCCGTCAAGCGTTGTGAAATTTGCAAAAACTCATTAAATGTCCAGCCATCTTTCGGATACGGAACATTATTTTTATCAAAAATATCTTTATTATAAAAAATTACAAGATTGGAAATATCTCTTGGTATAGCATATAGAGTGTTTCCCCAGGATAAAGATTCCAATGATTTTTTATAAAAATTTTTATCGGCCTGCAAAGGCTCTAACAAACCCGCATTTGCATACATAGGCAAATAATGATTATTAATAAAAATAACATCCGGTGCTGTGTTTGACGCGAAAAGCAGATGAATTTTTTGAAAATAATTCTGCGGAATATGCATAAAATCCACTTTTATATCCGGATTTTCATTTTCAAATTCTTTCAAAATAGGCTTTAAAATATCAATCTCGGATTTAGAACCCCAGCTTGCGAACTGAATTACAACACGCTTATCAAAGTCTTTGGTCAAAAATAAGCCCGAGACACACAGAACAAAAACTCCTAATATCCCTAAAATTATAAAAATTCTCTTTAACATTTATATGAACCCCAAAAAATCTCTAAAGCTCAATTAAAACGCCCATTTTTTCTTCATCGACATCGACTAAAGACTTGAAGTCACCGGCTTTAACCATATAGACATTCTCACTATCAAGTCTTACCTGCAATCTATCAACGTTTTCATCAAATTTTTTGAGTACAAAAATTTCTTCCTTAACCCGTCCGACAAGTGCGGTTACCCCATCAAGGCTTACAAGATAAAAACCTCTGTTTTCGTCAATATTATAGCCGGACTTAACAATAAGACCGTTTAAATAATCCTCATTTTTCTTTTCAATAGGATTAGATGAGACATTTGAATGCGTCTTTCGCATTTTCATTGAAGGTTTTACCTGAGCAAGACTTGCTGCCACCCTTTTTGACAAATCATTGTCCGGTCTGGTAACATTTTTTGTCTGCTCTTTATCCAAAAGCGCAAAATATTCGTCTAAAGATGACATTATATAATTTTGCTCATTTTCTATCATATTAATATCCTGAGAACCTTCAGGGATATATTGGCTTCCTGTTTTGATTAAATCGGAAACATTTAAATTTGCGTTACTAAATCTTCTTTTAGTTGCATTTAATGCATTGTTTTCAAGTTTTACAAATTTCCCTTCTTTCATACGCGGCATTTTCGGCAAAGCCTTCTTCGCCATGTTCCTATGAGTTGTATGTAAAGAAACGGGTTTTGCAAAAGCTTTTAATTTAATTTCTCTAAAATCTTTTTGAATAACATCATCTTCGGACTGAACTTCCGGGGTTGGTTCATCAGATATATCTATTTCATGATGTTCATATATATCCGGTGTTTTTGAAAGAGTGTTTTCCAGTTCAAGCCGTTTTTTGTCAATTTCATTTAACGCATCATCTGTTTTTATAAAATTATATTTACGATTTTTAATGTTACCGTTTGATTCTTGTACAAACTTTTGGTATCTTTCCTGCCAGTTTAATTCACTGTTATTTATAATATCGTCATAATTTTCTTTAATATATGGTTTTTCCGCAAGATTTTCCGCAAAAGACGCTTTAAGTGCATTTGACTTTTGAACAGAATTTCTTATCATACGGAACAACAAATACAGAGCGAGTAAAGGTAACACAACAACCATCCATCCTGCATTAGATGATTGTTTAGGCATTTTGGATTGAACAGTCTTTTCAATTTTTTCGACTTCTTTTATATCAAACTTATTTTCCACTTGTGTTTTGGAAGTTTCGGATAAAAGAGGCTTCTCGGGTTCTGTTTGGACACTATTTTTAGGAAGCTCCTTAACCGTTTGTTTTACTTGAACTATAGGCTCAACTTTTTCAGGTGCCGGTTTGGAAACCTTTTGAACAGGAGCTTGTATTTTAGGTGCACCGGTACTGGAAGTAACTTTTGTTACCGGAGTTTCTTTTTTAGGTGCTTCAGGTGCAACTGTTTGTTTAGGATGCGTTTTTACCTGTGCAATAAGAGATTTTGCTTCTTTTTCTTCTTGTGTTAAAGGTGCAGCCTTTTGCATATATGTTTTTATATTAACAGGTTTTGTCGTAATAAATGTAACTTTTGTATAACCGCTCATACCATCATCAACATTTTTCACATTGACGTCAGAAATCAAATCTTTAACGGAACTCAAATCGGGTGTCGATACGCTTCCGCTTGCTATATTCGGCATAAGCACAACGTATTTATTATTAGATTTGCGTGTAACAATAGGGTTGCCGTTTACGCCTGTAGCATAAAACGTAACATCAACTGCATTATCAGAAGTCTTTTTAATATCCATCTGAACAAGACTGGAAGCATCTGCAGGAACAAATGTCAAACAGATTAATGTCGCAATTGCCAGTATATTTTTTTTATTTATCATTACGCTTCCGTTAAGTTACACTACACCTATAACAATATAATACCGCAGGGAAAAAAAATTTGCTAGTTTCTTAATAATTTGATACCTTTTATGATATAATTTTTTTATGAAAAGCGGATTTACAAGTATAATAGGTCGTCCCAATGTCGGGAAATCAACTCTTTTAAACCAAATTTTGGGACAAAAAATTGTAATTACAACAAACAAAGCACAAACTACCAGAAAAAGAATTAAAGGGATACTAACAACCGGTGAAGGACAGATTGTGTTTACAGACACTCCCGGTGTACATAAACCATTAAATAAACTCGGCGAATTTTTACTTGATGAAGCTAAAATCTCAATTCCTGATGCCGATTTAATTCTGTTTCTCGTCGACGGTTCCGAACCTGCCGGCAAAGGTGACAAATGGATTGCTCAAAATCTTTTGCAAACAGAAATTCCAATAATTATAGTCATGAATAAAGTTGATAAAATTAAAAACCCTGCCAAAATTGAAGAAAATTTACTCAGTTATAAAACTTTATTTGAAAAAAATCTTCCGATAGTAAGAATCTCCGCCAAAACAGGAAGGAATATTGATACATTGATAAAAAATATTTTCAAAAAACTTCCCGAAGGAGAGCCGCTTTACCCTGAAGATATTGTAACGGAAGAAACCATGCGTGACGTTGCAGAAGAAATAATACGGGAAAAAATTCTTCTTAATACATCAGATGAAATTCCGCATTCAGTTGCCGTCAAGGTTGAGAATTATTTTGAACAAGAAACTATAGATAAAATTTACGCTTCAATTTTCTGCGAAACAAAAAGTCAAAAGGGTATCTTAATTGGCAAAGGCGGATCCATGCTCAAAAAAATCGGTACGGAAGCAAGGCTTGAACTTGAACAAATTACAGAAAAAAAAGTTTACCTTGAATTAAATGTAAAAATAGAAAAGGACTGGCGTAAAAAACAATCCGCGCTTAAAAGCTTAGGTTATGAGCAATTGTAAACCTGCCTCACATTTAATCACAAGAATGCTTACCATCCCATGATAATCCGTCACAATGAAGATAATCCATATTACCTACTTCTAACACCCAGCCGGTACATGCCAGACCGTTTTCAAAATTGCCTCCGTTATATATACATTTCTTAGAAAAAGCATTGTTTGTATCTGATAAAATTGAACTGCTGCCCCATGGCACAAATCTGTCTTTATATACATACAGAGTAAATGTATTTACTCCGTAATGTCTTTTCTTATCCAAATCCAAATTTATAGTCATTGAACCGCATGCATTTGTACCATGACAATTATCCGTCCATGGCGTAAACCATATTCCCGTCCCGTCAGGTAAGATTATTGATGATGAACCCTCAGCCCTCACCGTATATTCATCACCATTCAATAATAAATGTTCGTACCCGCCGGTACAATCAATATTACCTTCGCAAATTTTACTCTTTCTCAGATATTTTGAAAAGATTTGAGCAAACTTTGCTGAACCTTCTTGTGAAATCTGATCATTATCCTCTTCATCTTTATATATACCTGACAATCCCCAGGTATCAACTGTTCCGTTTTCTAATATTGCTAATTGAAGTGCGTTTGTCAATACTGCGTAAGTTTTTTTCACTTTAGTTACAGTTACGCGCTCTTTATAGTTTTGAACAAGCGTCGGAATGGTCATTGCAGCTACAATACCGATTATGCCGAGGGTTATTAAGACTTCAGCGAGGGTGAAGGCGGCTTTTTGGGAAGATACTAAGTTACTAAGACAGTAAGGCACTAAGAAAGTATTTTTGTCATTCTGAGCTCCGGCGAAGAATCTCTTGAGTTTCTTGTAGGTCGGGTTTACTAACCCGACGGTATGTTTTCTGTCGGCATAGTAATGCCGACCTACATTTATGTTATAAATGTTCCTTCTTAGTATCTTAGTGCCATAGTATCTTAGTATCTTTTTCCAACATATATCGCCAGAACCCTTGTTAATTTCATGAACAGTTAAATTTTCTCCAACTTCCTGTTGGGCGGGTCCAGCGGCACGCTGGCCTAGAGGAGTCGCCCCCCCCCGATATTTTTAAACTCTCTATTTTTCATTATTTTTCTCCTTTTCTACAGATAAATTTTAAAAATTAATTCGGGAAACGGCTAATTTCTTGAAGATAATGTTCAAGTGCCATATATCCGTTATAAATTTCATTAGAAATACTTGCATAACGGCTTGCATCCAAAAATTTCAACTCTTTTACCCTGATTTCCAATAACTTTTCCGCATCATCTTTCAATTTCGGATCAACAGACCATTTTTGTAATAATGTCAATTCTTCATACATCTGTTTCATAGTTGTGAATTCAAGAGTATTAAAGTCATATTTTTTCAACAAAGCCTTTTCTACATTAGAAATTCTGCTCATAACAGCTTGAAATTTAAAAACTTTTTTAATAATCACATAATTATCAGCAAGTTTTCTATGGAAATACGGAATACTGTTACGTGCAAGAAGTGCAGCATAAGAACGCGACGTAAATATGTCGGATTCATTTGAAAACGTACTTTTTGAAGTTAAGTCAAAATTAGATTTTTTGTCAAGAATGTTTTCCAGCATTCGACCTCCGCATGTTGATAATAGAATAACATATTTAATTTGTCATGGTATGTTTAAATTATTTTTACATAAATTAAAAAAGCCGGACTAAATCCGGCTCTTTTTATTATTTTTTAAAACTTAATTTTCCATCTGCTGCATAATTTCAAAAGGTTTTTCAGCAACTTTCATTGTTTCGCGGTCAATAATTCCTCTTTTCAATTCCGTAAAAGTAGCTTTTTTGGAATTAAACATTTTTTTCAAGAATTCATAAGAAACTTTCGGATCACATTTGTCGCCGCAAGTAAACAAATCAACTGCAGCATAACCCAATTCCGGCCAGGTATGAATAGCCAGATGGCTTTCTGATATAATTACAACACCTGATACTCCGTACGGGTTGAACATATGGAAACATTTTTGGACAATAGTTGCACCACATTCAAGCGCGGCATCCACCATATATTTTTCTACTTTGTCTAAACTATTGAGAATGTTCGGATCACATTCAAAAAATTCTGCTAAAACATGCTGTCCTAAGTGGATTTCTTCAATTCCGCTTTCGTTGAACGCTGTAAAAGGTGAAGTTATTGCCAATTCATGTGCCTCCTTATAAATGTATATTTACTAACAACTTTGCTATAACATATTACAATAAAAATTCCTAAATTTGTAATTTTTACACTTTTTTTTTGAAATTTTATTTTTTTATACAAAAAAATATACCCGAAATCCACAAATATTGTACCGTTCAGATGTACTATTTTTGTTAAGAATTATTAACCTTATAACAGTAAAAAATTAACTTTTGTTATAAAATTAATTTATGAATAAAATTCTGGTAGTAGATGACGATTTAGCAATAAACGAACTTATCAAAGTCAATCTGGAACTTGCGGGATACAAAGTCATTCAGGCATTTGACGGAACAACCGGATTTGCTCTTTGCAAGCAGGAATTGCCGTCTGTAGTAATACTTGATGTTATGATGCCGGAGGTTGACGGATTCACGGTAGCGCAAAGAATTCGTAAAAATGACTCGACAAAAAATATTCCTATAATTATGCTGACAGCGCTTTCTCAGCTCAATGACAAAGTAAACGGCTTTAATATCGGAGTTGATGATTATCTGGTAAAACCGTTTGAGATGGAAGAATTGCAGGTAAGAATTCGCGCGCTTTTAAAACGCAGCCATCAAATTCCGCAGTCTGCATCAACAAGAGAATTATTGACTCTCGGAGATATTACACTACTTCCGGAAAATTATTCTGTAAAAATTAAAGACAAAACAGCAAAATTAACCCCGATTGAATTTGATATTTTTAATCTGCTATTCCAAAACCATGGCAATATGGTTTCTTCAGCTCAATTATTAAAAGACATATGGGGCTATTCACCTGATGACGATATTGAAACTATCCGTGTACATATAAGACATTTGAGAGCTAAACTAGACAAAATTTCAGATGGTAAAAAGTACATAGAAACTATTTACGGCGGCGGCTATAAATTAGTTTTGTAAGGAGGTAAAATGGCTAAACTAAGCGAAATTAAACTTGCGGATGCTACGGCAAGAGATATGGCACGCGCATTAAATTATGCAATGAAAGAATCAAAGAAAACCGCACAAGTTTTGACCGGACAATTAAATCTTTCCGAAAAAATTACTGCCAGAGATGTGATTAAAAATATGTATCCAAAAGATACTTTTACCAAATCAGGCAAATTAAAGCCAGAAAAACAAACAGCTATTGCACAAGATATGTCCAAAATTTTCAAAAATCCAAAAAAATCCGAAGATTTCACAATGATGGACTATGCAAAAGCTGTAATAAAAACTATTACTCAAAAAATTACAAAATAAAAAAAGACAGCCATAAAGGCTGCCTTTTTTTACAATAATTATACTTACGCTTCAGCAGTTGTTTCTTCTGCTGCTTCTGCCGGAGTTTCAGCAGCTTCATTGGCTGCAGCTTCTTCTGCTTCTTTAGCAGCCTTAGCTTCTGCTTCAGCCTGAGCCTTAGCCTCTGCTTCTGCAGCTGCTTTTGCCTGAGCTTTCTTAGAAAGTTTAACAGTTTCTTTTTTCTTATAATTCAAAGTGCCGTCAGCATTACAATTTTTGATTAAATAAGCAACAGTTTCAGTAGGCTGTGCACCTTTTTTAATCCAGCTTTCAGCAGATGCTTTGTCTAACTGCATAACTTTAGTTTTCGGATTATAGTAACCGAGTTCCTGAATCGGTTTACCTTCACGTTTTGTAGTTGAATTAATAACGATAATTCTGTATGTAGGGTTTTTCTTAGCACCCAATCTTTTAAGTCTGATTTTTAACATTTAAATATTCCTTCTTATTAGATTTAACACTGGTCGGAACGCAACCGCCGCTTGTTGTATTCCAGGAATAAGGTTAAGAGGAATCACCCATTCCAAGTTTATATAATCACAAACCTGTTTAATAATCAAGCACACATTAACAAAATTATAAATTTTGAAAATATTCATTTAAAAGAATCGGCAAATATCTTGCATCCAAAGCGCTGAAATCAAAAACAAATTCATTTACGCCTGCATCGGCAAGCTCTTTTATACAGGAAAAATCCTGCATTACAGTATCTTCATACATATGCATCCTGCAAAAGCCGTCGCATGTGAACGGAAAAACCTTTTTTAATGACGGGTCTTTTAACGCGAACCCGCCTTTATGACACGGCGCTTTACACGACAATCTGGAAATTATGGCACTATCATTGTTCAAAGGACAAAGCCCCATACTCGGAACTTTTTTATTCCCTGCAATAGTATATTTACGATTAGGAATGTCATTTTTTATCTTTTTAATTGTTTTTACAGCACTCTCCATATCTTTAAAGGAAGTAAAATCAATCGTGTCAATAGGTGCAAGATTATTCAGACATTTAATAGAAAGACTATTTAACAAATTTATGCCCTGTCCGATTTCCAACGGAATATGATTTATATCTGAATCATTTATAAATGCCCAGAAATACCCTATATTATTAATTATTAAAGAATCAGGCGCAGGTTCAGCCAGCAACAGCTGCTTAACATATTCATAAACCCTGTCAAAATCACGTTCTATAAGAATTTTAGGTGTGGAAAGCTGGAACTTTATATCCTTTTTATAACAAAATTTCCTTACTTTTGTAATGAGTTCACTAAAACTGCTGTTCACGAGATCACACGTTGAAAGTATTTCTCCATACTCAATTGAATAAACCGGATTTGTACCGATTTTTTTAATATATTTTTCCAGCTCATTAACCTGTGCCAGTGCTGACAAACGCAGATTCAACCGATAATCATTTTCATAGGTTAAATTTTTTGGAGTCTTAGTTCTTTTTACATCCCACTCAAAATTCTGAATATTCCTGCTGAATTTAAAATCCTTGCCTTCGGCACAGATCATTTCTCCTGAAAAATGATTTGTTTGATAAATACTTTTTCTTACATGCTTAAACGGCAGCTTTTGATTTTTAAACAATTTAGGTTTTTCAAGAATTTTTTCAACAAGCTGAATTCCTTCAAGAATTTCTTCGGAATTTGCGAACTTACCTTTTATAACAACATTATCAATTGCCTTTGTCCTTTTAATATCTTCCGCACACCAGGGAAGATTATCCGAATCTATCGCTAACGGAAGTTTTGTATATTTTTTAATCTTTGCAATATTTTTCATATAAATTTCTTCCGTAATAATTATGCCGTCAACTTTATGGAAACTGTTTATAAAATCAATTCCTGCAAGATTATGTATATCAAAATACGAATCAACAATAACTTTAAACGGAAGTTTAAAAACTTTTATGGCTTCCAGTATTGCAAAGCTATTTATAAAAATCCCGTCAATTCCGGCTGTTTTTAAAAATTTAAGCATTTTTTTAATCTCCGGCAAATTTTCTTCCGTTATATCATGCTTAAAATTTATATATATATTACATTTGCATCTTTTCGCAGTGTCAACAAACTCTTTTACATACTCGAAATTATTATCCAAAAATTTTTTGTAATAAACGTAATAATCCCGACAATTTGTTTGACTACCGAAAAGCTCAATATCTTCAGGCTTTTTGACCGGTGCAGTAATTACAATCTCTTTCATAAATTTATTATAACATGCTTTTTTATTAACAAATGTAAAGATAAAATGAAAAATTAAGCAATTTTTAGGGAAAGATATACTTAGTATATATATAAGGAATATTAAGGATTATTTTTCTTAGGAAAAGGACAACTAAATAGGGAGGATCTTATGGCAATAGGTGCTGAAGATTACATTGACCAATTATTGGTCAAAAAGTATGCTGATGAAAAAGTAGACAACCATGATAACATTGAATCAATGATTGACCCGCAAAAGATGCTCGGGGCGATGAATGATTATGCGAGCATGCACAAAAACATGATGCTTCTAAAACAACGTCTGAATATTGCATGCTATGCAATCAACGCACGATCAGCAAGGTATAATAAAACATCAGTACAACAATATCAATAAAAAGTTTTTTGTTCATTTTGTGATAAAATGTTTTTGGAAATGACTGCAGACATTTTACAAAAACATAACGACAAAAAGGAACAGGGAATGGGAAAAATGATCCTGGCATCTTCATCTCCCAGAAGAGCCGCAATTTTAAAGGATTACAAATTGGAAATCATTCCGTCTCCGTATGTGGAAAACCACTCGAAGGCGGCTTTTTCTTATGATTATGTAGAAAATTTAGCCTACAACAAAGCAAAAGCCGTTGCCGACGAAATGTATGAGCCGGCACTTGTAATAGGTGCAGATACGGTTGTTGTTTTGGGTGATGAAATTCTTGAAAAGCCGAAAGATGAACGAGATGCCTTTCTTATGCTCAAAAAACTGTCAGGAAAAACTCATAAAGTCGTCACTTCAATTGTAATAATTGACACCAAAACCGGTATTTGCCGCAAAAATTCAACCACAAGCAGCGTGACTTTTGAGAATTTAACGGACGAAATGATAAAATATTACATTGAAAAATACAAACCGCTTGACAAAGCAGGCGCCTATGGTATTCAGGAAATGCCTGACGGTTACATCAAGTCAGTAGAAGGAGATTTTGAAAACATTATAGGAATATCATCAAAATCATTTGCCTCACTGCTGGCTGAATTTATACATTAGTCAGACACCCGCAGCATTTTTTATATTTTTTACCGCTTCCGCAAGGGCACGGATCATTTCTTCCGATTTTATGATCAATTTCAATTTTGGGTTTATTTTCTTCTTCCTCAATAATTCCAAGCGTATTTGAAAAAGCTTTTGAACGATAAAGAACCGTTGTTGAGGATATTATTTTTTTCTCCAAATAACGGGACTTATATTTTTTAAGAATTTCGTCAAGCGTCAAATCAGTTCCGAGAACTGCATTAACCACTTTGACAAAATTCCTGTGTTTATCAGCCACTTTTTTAATCAAATTTGCAGAAAATTTATCATTATTCAGAAAATATTCAATACATTTGTCAAAATTAACGATTTTTGTATAATCTTTTGCCTCAAAAATCTTGTTAAATGTTCCGTAAAACGGAATTGCATACATACCTAATTCTTCATCAAATATTATACCAACATCGTATTCCTCACTGTGAGAAGAAAAACCGCCGAGTGAATTTTCCAAAAAATTCTCGTAGGAATTTTGAAATTCACTAACATTAAAAAATTTATACTCTTCAGGCAGCTTAACCTTATCCTGCCAATCGGTTTTTTCACCGTCTTCCGCATAATCATTAAACATTCCGATTAAATCATCGGCGTATTTGTTGGTCGTAACTACTTCATCCGTGCCAAAATATTCCAAAAAGCTTTTATGCACCTTTTTGATATCCTTTTCGATTTCTTTTAATTTTTCAGGATTATCCTCATAAACAAGCTCGGGATTTTCTATAATTTTAGCAACCGCAAACCTCAGGGCATCGTCTTTTCTGCTGGCAGAAAGAACTCCTGAAATTTCCAGCAAATAATAAACCTTTTTATACTCAAAAATTCGCGCAATTACAAATTGACCCCCGCCAACACCGCGGAAAGATGTCATTTTAACAAGAGAGGTAACATTATAGATACGTTCGTTAATTACATTATAAAGCTCAAATCCGTTTTTCAAGACCTTTTTAACTTCAAAAACCGATGATACGGATTTTTTCAATGCCTCAGCAATTTTTTTATAAGACGCTGAAAGTTTTTTGGAATTTTCAATATATAATTCAGGGATACTTTTCTCCTCAAGATTACGCTCAAAAATATAATTGAAATATGCTGCCTGAAGGTTCATAGCCCCGCTGACAGTTTTTAAATACTCTTCAAAATCAGGCTTTACATATTCATTCTCCTGAATAAACATTGCTATATCTTTAACGACATCATTAATCTCTTGTAATTCTTCTGACATTTGCTCTCCCCTTTTTTTATAATAAGAATACAATAAATTCCCCAAAAACTCAATACCGACATAAGGGTAAAAATTTCTGGACACAATTAAGACGATTTGATATAATAAATACGTATAAAATTTTGGAGGTTAAATAAATGGACGCAAACAAGCACTACGACTACTTTTCAAGCAAGGGGGGCAGTAGCTTAACCTCCGGTCAGGCTGAGGTGCCGACGGCACAACAACATATTGGATTATTGTGGAATTTTACAGGTCATCCTGAGGCGTTAGCCGAAGAATCGCAAAAAGTTAATGAGATGCTGAACTTGTTTCAGCATCTCAAAAAAATTCCCCCCACCCTAACCCTCCCACCTTCACTACGTTCCGGAAACAGGGTCGCACAACTCGTACCTCGTTGGCTCCCTTTGTTCCTCAAGGGCGGGAGGGAAGAATTAGTGAGCGAAGCTCACAGTAAATTCTTAGTGCCTTACTGCCTTAGTAACTTAGTATCTTCTAAAAAAGCCGCATTTACCCTCGCTGAGGTGCTAATCACCCTCGGCATAATCGGCGTTGTTGCTGCTATGACTATTCCGACGTTGATAAGTAATTATAACGAAAAACAAACCGTTACTAAATTAAAAAAAGTTTATTCAACACTTAATCAAGCCTACACAATGGCAACTATTGAAAACGACGTTGGCACCAAATGGGAAACTGCTTCAATGCCTGAAACCACGCAAACTGATATTCTTACGTTTGAAAAATTTGAGCCTTACTTAAAGGTCACTGAAAAATGTCTTGATGCTGAAGGATGTTTTGCTAACGCAATGTATACAACTCTTAGCGGCAAAAATCATTATAACTTTTATACGGAAACACGGCATGCAAAATTTGTATTATCAGACGGAACAAGCGTTTTATTCTATAATTATGGAAACACATACAAAACAAAAAGCACAAAATACGGCTTCCCTGCGGATAATCCTGTTTTTGGCGCAATTGTTATTGATATAAACGGTACAAAAGGCCCGAATGTCAACGGCAAAGACACATTTTCTTTTATATTTACTAACAACGGTATTAAACCAAACGGAATGCCTGACAGACTTTATATTTCACAGGATGAAGAAGGAAATGATATACGGGTAGAAGACCCTATGACAAATTGCAACAGAAAAGACTGTAAACAGTATTGCGAAGCTTGCACTGCCTGGGTAATTTATAATGAAAATATGGATTACCTGCACTGTGATGATTTAAGCTGGGATGGAAAACATTCCTGTGATTAGATAAAGCTCGTAGAGCATTAACAAAAAAGCGGGGAATTTCTTCCCCGCTTTTTTAAATGGTCGGAACGACAGGATTTGAACCTGCGACCTCTACCACCCCAAGGTAGCACGCTACCAAGCTGCGCCACGTCCCGAAAACTTTTTTTGGAAAAAAAGTTTTACAAAAAAACTGTAACCTTCTGGTTTTGGTGAACCTATTCGGTTTTCAAACGGCACGATATCATTCTGAATATTCGTTACCTTTTATGATTTTTGTAAAAAAGTTTTACAAAAAACTGTAACCTTCTGGTTTTTTGTGAACCTATTCGGTTTTCAAACGGCACGATATCATATTGGATATTCGCATCAATTATTATTTAATTGTCAATTTGGTGGCACGCTACCACCTCTCACAAAACTATTCTCATAATTATAAAGAACTGACCTGATATAATCTGTCATTCCGAACTCGTTTCGGAATCTCATTTTCAGATCCCGAATTCTGGATGACGACTTTCATTCTTGAAGTGTTCTTCTGCCCGTTTTTAAAAATGGTCGGGATGACAGGATTTGAACCTGCGGCCCCCACGTCCCGAACGTGGTGCGCTACCAAGCTGCGCTACATCCCGGTGCCAAAGGCACAATAACATATTGGTTATTCGTTACCTTTTTCGATTTTTTGTAAAAAAAGTTTTACAAAACCGATTTTTTGTTAAATCAGACCTTGATTATTCAATT
The DNA here is from genome assembly GCA_944325945.1 of Candidatus Gastranaerophilales bacterium. Lineage (GTDB taxonomy): Bacteria > Cyanobacteriota > Vampirovibrionia > Gastranaerophilales > Gastranaerophilaceae > SIG32. The sequence continues at coordinate 21,961 of CALVBW010000002.1, read as the reverse complement.
TTCAATTTACAAGCTTTCCGCAAAATTTATTCTATTACAAACCATTATTTATATCAAGTAAAAAAATGATATTTTTATTAATTAATTGAATTTTTTTTTAAAAGATTGTATAATAATCAAGTCAATCAGAATTAAGAGGTTAATGATTTTATGAAAGTACATATGCAGATATTAATTGCGCTCGGATTAGGTATTAAACGTAACTGGCACATCTTTTTTGGTATTATAGCCGGTATTCTTGTAGGGATATATCTGCACGGACATTACAATACTTTAATTGCTAATCTTTTAACCTTTGTAGGGCAAGTATTTATAAGATTAATTCAAATGGTAGTTATACCTCTTGTGGTTTCCGCAATTATTATCGGGATTACAAGTATAGGTGACAATAAACAGCTCGGCAAATTCGGTACAAAAATGGTATTGTATTACGGAATTATTACAACCATTGCCGTAGTAATCGGCGGAGCTCTGGCTTTACTTATAAAACCCGGTCTCGGAGCTGCACATTATATAACCGAACACACTGCCGCATCAGTTCAGGCATCTGTGCAAACTGCAATGACTCAGCAACAAGGTAATATTTTAAATCTTTTCCTTGGTTTTATACCGAGCAACCCGCTCCAATCATTTGCTGCAGGTGATATGGTACCTATTATTGTTTTTGTCGTAATCTTTGCTATCGCACTCGCACGGGTTGGCGACGTAAACAGACCGATTGTTTCATTCTTTGAATCTGTTTTTGCAGCCACCATGAAAATTACCGACTGGATTATGTTTTTTGCCGCTCCAGGTGTATTTGCCTTAACCGCATCCGCTGTTTCAAGCTTTGGTATTGATATATTTATGAGTATTTCAAAATATTTGGGAGTATTGTTAATCGGTTTTGCAATACAAATGTTTATTGTATATCCGCTGTTTTTAAAATTCTTCTCAAAAGTTTCAGCGGCTATGCTGTTTTCTGCGATTGCAGAAGCTATGATGGTAGCTTTCGGAACTGCAAGTTCATCTGCTACATTACCTTTAACCATTGCATGCTGCGAAAAACGCGGAATTTCTCATAAAATTTCAAGCTTTGTACTGCCTCTGGGTGCAACATTGAACTTTGACGGAACAGCTTTATTACAAACTGTTGCCGTAATCTTCCTTGCGCAAGCCTACGGCGTTGTCCTCACTCCGTTTTTGGTAATCCAAATCGGACTTCTGGCAATTATTGCCTCCAGCACATGTGCAGGGATTCCTGGTGCAGGTTTGATAACTATTGCATTAATCCTTAACGGCATGGGATTGAGTCCTGAACAACTCGTTGCAGGCTTTGCATTCTTGTTCACGATTGAAAGAATTACGGATATGTTCAGAACTCTCCTCAACGTAACTTCTGACGCTGTTGTAACTGCCGCAATCGCAGATAATGAAAACGAAATCAATTATGATTTGTTAAACAATCCTGCAGCATATGAAGAAATAGCCTAACCATGAATACTGATAAAATAGCATCAAAATTTTTAGGCAAAAAAATTGAGGGAAGCTTAAACTATGACCCGACTCTTTTAGTTGCGGTTCCGAGATATGAAAACCGCAGACAATACGGAATTGACGAAAATAATTTACCGTTTGAGGGTTTTGATATCTGGCACGCCTATGAATTTTCGTGCCTCACTGAGAACGGCATGCCCGTCACAAGACTCTTAAAATTGAAATACAGCAGTAAAAGCCCGTTTATTATTGAATCAAAATCTTTAAAACTCTATTTAAATTCTTTCAACATGACCAAATACGGTACAAACACCGGTGTTTGCCTTGATATATGTAAAAAAATTATAGAGAATGATTTGAGTAAAAAACTTGGAACTGAGGTCTCAGTACATTTTCTTCCAAATAATGCAAAAAAAGTCGAAATTTTTCAAAAATTTACCAATATTATGCAATTTTTAGACGAAAATGAATTAAAAATAGAAACTTTCAATGAAAATCCGCAAGTTTTGGAAACTGAACAGGTCGAGACCCAAACCGAACACTATTTAACTTTTGATTCATTGCGTTCAAATTGCCGCGTAACACACCAGCCGGATTTTGGCGACGTATTTATTTACTACAAATCCAAAAAGCATATTAAAGAAACAAGCCTCGTCAAATATCTTTGTTCATTCCGCTCGGAATACCATTTTCACGAAGAATGCTGCGAAATGATTTTCAAAAGACTTCTTGATTTGTTGAATAAAGGGGATGAACTTTTTGTATGCGCCCTGTACACACGCCGCGGAGGCATTGATATTTGTCCGGTAAGATATAATTGCAAAATTAAAGACGCAGACGCCTTACTCGACATTACACAGCTTGCACGATACGGGGTAAAACAATGAACAACCGTCAATTCGGAGATATGGGAGAAGAAATTGCCGCGAAATACCTGAAAGACAACGGCTATGAAATTCTTGACCGCAATGTTCATTATTCAAGATTTTGCGAGCTTGATATTGTTGCAAAACAAAAAAATACTCTTGTGTTTGTAGAAGTCAAAACCCGAAAAACTGACACCTTCGGCACACCTTTTGAAGCGATTACGAAAACTAAATACGAAAATATTAAAAAAGGCGCCCTGAATTATTTATCGGAACATAATTATAAAAGTTACAGAATAGACGTTATCGGAATTACACTGAAACCGGAATTAAAAATTGAACACTTACAGAACATTTAACCAATCTTATATTATTTCACCATTTTCAATTTTGTAAATTTTTACATCTTTCAAAAACTCTTCTTCAAAAAGAACAGTATCAACAGAGGTTATAACCGTCTGAGTATTTGGACTTATGGATTTTAAAAGATAATTCTGTCTGATATCATCAAGTTCCGCCAAAACATCATCCAGAAGCAATATCGGTTCATCACCGGTTTTTCCGGTTATAATCTCCAATTCGGATAATTTAAGAGCCAGAACAATAGTTCTTTGCTGACCTTGTGACGCAAATTTTACCGCCTCATTTCCGTTTATATAGAATATAATATCATCTCTGTGCGGTCCGACGCATGCCTGACAACGTCGTGATTCTTCAAGCTTTCTCTCCTCAAGCGTAAGCTTAAACTTTTCCGCAATTTCATCAATTTCAGTTTCTTCACCGGTTAAAAACGAACAGTCATAATCGATTTTCAAATCTTCTGTTTCGCTGATAGTACGATGTTTTTCAATGGCAATTTTCTCAATTTCTTTTAAAAATTTCTTTCTGAGATAAATTATATTGCTGCCGGTTATAACAAGCTGCTCATTATACACATCCAGCAAGGTTTCGTTAAGGTTTCCGTTTTTGGCAGACTCTTTTAACAAATTATTCTTCTGCACGCGGATTTTGTCATATTTAGAAAGTCTTTCATCGTAGGCAGGATAGATTTGAGAAATTGCCCTGTCAAGCCAATCACGCCTGTCCTGAGGATTACCGCGCAACAGCATTAAATCAGCCGTAGAGAACAAAACCGTTTTCAAGACCTGTTTAAAATCTTTAGGACGGGATTTTACCCCGTTTATCTTAATCTCGCGTGATTTTTCTCTGTCATAAGAATAAGATAACGTAATATCAGTATCTGATTTAACAATTTCTGCATCAATTACAAATTTTTCTGCCAAAAAATTAATAAGTTCAACGTTATTTGCAGTTCTCGGACTTTTCAATGCAGACAAAAAATAAATACTCTCAAGAATATTAGTTTTCCCCTGAGCATTTTTTCCTATAATAAGAATTTTTGCCGAATTCAAATCAAGCTTCAAATCCGTACAATTTCTGTAATTTTTTAACTCCAGACCTGCAAGTTTCATAAAAAAATTATACTACAAATACTGTATTTCTGTGTTAAGTATAGACTATTGTTAAAATTTCGTATATAATAATATTATAAAAATAAGGAAAAAATAATGCTGCCAATAATCTCAGAAGAAATAGCTACACAGGCATTTAATGAAATATTTAAAGATATGCCTGCATGGCGAAAACAGATGATTCATTATCTAAAAGAAGAAAATCCTGAAGTCAATACTGCAATTATTGAAGCAGCAAACAAAACGGATCTGGATCCAAAAGCCGTTGCATTAGGAGCTTATATGACATATCACTTAATTGAAATGGCGGCAAAAGAAAATGATGCACTAATGAACTTTGTAGAATAAGGTGAAGAAGTATGATTATAGAAGAATTGTTAGAAAGATTAGTAAAAGAAGGCGGAAGTGACTTGCATATCTCAAATGCATTGCCGCCTGTTGCACGTATAGACGGACAGCTTGTACGATATGAGTCAAACCCGCTGACCCCTGAAGATGTGGAAGCTTTATTATTTCCTATGCTGTCAAATGAACAAAGAAGGCGTCTTGAACAGGATTGGGAATTAGACTTTTCATACGGTATTGATAATGTAGGCCGATTCAGGGTCAATTTCTACAAAGATAAAGGCTGCTATGCTGCAGCATTCAGAACAATCAGCGCAGTTGCACCAAAACTTGAAGATCTTGGACTGCCGGATATTGTAAAAAAGACAGCTGAAAGACCCCGCGGACTGGTTCTTGTAACAGGTCCTACAGGTTCAGGTAAATCAACGACACTTGCTGCAATGGTTGACTATATCAATAGAACACGTGCAGAACATATTCTTACAATTGAAGACCCTATTGAATTTGTCCACACATCTAAAAAAAGTATCATACACCAGAGAGAACTCGGTGCCGACACAAGATCTTTTGCAAATGCACTGAGAGCAGCTCTTCGTGAAGACCCTGATATTATTCTGGTAGGTGAGATGAGAGACCACGAAACAATAGCTCTTGCTCTTACCGCTGCAGAAACAGGTCACTTAGTTTTCGGGACATTGCACACATCTTCTGCATCTCAAACTATTGACCGTATTATTGACGTATTCCCGGAAGGTCAGCAGCAACAAATTCGTGTACAGCTTGCAAACTCTCTTGTAGCTGTATTCTCTCAAACACTTCTACAAAAATTGCAACCTGACGGCACTAAAAAAGGTCGTGTTATGGCTCAGGAAATAATGATTGTCACACCTGCTATTGCAAACCTTATCCGAGAAGCCAAAGCAGCACAAATATATTCAACCATACAAACCAGTCAGGGCGTAGGCATGGAAACCCTTGAAATGTCTCTTGCTAAATTATACAAAAATAAATTAATCACTATTGAAGATGCCCTTGCACGTTCATCAAGACCTGATGAACTTAAAAGACAAATTCAAGGCACATAAAAGATTTTTATCTTTCATAAAGCCATGTATAATAATAACAAGGCGGTCGCTTACAAAAGGAATCTACAGTAAGAAAATCTTTAGAGTAGTACGGTCTGACTTTTACAGGATAACCGCTGGAAGTTCTTGTCCCATCCTGATTTGCGAAAGTAAATATCCATCTGTCTTTTCCAAATCTGTTAGGTCCGGCCAATCCGTTCGTATCAACAACAAATATATTTTCATCCGTTACATATGGGGACCAGCTTCGTCCGGAGCTGTCTATAAATGGAAATTGATTTGCTTCTAACCTTTCCGGGCGTGGTCCACCATTTTCCATATCTATACCATCATCTACATTGCCGCTTGTGCATGCGCCTCCACATAATGTATCACCTTTTGCCCAGCATGAATAAAAACTATCTTCATCACATTGTTTAGTTATTTTTAGACCCGATTTTATTATTGCAAATTCGGCTTTGATTGCCGCTGTATCATGTTTGCTTGATCGATATGGCATTTCATTATATGCTAATGACTGCAAAAGAACTTGATTAAGATCCGAATATGCCTTCTTATACGCTGTTTTAAACTGTTTATCCTGATACTCTGATATCAATGTCGGAATCGTCATTGCAGCGACAACACCGATTATGCCGAGGGTTATCAGGACTTCAGCGAGGGTAAAGGCGATTTTTTTAGAAGATACTAAGTTACTAAGGCAGTAAGGCACTAAGAAAGTATTTTTGTCATTCTGTGCACCGACGAAGAATCTCTTGAGTTTCTTGTAGGTCGGGTTTACTAATCGACAGTTACCTCTTACTGCCTTAGTAACTTAGTATCTTAGTATCTTTACTAAACCAATACCGCCAAAATCCTTGTCCTGTCTACCTAGAGGAGTCGCCCCCCCCCGACATTCTTAAACTCTTTATTTCTCATGGCTTTCCTCCTTATTTTTAGGTTTATTATAACAAATTTTTAATTCACTGTAAAGTTTTAAAACACATTTTTTCATGTTATAATTTTATCAGAAGTATTATATAAAGAGGGAAATTATGACACAACAAACTCAAGAAACCCTTTCTCCGGGTGCACAAATAAGACAGACACGAATACAAAAACTTACGGACTTAGCAGACAAAGGCGTAAATCCGTATCCGTATGTATTTGATAAAGATGCAAATGCCGCAGATTTACAGGAAAAATATAAAGACCTGCCTGCAGGCGAAGAAACAGAAGATTTCTATGCCGTTGCAGGACGCGTTATGGCAATCCGTAACACAGGTATGTTTATTGACCTGATGGATTCGTCAGGCAAAATTCAAGTATTTTCACATAAAGAAAATCTTTCCGAAGATCAGATGAAAATATTAAAACTTCTTGATATCGGTGATATCGTAGGGTTTTACGGTTCAATAAGAAGGACTCCGCGAGGCGAACTTTCAATTAAATCAACAAAACTTAAATTGTTATCCAAATCCTTATTGCCGCTTCCTGAAAAATTCCACGGGCTTACCGACGTCGAAACAAGATACAGACAAAGATACGTTGATATGATTATCAATGAAGACGTCAGAAAAACATTCAGAACAAGAAGTTTGATAATCCAAAAAATCAGAGAATATTTAACAAATCAGGGATTTTTAGAGGTTGAAACACCTATGCTTCACCCGCAGGCAGGCGGAGCTAACGCAAGACCTTTTATTACACACCATAATACACTTGATATGGACATGTATTTAAGAATTGCACCTGAACTTTACCTGAAAAGACTTATGGTAGGCGGACTTTCCGAAAAAATCTTTGAAATTAACAGAAGTTTCAGAAACGAAGGCATCGACACCCGCCACAACCCTGAATTTACAATGATGGAATTGTATCAGGCATATGTTGATTATAACGAAATGATGGTTTTGACCGAAAATTTGGTTTCAACAATCGCGCAGGAAGTTCTCGGAACAATGAAAATCCAATACGGCGATAACGAAATCGACCTTACACCGCCATGGGACAGAAAAACCATGCTCGGATCAATCAAAGAAGCCACAGGTGTAGATTTTAACACAATATTTACGGTTGAAGATGCAAAAGCAAAAGCCAAAACAATCAATGTTAATGCTGACGACTGTGACAACTGGGGTCAGGTTGTTGAACGTGTTTTTGAAGAAAAAATCGAACCCGGTCTAATACAGCCTGTTCACATAATTGATTATCCGCGTGATATATCACCGCTCGCAAAAGTTCACAGAGATAATGACAGACTGACAGAGCGTTTTGAGACAAGAATTAACGGCTGGGAAGTAGCAAATGCATTTTCCGAACTTACGGATCCTATAGATCAGAGAATGAGATTTGAAGCTCAAATGCAGGCAAAAGCGGCAGGTGATGAAGAAGCCATGCCGATTGACGAAGATTACATCTGCGCACTTGAACACGGCGTGCCTCCTATGGGCGGTTTGGGAATCGGTATTGACAGACTGATAATGCTTTTGACCAATTCACCTTCCATACGTGATGTAATAGCATTCCCGACCCTGAAGAAAAAAGATAATTAAAAAAGACGTCCTTAGGGACGTCTTTTTTTTTGCGGTTAAAAACCAGTAAATCAAAATTATTTAGGCAAATTATTAAAAAAGTCTTTATCATTAAGAGCCTTTACAGTACATGTCAAACCATTAAAAGAATCCTTTGAAGTTTTATTACATGGACTGTCATTCCAACCCCAATCAGGGTGAGCTCCGGCAGGGTACACTTCTACGGGATTATCAACAACATTCCACAAAAAAACAAATAAATCCTGCCCTAGCCTATTTGGACCTTTTTTATATCCGTTCACATCAATATTTATAGATTTCGGACATGCCCCAACAGTATTTATCATAATCAAGGCGCCATCTGCCAAAACGAACTGACCGTCATCAAAACATTCCATATTTACATAATTTGTACCATTAAAATTTTTATAAATCCGCGTATCAGGTCTATTCGGATCATTCGGAACACAAGCAGTATTTCTGTCAGAATAACCCAAACCGCAATCCTGAGCGACTTTAAAATATTTCATTAATGTTTCTTTATCGGCATCAAACCTGCTTAATGGAAAACCATTTTCTGCCTGATACATAAGTAAAGCCTGTTGGAGTTCAGAATATGCTTTTTTAAGCCCAACTTGAAGTTGTTTGTTTCTATGATTTGTAATAAGTGTCGGGATTGTCATTGCAGCTACTATTCCGATTATGCCGAGGGTTATCAAGACTTCAGCGAGGGTAAAGGCGGCTTTTTTGGAAGATACTAAGTTACTAAGACAGTAAGACACTAAGAATTTTCTGTGAGCTTCGCTCACAGATTTTTCTCTCTCGCCCTTGAGGAACAAAGGAAGTTTCTTATAGGTCGGGTTTACTAACCCGACGATATATTTTCTGTCCGCATAGTAATGCCGACCGTTACTTCTTAGTATCTTAGTGCCATAGTATCTTAGTAACTTTTCCCAACGTATACCGCCAAAACCCTTGTCCTGTCTATCTAGGAGAGTCGCCCCCCCCCGACATTTTTTAACTCTTTGTTTCTTATGGCTTTCCTCCTTATTTTTAGGTTTATTATAAACTTTTTTAATATTTTAGTCAAATATTTTGTCATATTTATTTTTGTAATACAATTTTATTATGTACGAAACTTACGCAGATATTTTAAAGACACTTGAGGAGCATTCACATTTCCGCACAATAAAAAATTTTTCAAAAAAAGATGAAAAATACGTTTATTTCGGAGAAAAAAGGCTCCTAAATCTTTCGTCAAACAATTATCTCGGATTTGCCGATAACAGAAGGATTACGGAAGAATTTATGAAAACCGTCGGCGGCAAATATTCTTTCGGAAGCGCCTCTGCAAGGCTTTTAACGGGGAATTTGCCTGTTTATAAAGATTTGGAAAACCTCTTGGCAAATTTATACGACAAAGAAGCTGCACTTTTATTTAACAGCGGATACCATGCCAATGTCGGAATTTCAAGCGCAATAGCACAAAAAGAAGATGCAATCTTTTCGGACAAACTCAACCATGCCAGCATAATTGACGGAATGCAATTATCTAAAGGCAAATTTTTCCGCTATCAGCATAACAATACAGACAGCCTTGAAATTCTGCTTGCGCGTGAACGTAAAAATTTTAAAAATGCAATCATAATCACTGAAAGTGTATTCAGCATGGACGGAGATATTGCGGATTTAAAAAGGATTATTGAGCTGAAGAAAAAATATAACTGCATGCTGATTATAGATGAAGCGCACGCTTTCGGAGTATTTGGCGAAAAAGGTCTGGGGGTTGCGGAAACTTTAGGCGTAATTGATGATATTGACCTTTTAATCGGAACCTTCGGCAAAGCAATAGGTTCAATGGGCGCGTTTGTTGTCGGAGATAAAACTCTTATTGACTTTTTAATTAACAAATCCCGCTCATTTATATTCTCAACCGCACTTCCGCCGATAAATGTCGCATTTACAAAATGGATTATTGAAAATAAATTGCCGAACACTTATGAAAAAAGACGGAATATGCTTGAATTGGCGCAAAAAATGGGGAGTCCAAGCCATATCATCCCGTATATTATAGGCGATAATCAAAAAACCGTTGAAATGTGCGAAATTCTTTATCAAAACGGTTATTTTACACTTCCAATAAGACCGCCTACCGTACAGGAAGGGACATCTCGAATAAGATTTTCACTTACAACTGAAATCACAGAAAAAGACTTAGAAAAATTATGCAATTTGATTGGATTAACAAACAAAATAACGACAATTTAATCGTATTTTTCGGGGGCTGGAGCTTTGACGGACAACCGTTTAAATGTCTGAGAACAAAAGACTTCGACGTTCTGATGTTTTATGATTACAGCGATTTAAATCTGCCCGAAATACCCGACAACTATAACAAAAAAAATCTTATAGCCTGGTCTATGGGGGTTTTTATTGCGTATTATCTAAAAGATAAGCTGCCTGAGTTTAACAAAAAAATTGCAGTAAACGGAACTCCATACCCTGTTGATAATGAGTACGGAATTCCGATAAGGACTTTTGATTTGACCTTAAAATACGCGGAAACGGGTCTGAGAGGCAAATTTTACGAAAATGTTTTTTCGGATGCCAAATTACTTGAAAAATATCTGCAAAATCCGGTTCAAAGATCAATCGAAAACCGCGTAAATGAGTTAATTACACTGGATAAACTTATTAAAAACGCAAAAATTTCATATGACGGACATTTTTACGATTTAGCAATTGTCGGAAATTTTGACAAAATTATTCCGACCAAAAATCAGATTAATATGTGGGGAAACAATGCAAAAGTTCTTGATTGCGGACATTTTCCGTTCTATAATTTTGAATACTGGGACGAAATATGCAAAACAGCAAATCAATAAAAAAACAATTTGAAAAAAGTCTGGATAAATATGATAAAAATGCTATTATTCAAAAGGATTTGGCACAAAAACTTGCAAATGAAACCGTAAAAATCCGCAAAGATTTTCCTGTAATTCTGGAACTCGGTGCAGGTACCGGAATTTTGACAAAACAAATAAAATCTCATCTGGCTTTTCAAAAATTTTATGCAAACGACCTTACGGAAAAGTCCAAAAATTATGTGCATAAAATAATACCCGACGCAAATTTCATCCCCGGTAACGCCTCCAGAATTAAACCGCCTGCAAATACCGATTTAATCATATCAAACGCAATGTTCCAGTGGTTTTACAATCTGTCTGACGTGATTAACTACTACAAAAAATTTCTTAATAATGACGGCATTCTTGCATTTTCTACTTTTGGCAAAGAAAATTTCAACGAACTCAAAGAAATCTCCGGCTTAACCCTTAATTACCTTTCAAAAGACGAGATTATACGGATTTTAGAGCCTGATTTTGAAATATTATATACGGATGAATACACGCAAATCCTTGATTTTGAAAGTCCTCTGGCACTTTTAACTCATATGAAAAACACAGGCGTAAACTCTCTTGCCGCTAATATCTGGACAATAAAAGACATAAAAAACTTTTGCGAAGAATTCCTTAAACAATATGACAGCGCACACTTGACCTATAACCCAATAATTATCATTGCAAAACTAAAATCCAACTTAAAATAATAATTTTCAGAAATACATCCATACATGTATTCCAATTTGTAAAAAAAAATATTATAATCTTTACATAAAAACATGTTTATTATTAAAATAGGTTATAGAAGGGAATTCTGTATTGCTAAACAATTTCGAAAATTTTGATAATTCTGAGACTTCCGCAAGAAAGTCCTCCCTGATTCAAGAAAGAGTAGGTCTTGTATCAACACATATGTACAAGCAATTTTTGGACTACCAGCATGCAACTGTTAATACAAACGAAATTTTTATCAGAATGATCGATAACCTTCAGGCGGTATCGGAAACATTAAAACAGGCCTTTTCTTCACGGGGAATAACTACCCAGAATATTTATGTAGATACCGATCCCCAAAAGTCAGTAGCAATCATAAATATTTTGTGGCATAAAATAAGCTTTACAACCCGCTGTAACTACCAGCCGCAAGCTCTATACAGAGAAAACGGCGAACACCTTTTCTCCGGTCGTATTATGGCCGTAAAAGGCAATTACAACGAAATTATGCAAGGTGTAAAAAACCATGATGACGAAATGGGCAGACTGCTGGAACATGAAGTAGCCTCTTTATTTGTTCCGGCTGAAACCAATCAGAATACAATTTTAAAAATAAAACATTTATCTAACAGAGAATTTTACTTAAACCAGCTTGACGCTCCGCGTGAATTCGTTTTAAAAGTTGTTGAAACCATCTGCGGCGGCGGATTCTACCATGAAGAGGGCATAAGAAAACAGTTCAATATTTAACCGAATTTTAATATTGTAACTTATTGACATTTAGATAAAAATGACTAATATATATTTTGTAGGTGTATATGCGTTTAATAGAAAAATTAAAAGAGTTTGAAAATCAATATATGTTTATCAGATGGGCAACAGGAGGAGAGTACGGAAAGCTTACCTATGCCGGTGACGATTTTGTTGAATTTGACGTAATTGACGTCGATACTATGGAATACAGTGAGACTGTTCTTATCCACAGCCCGTTAATTCTTGAAGTTTGCATAGGCGGCAGTGATGTTGCACGTATTTTAGCTGAAATTTCTTCCAAAATCTCAATGGATTAATGTTTACATGCAATAATCATGTGCTATTACGTATGGTAATAGCACGGGTATTACTGTTAAAAAATAATTAATAAATTGAGGATTCGTAAAATTTTATATTATCATAATAATAGGAGATAAATATGCAGTATAAAGATTATTATGAAATATTGGGAGTAAAACGCGGAGCAACGGAAGCAGAAATCAAATCTGCATACCGAAAACTTGCGCGTAAATATCACCCTGATGTAAATAAAACAAAAGAAGCCGAAGCAAAATTTAAAGATATAAATGAAGCCTATGAAGTTCTGGGAGATAAACAAAAACGCCAGAGATATGACAGCTTAGGTTCAAACTGGCAGGGCGGAGCTGAATACACCCCGCCGCCGGGATTTGAACAATTCGGCTTTGGCGGAGGTCAGGGCGGATATCAGACTTTTAACTTTAACGGACAGGATTTAGGCGGATTTTCTGACTTTTTCAGCTCCCTATTCGGTGATATGATGATGGGACAAGCTCAATCCGGCGGAAGAAAAAGCCGTATGGATTTTGGCGGATTTGACTTTGGCGGACAACAGCAAAGCACACGTTCACGCCGTCAATCAAAACCCGAAAATCTTGATGTTACAATGACTTTAAACGTCACGGCAAAAGACTTGTTTGATCAAAAACCAATAACCGTACGATTTAATCAAATGGAAAAATGTCGTCAATGTCCGCCCGGCGGAGGATTTTGTGCTGCCTGCGGAGGTACGGGCATAAAATCAGAACAAAAATCCATTAAAGTAAAACTTCCGGCTGAAATAAAAGAAGGTCAAAAAGTCCGTGTCAAAGGTGAAGGCAAAACTGACGATTACGGTCAAAAGGGCGATTTGTATTTAGTTATTCATATGAAAGACAACAATTATGAAATAGACGGGAATGATTTAACTAAAGATATTGAAATAACCCCTCCTGAGGCAGTTCTTGGCTGTAAAAAGGATATTGAAACATTACACGGTAAAATCGGAATAAAAATTCCGCCCAAAACATCTACCGGTCAAATGCTTAGACTTAAAGGGCTAGGATTACCTAAAAAAGGCGGTTACGGCAATTTGAATGCACGGGTAAAAATTATTATCCCGAAAAATATTACCGAAAAAGAAGTAGATTTGTATAAAAAACTGTTTGATCTTCAATAAACCCTCTTGACAATTAGCCTTAAAAATCAGAAAATAATTTTAAGGGGGGCAACATGGTCAAAAAAACTTACTTACACGAAAAACACATTGAACTTGGCGCGAAAATGGTTGACTTTGCAGGCTGGCACATGCCTGTACAATACAGGTCAATTATTGAAGAACACAAAAATGTTCGTGAAAATGTGGGTCTGTTTGATGTTTCGCATATGGGAGAAATTTTTGTTGTAGGTGAAGATGCGGAGGAATTCTTGAATAAAATTGTGCCGCAGGATATTTCCGAATTATCAGACGGAAAAGCTGTTTATTGCCAGCTTCCGAATAGAGACGGCGGATTAATTGATGATTTAATAATCTATAAACTTAAAACCAATACGTATTTAATAGTCTGCAACGCATCAAGGGTTGACGAAGATATTAACTGGATGTCATTGAACCAGAGAGGATACAACATTAATTTGGACAATGAATCTCACAACTTATCTTTATTAGCCGTTCAGGGACCAAAAGCAATTGATTTGATGCATAAATTAGGCTATACCGAAGATCAAGATTCCTTCACGATAATTGAAGGTAAATTATTGAATATTCCGATGTATATTTCAAGAACCGGCTACACTGGAGAGGACGGCTTTGAACTTCTTGTTATAAACGAATATGTAGAATACCTCTGGGACAAATTATTGGAAGAAGGTAAAGAATTTAACATATTACCAATAGGACTTGGTGCCAGAGATACATTAAGATTAGAAGCCGCATTACCTTTATATGGGAATGATTTGGACGAAAATACCACACCTGTTGAGGCAGGTTTGTCATGGTCAATTCCGAAAGATAAATTTGAGGATTACAACGGCAAAAAAACTATTATGGAACAACTTGAACACGGCGCACCTAAAAAACTTATAGGTTTGAAAATGCTCGATAAATCAATAGCACGCCATGAATATGAAGTTTATTACAAAGGAGAAAAAGTCGGTATTGTAACAAGCGGCGGGGTTTCTCCGATGTTAAATGCCAATATCGCAATGGCTTATGTAAAAAATATTAAAGAAATTTGCGCAGGCACGGTTGTTCAGGTTATGATAAGAGAAAAACTTCATGATGCGGAAGTTGTAAAACGACCTTTTATTAAAAAAAGAAATAAAGTAACAAGGAGCTAAAATGAGTATTACTGAAAAAATTTTATGTTCAAAATCCCACGAATATTTGCTGGAAGAAAACGGGAATTACGTAATCGGCTTGACGGATTATGCGATTGAACAATTGGGAGATATTGTATTTGTAGAATTGCCTGAAGTTGGCTCCGAATACAAAAAAGGCGACACTTTCGCAACAATTGAATCGGTTAAGGCAGCATCTGAAATTTACATGCCGGTTAGCGGGAAAATTATTGAAGTTAATGACGCAATTGCAGATTCGCCGGAAATTTTAAACGAGGACTGCTATGAAAAAGGATGGCTTGTAAAAATCGAAAAAACAGGCGACGAGTCAGAACTCGCTGACCTTTTGGAATACGAAGATTATAAAGAAGACTTGGAATAATGAAAAATTTTTTGGTACATAATGACGACGTTATAAAAAAAATGTGCGATGAAATCGGTGTATCCGATGTTCGCGATTTATTCAAACAAATTCCCGAAAAAGCACGTATGCAAAACCTTGAACTTCCTGATGCAATAAGCGAAATGGAAACTCAAAAACGCGTCAAATCTCTTGCAAAAAAGAATAAAACTGATTACATAAGCTTTTTGGGTGCCGGATATTATAACAAATTTATTCCAGCCTGCATTTCGCAAATTTCTCAGAGATTTGAATTTAATACAGCATATACCCCCTACCAGCCGGAGATTTCTCAGGGCACACTGCAGGTTATGTATGAATTTCAAACAATGATGTGCCGGCTGACCAATATGGATGTCGCAAACGCAACGGTCTATGACGCAGCGACAGCATGCGCAGAAGCCATCTTGATGGCTGTACGTATCAAAAAAATTGATAAAGTACTGGTTTCAAATTCTATAAACCCTGAATACAAAAAAGTTATTAAAACCTATACACACGCAAACTCAATTGATGTTGAATGGTTTGACAATATCCCTGAAAATACTGCGGATTATTCATGCGTTTTAATCCAGACACCGAATTTTTACGGCGAAATTTTGGAGATGCCGCAGGTTGATACGCTGCTTGTGGTTTGTACGGATGTTTCGACATTATCAATCCTTAAACCTGTTGAATGCGATATTATGGTCGGGGACGTTCAGACACTCGGTATTCCGGTAAACTTTGGCGGACCGGGCGCAGGATTTATGGCATGCAAAGAAAAATACATGCGTCAGCTCCCAGGACGTCTTGCAGGAAGAACAGTTGACGCCGATGGAAATCAAGCTTTTACATTAACTATCCAAACCCGCGAACAGCATATTAAACGCGAAAAAGCCACAAGTAATATCTGCTCAAATCAGGCACTTATCGGACTTTGCGCAACTTTATATTTAAGCGTTATGGGTGAAAAAGGTTTCAAACAGGCAGGATATTTATCCGCAAAACAAGCTCACAAACTTTCTGAAAAACTTGCCGCAAAAGGTATTAAAACTTTAAACAAAAATTTCTTTAACGAATTTGTTATAGAAATTAAAGATGCTGGCGCATCCCTTGCAAAATTAAAATCCGCAGGAATAATCGGCGGTTTAAAACTTGATGACAATAAAATTCTTGTCGCGGCAACAGAAATGATTTCTGACAATGATATTGACTTGTACGTAAGTTCTTTGTAGAATTTATTTATGGACGATTAGCTCAGTTGGTAGAGCACTTGAACGACATTCAAGGGGTCACAAGTTCGAGCCTTGTATCGTCCATTTTTTATATTTCATAATCAATTCCGAAGTTATGTAAAATACTGTTGTGCTTTGTATTATTTTTCATAGCATCTTTTAACGTAAGTCTCATATCAACAGTACTCGGGAAATTCGCACATTCGTCTGAAATACCGTTTTTAAAAACAGCTTCTAAATATTCATCGTATAATTTGTCCGCCTCTTGCCTTGCCTTAGGATCTTTTAAGGATAATCTGAGCCATAAATCGTTTGCGCGTTCTTTTAATCTTGCAAACGGAGTGTCTGATTTAATAATTGAACGCATGCAGGCAGCTGCGGATTCATTACCTGAACTTGACGTTCTAAATCCGTTCATATAATGGAATTTAATTGCCTGAGGTAAAGAATTCAAATGAATGTATTTCGCATTATTTTCCTTCATCAGCATAATTGATAAGGCATGAATAAGTGAACCAAATCCTTTTCTTTTTTCAGCACTATTTTCTATTTCAATATCAATGCATTTAAGAAAATCTTTTTCTCTGCCAAATATTTCACGTCCGATACTATTTGAACCTCTTTCAAGAGAAATCATATTAAACATACCGTCGAAATCAGCAGTCAAATTATCTTTTAACTGCATTTTCTGCGGCAACTTAAAGCCTGTTTTCTTTACTACGCACCAAACCGGTTTTATCATATTTTTATAAAGAAAAATTCAATAAAAAAATTGCCTGAATGGCAACTTTCAACTTAATATTAATTAAAAAAAGGCGACACCCGGATTCGAACCGGGGGTAAAAGCTTTGCAGGCTTCTGCCTTACCACTTGGCCATGTCGCCTTACCGTTTCTTTATAATAAAAAAGACATAAGCGATTGTCAAGGTTAAAAATCAAAAAGCGCCTTTATATCCTGAAACATAAAATATATTTTACGGTTTTGTAAAATATCAATATTGACAAAAAATCAAAAATAAGGTTTAATAAAAAAAAAAAGGAGATTTAATATGGCTAAAAGTTTTGGCATGACCGCGGTTCAGACAATCACCCCCCCCGAAATCGGCTTTTAGCAAGGGTTTTACACTTGCTGAGGTTTTGATTACTTTAGGTATTATCGGTATTGTTGCAGCCATGACTATTCCCACCCTTGTGACAAAATATCAGGCTAAAATTTATGAAACAAAATTAAAAAAAGCATATTCAATTATACAAAATGCAAATACTTATCTTATAGCGAAGGGAATATCGCCATATTATGATTACGATAAAAATACAAAAGGTGCTGATATATTACAAAAACAGGCACAGGACATGGCAGAATTAATAAATGGTGCAAAATTATGTGACAGTACAAAAGACAATAATTGCAAACGTAATTACACAAATTTGGCAGGCAATGGGACTTTGCATATAGGAGCAATCTCTAATAAAACTTCAATTTTACTACCGGATAATATGATTATGTGGATTGGCTTTTACCACTGGATTTATATTGATCTAAACGGTCAAAATAAACCTAATAAAGCAGGATATGATCTTCACACATTTAAAATAACCGAAAATAATGGTATTTTACCTGTTGCAAATCCGGCTCATGATACACGTCCATGTACGTTATCCGATTTAAACAGTACAGATCCCTATCTTGGATACGGATGCACTGAATATGCATTACTAAACAAAAATCCCGATGGTGCCGGAAATTATTGGACAGATTTTTTAAACCAAAAATAACAAAAGGCGCCGGCAGGGTATTTTCCCTGCCGGCGCCTTAACCATTTAATTTTAATTATTTATCGTTTTCGTAATCTCTTACAACACCTTCATAAGCGTCAATGTAGATTTTCTTAATATCTTCCATCAACGGATATGCAGGGTTTGCACCTGTACATTGATCGTCGAATGCCAATTCAACCATTTCATCAAGTTTATCGTAGAAGTCTTTTTCTTTTACGCCAAACTCTCTGATAGATTTCGGCAAGTTGATTGCATTTTTCAATCTTGTAATTTCATCTAAAAGCAATTCAACTTTTTCGGCATCAGTTTTACCGCCGAGATTAAGTTCGTCAGCTATCTGACCATATTTAGCCTTAGCGTTCGGGAACTTATACTGCGGGAATGTACATTGTTTTTTCGGGCAATCGGTTGCGTTATATTTGATTACCTGATTAATCAATAATGCGTTTGCAACACCGTGAGGTATGTTAAACATAGCACCTAGTTTGTGAGCCATTGAGTGGCACAAGCCCAGGAATGCGTTTGCAAATGCCATACCGGCAATTGTTGCTGCATAATGCATTTTTTCTCTTGCAATCGGGTCATTTGCACCTTCGTTATAAGATCTTTCAAGATATCTGAAGATTAATTTTGTTGCTTCCAGAGCGTTTGAATTAGTGAAGTTTGTAGCCATGGAAGAAACATAAGCTTCAATAGAGTGAACCAGTGCGTCAATACCTGATGCAGCAGTCAAACCTTTCGGCATACCGTCAACAAAGTTCGGGTCGATGATTGCCATATTAGGTGTTAATGCGTAATCAGCGATTGCGTATTTAACGTGGGTTTCATCGTCTGTGATGATCGCAAACGGTGTAACTTCGGAACCTGTACCTGATGTTGTCGGAATTGCAACCATTGTTGCTTTTTTGCCTAAGTCAGGAATTCTGCAGATTCTTTTTCTGATATCCATAAATCTCATTGAAATATCTTCAAACACTGTATCAGGCTGTTCATACATCAACCACATAATCTTAGCGGCATCCATAGGAGAACCACCGCCGAGCGCGATGATAACATCGGGTTCGTAAGGTCTGATGATGTCCAAAGCCTGATTAATTGTAGATAATGTCGGATCCGGTTTAACATCAAAGAAGATCTGATGATCAATACCGATTTCATCCAAAACATTAACAATCTGATCAACTGCGCCTGAATTGAATAAGAATCTGTCAGTTACAATAAATGCGCGTTTCTTGCCTTCAAGTTCACGGAGAGCCAGATCAACGGCACCTCTTTTGAAGTAAACTTTCGGCGGAACTTTAAACCATAACATGTTTTCTCTCCTTTCAGCAACAGTCTTGTAGTTTAATAAGTGTTCAACACCAATGTTACCTGATACTGCGTTTTTACCCCAAGAACCGCAGCCTAATGAAAGTGACGGTTCAAGTTTAAAGTTATACAAATCACCGATACCGCCCTGTGCTGAAGGTGAATTTATCAGTACACGGCAGGTAGGCATTTTTTCTGCGTATTTGTCAATTCTTTCCTGATGACGTGCATCTGTATAAAGATCAGCAGAGTGACCTGCACCGCCTTTAATAACAAGCTCATATGCCATTTCTGCAGCTTCTTCAAAATCTTTTGCTTTATACATAGTCAAAATCGGTGATAATTTTTCTCTTGAGAACGGATCTTCCCAATCAACTTTTGGTCTTTCGGCAAGCAAAATCTTAGAATTTGCAGGGACTTTAAATCCGGCAAGCTCGGCAATTTTACGTGCGCTTTGACCGACAATAGCCGGATGAGCTGTTCCGCGTTTCGGATCAATAAACGGCAAATCCATAAGTTTCTTTTCGTCTGAAGAACTCAAAAGATGAGCGCCTCTATAAATGAATTCGTTTTTAACTTCTTCATATACTTTATCAACAACAACAACTGATTGTTCTGAGGCACAAATCATACCGTTATCAAATGTTTTTGACATAATAATTGATGAAACAGCCATTTTAATATCAGCAGTTTCATCAATAACTGCGCATGCATTACCCGGTCCAACGCCTAATGCAGGGTTGCCTGATGAATAAGCTGCTTTAACCATTCCGGGACCGCCTGTTGCCAGAATGCAGGCAATTGATTCGTGTTTCATCAATTGATTTGACAATTCAATTGACGGAACATCAATCCAGCCGATAATATCTTCCGGAGCACCTGCCTTAACTGCAGCTTCAAGTACTAATTTTGCAGCAGCAATTGTACATTTTGTAGCTCTCGGGTGTGGTGAAAAGATAATTGCGTTTCTTGTTTTCAATGCAATTAATGATTTAAAAATTGCAGTTGACGTAGGGTTTGTTGTAGGTACAATACCTGCAATAACGCCTAAAGGTTCTGCAAAAACTTTTATACCGTTGGTTTTGTCTTCACTGATAATACCGCAGGTCTTTGCGTTTTTGTGTTTGTTGTAAATGTATTCTGATGCAAAGTGATTTTTAATAATTTTATCTTCCAAAACACCCATTCCTGTTTCTTCAACAGCCATTCTGGCTAAAGGAATACGCGCTTTGTCAGCAGCTGTTGCAGCAGCTTTAAAAATCGCATCAACTTGTTCCTGTGTGTAATTTGCATAAATCTTTTGAGCCTTTTTAACTCTTTCGATAAGCAATTCCAATTGTTCAGCGTTGTCGACAACTGTAGACTTATTTAAAGTCTTTTCCAGCTTCTCAACGGTCTTTTTGCTTTTTGTTGTCATATTTATCTCCTTTTTGATTATTACTTCAGCTCTTTTGGAGTAATTAATTTTATCATAAAATTTTTCAATTTTATCGTGATTTATTTCACAATTACATTATAAATCAATGACAATAAAAAAGCAAGTGTATTTTTTACAATCTTTATTTTTTCTTTATAAATATTTATCTTTCATAAAGCCATGTATAATAATAACAAGGCGGTCGCTTACAAAAGGAATCTACAGTAACAATATCTCTTTCCAGTAGTGGACTAACTTTTACAGGAACACCTTTTGATACTCTCGCATTATCTTTATCCTTAAAAGTAAATATCCATCTGTCTTTTCCAAATCTATTAGGTCCGGCCAAACCGTTCGTATCAACAAGATAAATATTTTGAAACGGCCAATAAGGCACCCAGCTTCTGCCCGATACATCTATAAACGGATTGTCAGCGTTATTTGAAGGAACCGGCAAACCGGAATCCAGATCTACACCTTCACCACCCGAACAAGAACCACCGCATAAGGTATCACCTTTTGCCCAGCATTCGTAAAAAGTATTCTTGTCACACTGTTTAGAAACTTTAAATCCGGATTTGATTATTGCAAATTCTGATGTTGTTGCATTGATATCATACTCTCCGGTACGGTACGGCATCTCATTATACGCTAAGGCGGACATAAGCACCTGGTTTAAATCCGAATATGCCTTCTTATACGCTGTTTTAAACTGTTTATCCTGATACTCTGATATCAATGTCGGAATTGTCATTGCTGCTACTATTCCAATTATGCCGAGGGTTATTAAGACTTCAGCGAGGGTAAAGGCGGCTTTTTTGGAAGATACTAAGTTACTAAGACAGTAAGGCACTAAGAAAGTATTTTTGTCATTCTGAGCATCGGTGAAGAATCTCTTGAAATTCTTGTAGGTCGGGTTTACTATCCCGACGGTATGTTTTCTGTCGGTTTGGTAATGCCGACCTACTTTTCTGTTACTTCTTACTGCCTTAGTATCATAGTATCTTAGTATCTTTTCCCAAAAGTCACATGATTGAGAGCAGGGGGAATGTGTCTTTGAGACTATAGCGGAGCCG
>CALVBW010000001.1 GCA_944325945.1 Candidatus Gastranaerophilales bacterium | reverse complement strand
AAAGCCGGCTGTGCCGGCTCCGCGCCGTAATTATAGGCGCGGTAAACAATTGCAAGCGTCAGCTTGCAACGGCACGGAGTGCGCCCGTTAGGGCTTGAGCAATCCGTAGGATTGCAAATAAACAGCGTGTTTTTCTTTTTCGGTTCACTTTTTCTTTTTACATCGCAATAAAAAGAAAAAGTGAACAAAAAGACATACCGATAATAGTTTTTATGTAAAAATGTAGGTCGGATTTACTAATCCGACATTATATTAGATCCCGCAATAAATGCGGTATGGCGAATTGCATTCGACCAAAATCAGATGTCTTGTCCTGCCTCAGGCAGTGCGGGATGACGTATAAGGATTATCCAAGGTCAAGTTTGTTGTCGTGTCTCTCTTGTTCGCTCGCATTAAACGGCGTTGCGGTCTTTGCCTTCGCAAAGCCCTCCAGCCTCTGCTCGCTCACGCTTTGGCACTTTTTATGTGAATATTTTACATAAATCCATTAAATAGAGGATTAAAAAAAGAATTTGACCTGATAAAATGAACATGGGTAGGTAATCTGTGGGGTTTGTAATGAGAGAGTATCAGGATGTTGAAGAAGATTTTTATCCTCAGACTAAGGGAGAAATTTCCGAATCTATAACACAAAATTGGACGGAGCAGGCACTTGAATGCTACAGAATTCATTGTGACTGTAAAAAATGTTCTTTAGCTCATGGTAATTACTCATTCGTCTGTCAAATGCCAAAAGTTATAGACGCGTTGATAAATCTTACAGGTAGACCCCGTTTGGCTTAATACTCCTTTTTCCATTTTTCTGACAAAGTAATTGTTGCACTTCTCCAAAAAAGAAGTGCTTTTTATTTAAAAAAGCACCTCATATGAGGTGCTTTTCAAGTCCGGCAGCCTAATTCGGGGCTAGCCCCTCTTTGTGGAACTGCATCAGCTTTGCCAGATGCCATTCCCTGGCTTTTATCTCCTCTATATTGTTCTTTATCACTTCCAGTTCTGCTAGTAATGTGTCTAAACTTTTATGCTGTCTGACAAATGGTTGTTGTTTTGGTTCAGCTTCGCCTATACACGGCAAAAAGCAGTTTTCCTGAAACAAATCGTCAAAATTTTCCATACACATAACTCCCTAATTCAACGAGCCTTACACTTCTTTTTGAGTTACAAATGATTTGAACAAATCTGCAAGATCAAATTTGCCGAATTTAAATGCATAAGGTTTTTCCGCATATTCGCTGTCAGTAATCTTATGCAAATCCTGCATTTGCTGATAATCCAAAGAATTAAAGTCGAAACTTGTCATTTCTGCAAAATCAACCATTAAATCTTCTTCGCTCATAATTTTCTTCTCGTCCATAATACACTTCTCCTTAAAGATCTTACAAAAAATCTATCGGATTTCAGCAAAAAAATCTTTAATGTTTTTAAGTGCTTTGTTACATATTTTTACATAATAGAATTAACAATCGCATGAGCAGTCATTGTCAAATTTTTGACCTTTGAAGGCTTTAAGCCCCGGATATTTTGCGGCTGAGCCGAATTCCTGTTCAATTCTTATCAACCTGTTATATTTTGCAATTCTTTCGCTTCGCGAAAGCGAGCCTGTTTTTATCTGTCCGCAGTTTGTGGCTACTGCCAAATCCGCGATGAAAGTGTCCTCTGTTTCGCCGGATCTGTGGGAAACTATTGCGGAATAACCTGCAATTTGTGCAAATCTTATGGTTTCAAGCGTTTCGGATAATGTTCCGATTTGGTTTAATTTAATAAGAATTGAATTTGCGGCACATTTTTTAATCCCTTCTTTTAGTCTTTCGGGATTTGTTACAAAAAGGTCGTCGCCGACAAGCTGACATCTGCTGCCCAATTGTTCGGTCAAGAGTTTCCACCCTTGCCAATCTTCTTCTGCCATACCGTCTTCTATTGATATTATCGGGTATTTGTTTACCAAATCCGTTAAAAAATCTGTCATTTCGTCGTATGTCATCACTCGATTTTCTATTATATATCGACCGTTTTCATAGAATTCCGAGGATGCAATATCAAGACAAATTTTTACCTGTTCCGTTGTATAATTTGCCTGAGTTATTGCGTCCAAAATAAGTTCTATGGCGTCTGAATTATGTTGGAGATCCGGCGCAAATCCGCCTTCGTCACCGACTGATGTTGCAAATCCTTTTTCATTCAGAATTTTTTTAAGTTTATGGAAAATTTCAGCACCCATTTGTATTGCGTGTTCGAAGTTTTCCGCACCTACAGGTGCTATCATAAATTCTTGAAAATCTAATTTGTTATTTGCATGTACGCCGCCGTTCAATATGTTCATCATCGGTACAGGCAGTGTTACGGCATTTATTCCGCCTAAATACCTGTATAAAGGTATTTTTAAACTTTTTGCCGCGGCTTTAGCGACTGCCAGCGAAACTCCAAGTATGGCATTTGCGCCGAGCTTTGATTTGTTTTCGGTTTTGTCAAGATTAATCATTGTTTGGTCAATGATATTTTGATAAAATGCGTTTTTTCCGATTAATTCAGGCGCAATTTTTTCATTGATGTTTTTAACGGCACTAAGAACACCCTGTCCATTGTATTTTGATTTATCTCCGTCACGAAGCTCCCATGCTTCGTGTATACCTTTTGATGCGCCGGAGGGTACGGCGGCACGACCTGTTATGCCGAAAGGCAATTCGACTTCCGCTTCAATTGTCGGGTTTCCACGTGAATCAAGTATTTGCCGTGCTTTTATATTTTCTATGGTTAGTGTCATTATTTTTTCCTTTTTAATTAATATAGTTTTATTTAGGTTTTTTTAAATTAGCGGATAGTATAATCTTTCATAATCATTTTTTCTGATGTATAAAAAAAGAATTCAATTTATCCTTTTTTAAGGAGGAAATTAGTATGACAAAAAATATTTTAATAGCGGTTACAAATGTTGATTATTTTGGTGACGGCAGAACGCGCACAGGGCTTTGGTTTGAAGAATTTGCCGTGCCTTATGTGACGTTTTTGGAAAACGGGTATCATGTAAGCGTTGCAAGTTTAGCCGGCGGAGAGGTTTTGCTTGATCCGCAAAGTGAAAATTTTATAAATGATATAAAATGGCATGAAGCGAAAAAAGCTCTTGATAATACCGAAAAATTACAAAATTTTGACATGAATATGTACGATGCAATTGTATTTCCGGGCGGGCATGGACCTATGTTTGATATTGCGGAAAGTGAATTTGTCGGTGAGATTGTGTCGGATTTTTATAAAAAAGGGAAGCTTATAGCAGCCGTATGTCACGGTCCTGCAGGTTTATTAACTGCCAAAAAAGATGACGGGGATTATATTGTATCAGGTAAACGCGTTACATGTTTTACCAATAAAGAAGAAGACTTTTATAAAAAAACGGAACTTTTGCCGTTTAGCCTTGAAGATGCCTTAAAAGACAGGCATGCAATATTTGAAGAACTTCCTGTCGGTGAAATTAATGTAGTTGTCGACGGAAATATTATCACAGGGCAAAATTATCAGTCATCTCAAACTTTTGCGGACACAATTGTCAAATATTTGTCAGATACGATTTAGTTTGTCTTTGAAAATTAATTTTTTAATATTAATAAAGTAACCCAGTGAAACAATAAGGGATGCTGTAATCCATGCAATAGGGCCTGCATAGAACATGCCGTAGTAACCGAATTTTACGGCTAAGTATACTGCGGCAAAGGCTCTTATCATAAGTTCCGCAAAAGATGAAGTGAGTGGAATAAGGGTTCTGCCCATACCTTGAAGCGCGCTTCTGAATATGAAAATTTGTCCTAAGAAGAAGTAGAATAAAGTGCTTATCCATAGATATTCATGTGCGAGGTTGATTACCTCTGTTTTTTCAGTACCTATGAATACACCGACAATATGTGTTCCCCATACCCGCATGACAACCGCCATAAGTATGCTTAGCAGAAGGTTTATCATAGAGGTTCTCAAAACGCCGTAGCGGATTCTCGGAAGATTTTTAGCTCCGAAATTTTGTGCTACAAATACTGATACAGCGACTCCGAATGAAATCATCGGCATAGTCGCAATTTGTTCTATTCTTAAAGCAGCTGTCATGGCTGCAATCAAGTTTGGTCCAAAGGTGTTACATACGCTTTGTATAATTAAAATTCCTATCCCGAGGACAGAAAATTGCATTGCCATTGGAAATCCGACGTTTAAATGTTCCATTATAAAAGCAAAATCTTCTTTGCGGTTTTCTTTTTTAAACAGCCAGTCAGATTTTTTTAGATGAAGTATTGGAAAACGTTTTTTAATATATATAAGACATAGAATTACGGAAAAAGCTTGAGAAAGCACAAGTGCGATTGCAGACCCGGGAACGCCCCAGTGAAAGTTAAGAATGAAAATTAACGCCAGAATTACATTAAGTATTGATGCAAATATCAGAAAATATAAAGGAGTTTTGCTGTCGCCGAGCGCGCGGACAACGCTTGCAAGAAGATTGTAATAATTGGCGGTTAAAAGTCCGAAAACACAAATTTGAATATACCAGTATGCATCATGGAAAATTTCCTGCGGGACGTTCATAAATAATAAAATAGGTTTCATCAAAATCATAAAAATTATTGAAAAAAACAATGTAAAAATTGTGCTTAAAATAGTTGATACAACAACGGAACGCCTTACGCCGTCATTATCATTGGCACCGAATTTTTGTCCGGTGACAACGGCAAAACCGTTTGTCATACCGGTAATCGCAAACATAATGAAAAAAAACAAAGGCGCAGCAGCACCGACAGAAGCAAGAGCTTTGACACCTAAAGTTCTCCCTACAATTACAATATCTGCAAGGTTATATAACTGCTGAAAAATGTTTCCGATTAAAAGGGGTATGGAAAACAGCAGTATAAGCTTTAACGGTGCACCTTTTGTTAAGTCTTTAATCATAATAAAAAATTTATTGTTTACTACAAACAAAAAAAATTATATAACTAAATACTTGAAAATTCAAATCTTTTGTGCAAGAATAAAGCTTGTCGATAAATATGACAATATTTATGGCAAGGTAGCTCAGTTGGTGAGAGCGCACGGCTCATACCCGTGAGGTCGAGAGTTCGAATCTCTCCCTTGCTAATAAAAAAGAGATAGATTATTTCTATCTCTTTTTTATTAGTTTGTGTAATTTAACGACCGGTTTTATTTGTACGGATACTTTGATTATTTTGGACAGCCCGCTCTGCGAGGGCGTTTTCAGGTCGGAAAATTAAGTTTACCAAAAAAATCAAACTGCCGAAATGGACTTT